>JAAYZQ010000527.1 GCA_012514775.1 Anaerolineaceae bacterium
CTGCAAGCAGCAGCTCCAGGCAGGTGTGGCTGCCAATGTATCCGGCACCGCCGGTAACCAGCACTTTCATGGCGTCTCTCCCGAAGCGATTATAGCAGCGCTAATGCCGGCCGTCAAGTCGTATCCGTTGGCCCACTGTCGACGCTCCCTGTCGCCCCGCCGAGCTGTGTAGCCGCCACCTGCCGGTTGCGAGAGCCAACCTTCCGGTACCATTGTCCCATTGACGCTTTATGGCCGGGATGGTATACTGGTCTCTGCAGGACCTGCCTGGTTTGGCAGCGATAGATCGTAGCCGCATGTGTACCCGGCCAGGTTGCCGGGCGTTCAGAGAGGGGGTGAGCTCGTTCATGGCGTTCGGAACTGCTGCAGATGATGCGAGCGATGCGACCTCTGTCCGGGACATGACCGCGCGCGTCGATGGCGCTATGGCACGGGTGGCAGTTGCGGCTTTTTTGCTGGGCGTTTTCTGGATCTGGGTGCTCAACTGGGCTGTGGCAGGTTGGGTAGCCCTGGCTCTGAGCCCGCTTTTCCTGTGGCTCGCTCGCCAATTTGCCATCGCTCCCTGCCTGGACGATGTCGGGTGCCTCCTCGAGGAGTCGGACGGGTAGTCACTGCTCCCCTGAACGTATTCCTGTTAAAACCTGGCCCTACCCTATCTCCGGGCCGCCGCTTGACTTTCGTCACTGGTTCATGTATAATAAATACTGGACTGTACAAGTCTCGTTGACATTAGGCTCGTCGATCTCGTGCAGCCCTTCGATCGAAAAGGCGGGCCAGGGTGCCCTGACGCCAGCTTGTACTGGCTTCTCCAGCAGATCTCTTGCTTGGCGATTGATCTAGATCCAGTGTAGACCAAAGGAACTCCTATGGCCAAAATCTTGATCATAGAAGACGATATAGACCTGATCCAATTGCTCACCCGCAAATTGGAAGAAGACGGCTACGAGGTCTTTGCTGCCCAGGATGGCCTTGACGGCTTGCAGCTAGCCCGGAAACACAGCCCTCATTTGATCTTGTTGGATCTGATGATGCCGCGCATGGACGGCTGGGAAACCTGCCGCAGCATCCGCAAGATCTCCAATGCCCCGGTCCTCATGTTGACGGCGCTGGACGGCGACGCGAACAAGATTCGCGGGCTCGACCTGGGTGCCGACGATTACGTGACCAAGCCCTTTAGCCTGAACGAGCTGACCGCTCGCATCCGGGCCCTCCTGCGCCGGACCGATTGCCCCGCTCCACGCGATGGCATCCTGCAGATTAACGGCCGCCTGTCCTTTGACCGGCGCATTTTTCAGCTCCTCGTCAACGGCGAGCCGGTGGCCCTTTCTCCCAAGGAGTGCGGCCTGTTGACCTGTTTCCTCGACAACATCGGGCGCGTTCTGACCCATCAGTATCTGCTCACCCAGGTGTGGGGTTGGGAGTACACGGGCGAGATGAACTACCTTAAGGTTTACATTCACAGCCTGCGAAAAAAGCTGGAAGTGGATCCCTCGCATCCCAGGTACATACTCACGGAGCGCGGATTGGGCTACCGGTTCGACGTCCCATCCGGTTCTTAACGTTGTTAACCTTTTTAACCTCTTTGCTAACCCTTTTCGGACTCTAGCTTTACCCAAACTTAACTTTTGTCGACTATGATGTAGGGGCTGAGCACACGTTCAGCCCCTTTTCGTACTGTTGGGAAACTACCCGGCAATACCCTGGTGTTGCCCCCTTGCCGTACCGTACGAACGCGAGCTGGCGAAATTTGCTGGCAGTCACGAGAGCGAAGGGCAGGAAGAACCGGCGGTGACAGCAAATATTCTGGTGATCGATGATGACGAGGCGGCGGTGCAAGAACTGCGTCCGGCATTGGTGGACGAAGGCTTTCAGATCGAGCACACGGTGACCGGCCTGAACGCCATTCGAAGCGTCCTCCTCGAGCAACCCGACGTGGTGATCCTGGGACTGAATGACGTTGAGGATGACTGGCAATTCTGCCGCCGCCTGTTGACGTTTCTGGATGCGCCCTTGCTGCTGTTGCTGGATACCGACAACGAGCTGGATCTGGTCCAGGGCCTGGAATTGGGTGCCGACGATTGCGTGCGCAAGCCCGTTCTGACCCTGGAACTGATCGCGCGGGTGCGGGCTCTGCTGCGGAGAAGCACCTCTCGCCCTTCCTGGCGGGGGCGGAGCTACTTTGTAGATCAGGGCCTGGTCATCGATCTCACCCGGCGCGAGGTCTGGCTGAACGAGCGGCCAGTAGCACTGACGCCGACCGAATTCAAATTTCTCTCCTGCCTGACGGCTCACGCAGGCGAGGTTATATCCCACGAGCGGCTCATGCTGCACGTGTGGGGAAACGAGTGTCCGGGCTGGCGAGATGCCATCAAGCTGTATATTCATCATCTACGGCAAAAGCTGGAGCCGGATCCGAGCCAACCCCAGAGAATCATGACGCGACGAGGCAGGGGTTACGTCTTTCAGCGGCTAGCCCAAGGGGAAACTGAGCGCCTTACCCCACGCCAGATTCTCTGAGCCATCCGTTCGGTTCGCGCTGACTCTCGAGAGCCGCATCGCGGTACCCCCAACTGGCGGCTGCTAGCCCACATCGTCTGACAAAGTGATAACTTTGCCAGATCGGCGGAGCCTGCCCGGAAACGGTCGATGCCTTCACTTTTGGATGATAGCAGGATGATAGCTTGAGCGACGAATCTGGTCGGGCGCCGGTTGCCAAGCCGCCCACGTTCCGGCTTTATCTCTCCAGGCAAGCAGCCAGCCCCCTGCGCTACTGCCTGGAGCAGGGCGTAACCGGGCTCCTGGGCTGGGTGCCGACCGTGGTGGGCATCGGTCTCCGTGCCATAGCCTACCGCATCATTCTGAAGATGGAGGGGCTGGCGGCCATCGAGCGCGGCGTGCGCCTGCGCTTTGCGAGCCTGATCCGCCTGGGGAGAGGCGTCTACCTGGATGAGGGGGTCTACCTCCACGCCTGCCCGGGCGGCATCGAGGTTGGCGACAACACGATGATCATGCATCACGCCGTGCTCCACGTCTACAACTTTCGAGGTCTGCCCCGAGCCGGCATCCGGATCGGTCGCGACAGCCTCATCGGCGAATTCAACGTGCTGCGGGGTCAGGGCGGCATCCAGATCGGCGACCGTGTCTATACGTCGCCCCTGGTGCAAATGGTGGCCGTCAATCACCGTTTCTCGGATCCCACGCGGCCGTTTGTGGAACAGGGCATCACTGCCCAAGGTATCATCATCGAGGATGACGTGTGGATTGGCGCTGGTGCCATCGTCGTCGACGGTGTTCACATCGGCTGCGGCGCGGTCGTTGCCGCCGGTGCGGTCGTCACCCGAGACGTGCCACCACATTCAGTGGTGGCTGGTGTTCCGGCCCGCGTGGTGCGGGCTGTTGGAGACCAGGACCCGGCACCGGATCTGCCCGTCTACTACTAACCCGGGCATTGACCAGTTCTGGACCTGTTCGCCCCCCGGCGCACGTAATCGGCGCCGGCAACAAAATGAGGTGAGCAACATGATGGACGTTCTCTCGGTTGTCATTCCCGCCTATAATGAGGAGGGGGGCATCGCGGATATTGTCGAACGCGTGCTCGGCATCCGGCCGGCTCTGGCCGATCAGGAAGCCGACCTGGAGCTGATCGTGGTTGACGATGGCTCGCGCGATAACACAGCGCAGATCGTCAGCCGCTACCCTGGCGTCAAGCTTGTGCGCCACGCCACCAACAGCGGCTACGGCGCCGCCCTCAAGACCGGCTTTGCCCAGGCTCGGGGGCAGTGGCTCGGCTTCCTGGATGCGGACGGTACCTATCCCCCCGAGTACTTTCCCCAATTGCTCGAGGTGGGCCGTTGTCAGGGTGCAGAGCTGGTCATCGGCTCGCGGATGTCGGGCGCAGAAAGCCAGATGCCCCTCAGCCGCCGCATTGGCAATATTTTCTTTGCCCGCCTGGTGACTCTCCTCGGCCGCCAGCACGTTTCCGACAGCGCCAGCGGCATGCGCGTCATCCGCCGCGACGTCCTGAGCCGGCTCTATCCGCTGCCCGATGGGCTGAACTTTACCCCGGTGATGAGCACCCGTGCCGTGCACGAGGGGATCCAGATGGTCGAAGCGCCCATCCCCTATGCCGAACGGATCGGCCGCTCCAAGCTGACCATCCTGGGCGATGGCACCCGCTTCCTGGAGTCCATCCTCTGGACCGCCCTGTGCTACAACCCGGTTCGTATCCTCGGAGCCATTGGCCTGGGGAGCGTGCTGCTCACCCTGGTCATCGCCCTGGTGCTGCTGGCCCTTCGGCTGGCGGGCGTCACCGAGCTGGGAACGTGGGGCACGTTGGCCCTCTTCCTGGCACAGGTCCTGATGGTCGGCGGCGTGAGCCTCTTTACCCTGGGGGCCACCTTTAACTACCTGGTCTCTCTTTTTCAAGGAGAGCGGGTGCGCACCGGGTTGTTTGGACGGCCGCTCTTCGATCCGCCCCTTGAGCAAAAGTTCGGTTGGCTCGGGCTGGCGGCCCTGGCTGCGGGGATCGTCGTCGGCGCCGTCAGCACCGGCCTGGGCTTTGCCGGTTGGCCGGTCAGTCGTTTGTGGCTCTACCTCCTGGCCAGTGCCATGTTGCTTCTCGTCGGCCTGCAACTGGTGGTCTCCTGGGCGGTGATGCGGGTTCTGGCCGAGCTGATGCAACGAGAATCCCTGGTAGAGGGAGATCTGAATGGGTCTCTGACAATGCCAGTTGAGAATCTGGCCATGGAGGGATTGACATACAATGAGTGATCACCCCGAAAACCTGGGCACCCGCGGGGTACGCCCGCTGCCCGTGGCCACCTTTCCCGACGTAGGCCGGGCGCTCGCCCAGCTTCCCACGGCAGTTCGGCCCGAGGGTGCCGTCGACGTCCTGCTGGTGAACCCTCCCGCGCCTGACGGGGGCATCTGGATCCGCAGCCAGCATCGCGTGGGCCGGCGCAGCCGCGAGAACATGATCTGGCCGCAGGTGAGCCTGGCCCAGCTGGCAGCAGTGCTCTCCCCCGATTACACGGTGGACATCATCGATGCCATTCCCTCGCGCATGGGCTGGCAAGAATTCGAGGAGTTGGTGGCTGCCAAGCGGCCCCGGTACTATGTGACGCAGGTGACGGCCCCCACATTGACCAACGATATGCGGGGCACGTTCATCGCCCGCAGCCTGGGTGCCAGGACGATTGCCTTTGGCACCCACGTCACGCCGATGCCCGAGCCCACGCTCAAGGCGTTTCCGACCCTGGACTATGTGCTGCGCGGTGAGCCGGAGCTCACCCTCCGCGAGCTGCTGGATACCCTGGACGGCCGCGAAGTGGGCGGCGAGCGCCTGCAAAAGCTCTTCCGCGAGCACGACGTGGACTGGACCCCGGGCGTCAAGGACGACCTGAGCGAGATCAAGGGCCTGGGCTGGCGTGACGGCGATTGCCAGATCCACATCAATCACGACCGGCCCTTTATCCGCAACCTGGACGACCTGCCTCTGCCCATGCACCACCTTCTCCCGTGGAAAAAGTACCGCGTCGCGGGCATGAAGGGGCCGTACACGTTCATCGTCCCCAGCAGGGGCTGCCCGGCTGGCTGCCGGTTTTGCATCAAGCACGTCACCTACCAGTATGCGGTGCGCGTTCGCTCGCCCGAGAACGTCCTGGAAGAGCTGCAGATGCTCTGGGACCTTGGGCTACGCAACGTGCACATGTACGCCGACCTGTTCACCGTCAACCGCGATCAGGTCATGGGCATCTGCGAAGGCATGTTGAGCAGAGGACTAAAGTTCCGCTGGATGTGCAACAGCCGCGTCGACTTTGTCGATCCCGAGATGTTGCAGATGATGGCCCGCGCCGGCTGCTGGCTCATCTCCTGGGGGCTGGAGAGCGCCGATCCCGAGATCCGCAGGCGGGTGCGCAAGGGCACCACCGAGGCCAAGATCGTCCAGGCGCTGAACTGGAGCAAGGCGGCGGGCATCATGAACTGGGGTTACTTTATCATCGGCCTGCCCGGCGAGACAGAAGAGACCATCCGCAAAACCATCGGTTTCGCCAAGAAGCTGCCCCTCGACCTGGCCTTGTTCCACATCGCGGCGCCCTATCCCGGCACGCCCTTTTTCTTCGAAGTGGTCGAGCAGGGCTGGTTCAGGCCCGGCACCAAGTGGGAAGAGGTCGACATGGACCAGTCTACCGTCCTGGACTACCCCGGGCTGCCGGCGGAGCGCATCGAGTATTGGGCGCGCCGCGCCTTCCGGGAATGGGCCCTGCGTCCCAGGCCGATGCTCACCTTTCTACGAAGCATGAACAACTGGGAGGCGGCCAAGTCGGCCATCAATGCCGGGTGGCAAGCCCTGGGGTGGATGCGATAAAGGTCATGGATCGGACCGCCGAAACTGCCCGCAGCCTGGCGCGGGAGGCCAATGGGAAAGCCCCTGCCTGGCTGGCCTCCGTGGACCTGGTCTGCGCGGTCGTTGCCGCTCTCCTGTGGGCCTTGGTGCCGGGGGTGGGTCCTTATCCCCTGGCCCTGGCCGCGATTCCCGTCGCGGCGAGGCTGCTGGTGACCGGCCGGCTCGGGCGGCGCACGCCCTTTGACGCGCCCCTGGCCTTGTTCCTGGTCACTGCCGGCCTGGCCGTCTGGAGCGCATACGACCGGCCTGCTGCCTGGGCCAAGCTGTGGCTCGTCGCCGGCGGCGTGTTGCTCTACTATGCCCTGGCCAACGCGACGGTGCTGGGCAAGGCGCGCGCGTGGCTGCCCGCGGCCCTTGGGGCGGCGGTGGCGGTCTACTTCTTGCTGACCAACGACTGGCGCGCGCATCCCGGCGAGATCGCGGCCCTCGCTCGCCTGGGCTCCGCGCTGCAAGAGCTAGTCCCGGCGATTCCCGGCCCGCGCCTGAATCCCAACGAGGCGGGCGGCATCCTGGCCATGCTCTTGCCCTTTGCCGCCTGGGTGACCTGGGAAGCCTGGCGCTACCCGCAGACGCCGGGCGAGCCGCGGCCCCTTCTCTGGCCCCTGGGCCTGGTCGCCGGCGCCTTGATCCTCGCCACGGCCCTCCTTGGCCTGCTCATGACCGGCTCGCGTGGGGCCTGGCTGGCCCTGGGCGTGGCGCTCTACGGCGCCGGGTCGTGGAAGCTGGCCGGGAGACTGGCCCGCCAGGAGCCGGGGCGCAGGCTGTGGGCCTGGATCGGTCTGCTGGCGCTGGGGGCGCTCCTGGCGGCGCTGGCGGCTGTCGCTCTGGCCCGGCTTGGCCTGCTGACCGCCGGCCTGCTGAACACCGAGACACTCTACTCCCGGACGGGATTCTACCGCTACGCACTGCTGCTGGCCAAGGACTATGCCTTCGTTGGGGCCGGGCTCGAAGGGTTCAAGATGCTCTACGCATCCTACGCGCTCCTCACCCACGTCGGCTATATATTCAACAGCCACAACCTCTACCTGGGCGTGGCCATCGACCAGGGGCTAGCGGGACTGCTGGCGCTGCTCTGGGCGTGGGCCACGCTTGCGTACCTGGCCTGGCGGCAAGGGGGGCGTGGGGCGGGCTCGTCCCTGGCCGGGATTGCGGCCCTGTCGGCGGCCGTCGTCCTCGTACACGGGTGCCTTGAATCGGCGCTGTACGGCACGGGCGTTTTCCTGCTGTTTTTGCCCCTGGCCTTTGTCCTGCCCGATGGGCAGCATCGGGCGGAAACGGCCGGGCTGTGGCCGAAGCGCGCCATGCTGCCCGCCGCCGGCGCTCTTCTTGTCCTGGCCCTGGTCGTGGTCCTGGTGGGGCCCGGTGCCCTGCTGGCGCAGATCTATGCCAACCTTGGGGCGGTGCATCAGGGCCAGGCGGAGCTTGGCCTCTACTCCTGGCCCGAGTGGCCGGTTCAGGACGCCGTGCGCCGGGCCGTCGATCTGGCGCGGCCCGTGGGCGAGTTCGAGCGCGCCCTCGCCCTGGCGCCGGGCAACGCCACCGCCAACCGGCGCCTGGGCACCATCGAGCTCTCCCTGGGTGACTACGAAGATGCCCTCCGCCATCTCCGTGCGGCCTATGCCGCCGAGCCGTGGAGCGTCACCACCCGCCAGCTCCTTGGCGAGGCCCTTGTCGTGAACGGCCACCTGGAAGAAGGACGGGCGCTGTGGGCGGACGTCAACAACGAGCAAAAGCAGTTGGAGCTGCGCGCCTTCTGGTACGGATTCATCGGCGACGCGCGGCGCGAGGCCGACGTCCGGTATGCCGCACTTGACAGATGAGGGGGCAAACAGGTGCGAAGGAGACTACAGGCAGGGCTGCCCCCAAAAACCAGGTCGGGCAGCGCCGGACCGGACTGGTGCTCGAAGAAGAGCCTCCACGAGGCAAGGCAGCAAGCGACGCGCTGCCCCACCGGGTGCCATCCGATCCGAGTACCACAAATGCATTTTGTGAGGATATAATGGGAAGCATTGAGGAAACGATCCGCGGCTTTATCGCCGAGAGCATACTGTTCAGCGACAACGGCTATGTCTATTCGGACGACGCATCCTTTCTGGAAGAAGGGATCGTTGACTCCATGGGCATTATGGAGCTGGTCATGTTCGTCGGCGACACCTTCCGGATCACTGTAGAAGACGAAGAGCTGGTGCCCGACAACTTTGACTCCGTAAGCCGGCTGGCCAGTTACATCCGGCTAAAGGCACCCCTGGAGACGTGGCGCTAGTGCTCGTACAGCACTTTCTTGAAGAGAGCATGAAACGCCGCCCCTGGAAGGTGGGCCTCGTCTGCGACGGGCAGCGCCTGACCTACGGCGAGCTGGAAAACCGCACCAACCGCCTGGCGCATGCCCTTCGCGACCGGGGCCTGCGGCGGGGCGAGCGCGTGGTCTTTTACCTGCCCAACTCTGTCGAGCTCGCCGTCGGCATCTTTGCCGCGCTCAAGGCCGGGGGTGTGTCGACAGTGATCAAGTACACGACCAAGCTCCAGAAGCTGGTCCACATCCTGAAGGACTGCCAGGCCAGTGCCCTGGTAACCTCGCGCCAGCGCCTGCCCGGCCTTCAGAGGCTGGTCCGGCAGGTGCCCACCCTCAGGACAATCGTGGTCACCTCGCTTCCGGCTGGGGAAGAGCCGGCCGCGATGTACATGTCCTACGAAAGGGTGCAGGAGGAGTATCCGGCCCACCAACTCCCGACCATAAACATCGACCTGGACCTTGCCTGCCTCATCTACAGCTCGAGCAGCAGCGGTGAGCCCAAAGGGATCATGTCGGATCACAGCAACGTGGTGTTCGCCAGCGGCTCCATCATCCACTGCCTCCAAAATGTGCCCGACGATATCGTGATCAACGTCCTGCCCCTCTCCTTCGACTACGGGCTCTACCAGCTATTCATGGCCATTCGCTTCGGGGGCACCCTGGTCCTGGAGAAGGGGTTTGCCTACCCTGCCGGTATCCTGAAGCGCATGGAACAGGAGCGGGTGACCGGCTTTCCCGGTGTGCCCACCATCTTTGCTCTGTTGCAACAGATGGACGTGCGCTGCTACGACCTGAGTTGCCTGCGCTACATGACCAACACCCCCGCGGCCCTGCCGGCCGGCCATATCGCGAGGCTCCGCGAAATGTTTCCCAGGGCACAGCTCTACTCGATGTATGGCCTGGCAGAGACGAAACGCGCCCTATGCCTGCCGCCCCACGAGGTCGACAGGCGTCCGGGCTCCGTGGGCATTGCCCTCCCCGGGACCGAAGTGTGGCTCGAGGATGAGAATGGTAAGCGACTGGGCCCGGGGCAGATGGGCGAGCTGGTGGTGCGGGGACGGCACGTGATGCGCGGCTATTGGGGCGACGAGGAAGCCACCCGCCAGCGGTTCCGGCCCGGGCTGCTGCCCGGCGAGCGCCTGTGCTACACCGGCGACCTGTTCTCCATGGACCAGGATGGGTTCTTCTATTTCGTCTCCCGGCGCAGCGATCTCATCGAGTGCCGAGGGGAACGGGTGGCGCCTCAAGAAGTGGAAAGCTGCCTCTACAGCCTGGAGGGCGTGGTAGAGGCGGCCGTCGTGGGCATGCCGGACCCAATCCAGGGTCAAGCTATCAAGGCCTTTGTCGTCACCGATGGTAGAGAGATGACCGCAGCCCGGGTGCTGGCCCATTGCCGCAGGTACCTGGAAGACCTGATGGTGCCCCACGACATCGTGCTGTGCTCGAGCCTGCCCAAGACCACCGAGGGCCAGATCGACAAGGGCCAACTGCAGTGAGCATTTCGCGACGAGCTGAAGCCTGAGCCATGTGTGGTATTGCCGGCGTTGTGAATCTCGCCCATAAAGCACCAGCCGAGCTGGCAACATTGGCCCGGATGCTGGGGGCGATCCGCCACCGGGGCCCGGATGAGTTTGGCATCTATCGCGATGCCAATGCCGGCCTGGGCCACGCCCGCCTGGGCATCCTTGACCTGAGCGGTGGGCAGCAGCCCATCGGCAGCGAAGACGGTAACCTTTGGATCGTCTATAACGGCGAGGCGTTCAACTTTGTCGAGCTGCGCCCCGAGCTGGAAGCGCGAGGCCACCGCTTTTCTACCAGGACCGACACGGAGGTCATCCTGCACCTCTTTGAAGAAGAGGGCCCTGCGTGCCTGCAACGCCTGAACGGCCAGTTTGCCCTCGCTATCTGGGACGCCCGCCAGCGGTGCCTGTTTCTCGCCCGGGACCGCCTGGGCGTGCGGCCGCTGTTCTATACCATCGCCACCGGCCAGGTGGTCTTTGGCTCCGAGATCAAGGCTATTCTCGCCCATCCGGGCATCAGGGCCGAGATAGACCCGGACTCCCTGGACCAGATCTTGACTTACTGGAGCGCCCTCTCGCCGCGCACCGCCTTTCGGAACATCGTCGAGGTGCCACCTGGCCATTATCTACTGGCCCACGATGGGCGGGTCACGGTCCAGGCCTGGTGGGCTCCGGATCTGACTCCTGACCCCGATGGCCATCGCCCCAGCGAGGACTACCTGGAAGAGTTCGAGAGTCTGTTAATCGATGCCACCTGCATCCGCCTGCGCGCCGATGTGCCCGTGGGTGCCTACCTGAGCGGAGGTCTCGACTCGTCTATCACGGCCGCCATTGTTCGCAAATACGCCGGCAACTCGCTCGACACGTTTTCGATTGCCTTTGAGGATCCCCAGTTCGACGAAAGCCTGTTCCAGCGACAGATGGCCGCCGCCCTGGGCACGCAGCATCAGGTCGCCTATTGCACGTCTGCCGACATCGGCACAGTCTTCCCCCAGGTGATCTGGCACACGGAAACGCCTGTGTTGCGCACGGCTCCTGGGCCCATGTTCCTGCTCTCGCGACTGGTCAGGGACCACAACCTGAAGGTCGTCCTGACCGGCGAAGGGGCCGACGAGTTCCTGGCCGGCTACGATATCTTCAAGGAGATGAAGGTCCGCCGCTTCTGGGCGAAGGATCCCGACTCGCAGATCCGCCCACTCTTGCTCAAGCGGCTCTATCCCGATATCAGCGGGCTGGGCAGCGGCAGCGGCGCATACCTGGCGGCGTTCTTCAAGCAGGGGCTCGGCGACACCGCCTCGCCCTTTTACTCGCATGCCATCCGGTGGGCCAACACGGCCCGCATCCGGAATTTTCTCCTCGGACGGCGCGAAGGGACCCCTGCCGGACGCGATGGCTACCCTGAACTGCCCGCACCGCCTGCCGCCTTCGGGCATTGGTCACACCTGGGGCAGGCGCAATACCTGGAGATCACCACCTTTCTGTCGCCGTATCTCCTCTCGTCGCAGGGGGATCGCATGGGGATGGCGCACTCTGTCGAGGGGCGGTTCCCCTTCCTGGATCACCGCCTGGTCGAGTTCTGCAACCGCCTGCCTCCCAGGCTCAAGCTAAACGGATTGACGGAAAAGTGGCTGCTGCGCCAACTGGGGCGCGGCCTGTTGCCCCCCGACATCTGGCAACGGCCCAAGCGGCCCTACCGCGCTCCAATCCATCGCAGCTTCTTTGGCCCCGGGGCCCCCGCCTACGTGCCCGAGCTGCTTTCGGAGCCGGCGCTGCGGGAGAGCGAGCTGTTCGAGCCCGGAGCCGTGGCTCGCCTGGAGCGCAAGGCCAGCCAGAGCCCGCGCCTGAACGAAGTGGACAGCATGGCATTGGTCGGCATTCTCTCGACCCAGTTGGTTTACCGGCAGTTCGTCAAGGCTTTCCGTCCGCCCTCGCTGCGCGCGAATGATGCCATCAAGGTTGTGGACGCGATTGCCTCCACCGGCAGCGGTTCCGGTGGTCCTCAGGGAGAGAACGCGGCGGTCTATGTCACCGACTATGCCTCTCTCGCCGGCGGTTTTGCCCCGGCAAGGGCCAGGGAAGGACGATGAGCCCATCCGCCAAAGAAACCGGACGCCAGGCAGGACCCCGGCACGCCTGGGGCTTGTTCCTGGCAATCTGCCTGATGCTCGTGGGCGTGGCCTGCCTCGCCGGCCACGCCCTTGCCCAGCCGGGGGAAGACGACTGGGCGGTGCCTGTGAACCTGTCTCGCGGTGGGGCCGCCTCCAGCCCGGCCATCGTGGCGCTGCCTAACGGCACGTTGCGCGTTCTCTGGTGGGACCAGCTCGAGGGTCTCATGGTGGCCGATGGGCCTGTGCCTGCCGCCCACGCCACAGAGACCGCCGCAGCCGAAACCCCGCAGCCAGAGACCGCCGGGGTGGTGTGGTCGGCGCCACTTGCGGCACCGATCATGATGCCGGTCAGAGTCCTGCAAGCCGGGGAGTACATCGTCGTGCCTACACCCGTCCAGGTTATGCCCCTCATCTTCGGCGATACAGGGGGCCGGGCCCAGGCCTTCTGGTTGGGAGAACCGCACGCGGAGACTGGGGATCGGCCGCTCCACTACAGCCGCATGGTTCCGGATTCGGTCTCCTGGACCCGTCCTCTGACGATGGCAATTCCGGCCGGGGCGTTCGACGCCACAGCCGACCTGTCCGGCACGCTCCACCTGGCTTACGTGCAGCCCACCCAGGTAGGCAATTCGCCCAGCGGCCTCTATTACCGGCGCTCTGGGGATGGCGGCGCAAGTTGGAGCGCGCCCACGGCCGTCTACAGTTCGCGCTACCTGCGGCTGCTGCCGGCCGAGGGCGGGGCCCTTCGACTCACCGCCGGCGACGCGAACAACCTGGCCGTAACCTGGCAAGATCCGCGCCAGAGAGTGGTGTTGCTGGCCCAATCGACCGACGGCGGGGCGACCTGGCAGGAGCCGCGGCCGCTCCTGGCCTCGGACGGGGCACCGCTGCGCAACGAGGTCATGGCCATGCCCGGCCAGTCAAGTCACCTCCTGCGGCCGGTTGCCGGGGCGGAGGGCAGCAGGCTGGCAGTGAGCAGCAGCGGCGACGGCCTCGTCCTGGCCCTCTGGGACGGGGAGCGCTGGGTCGCGACCGGTCACCTGGCCCTGGATTTTCAGAATCCGGAGCTGGGACCGGCCCTCAGCCTGAGGGATCCGCGCCTGGCCTTCGTGCCCCTTGCGCCCGGGCAGGACGGCGCTGCCGGAGCGCTGGCCGTGGCCGGCAGCGACCCGCAGGGCGACCTGTGGATCACGGCCATCGGGGTCGACGCCCTGGCCGACCGCCTGGCCTTGCCCGAAAGTGCCTCAGCGGTGGCCGGTGTCACGACTCAGGGAGGTCCGGTGAACCTGTCGCGCAGCGGCGCGGCATCGGCTCCGGCCATCGTGGCCGGCCCCGGCGGCAAGCTGCACGCCTTCTGGAGGGACCGGTTTGACGGGCTCATGGTCGCCGACGGTGCAATATTCGCGGGGTCTGTGCCCAGCGGCACAGGAGACGTTGTGACCCTCCTCGACTCCTGGTCCGAGCCGCGGCCGGTGCCGCTGCCGGCGGCCTCGCCCTGGATCGTATCCGACGCCGGCGGCAGGGTCCACGCCCTGTGGCTGCACGTCACCCAACCGCAGGCGACCGGCGAGGAACCCAGCCGTCAGTTGCTGTACAGCCGGCTGGCGGCGGACGGCACCGCATGGTCGTCGCCGGTGATCCTGGCCGAATCGATCCTGGTCCTGGACGTTGCGGCCGACACAGCCGGTGCCCTACACCTCGCGTACCTGCTCTCCCAGCAGACAGATGTGTCTCCGGCCGGGGTCTATTACCGGCGGACCGGAGGGGATGGCTCGGCCTGGACCGCTCCGGTTCCCGTTTACACCTCCCGCTACCTGCGCCTCCTCACGCCAGAGAGCGCGCACCTGCGGTTGGCCGCCGGTGGCTCTGCCCGTGTCTACATAACCTGGGACGACCCCCGCCTGGGGCATTCCCTGCTGGCCCACTCGGCCGACGGCGGCCTGACGTGGCAGCCGCCCGTCGCCGTGGGAAGCTCGGAGAGCGCATCCGCCCGGTGCCGGCTGGTCGCACCGCCAGGGGGTGAGGTATTGGTCCTGTGGGAAACCGCGCAGTCGAGGGGCGGCACCTGTACCCTGCTCCAGGCTCCGGCGCGCGCCGTCCTGGATGGCACGGCAGGCGACGGGCAGCAGGTGCTGCCGGGCCTGTTCGCCTGTCCGGGGAGCGAGCGCTTTCTACCCATCGACGAGGGGCAGGTCCTGATGGTGGCCGGCGCCGGGAGCGATGCCCTTGTCCTGGCTCTCTGGGATGGGACTCGCTGGTCCGAGCCCAGGCGCTGGAGCCAGAGCTTCGAGGACGCCGATATGGGCCGGAGGGTGTATCTGGGCGATTTGCAGGCGGCCCTGGTCCACGGCGCCCGGTCCGGGGTGCGCGGTGGTGTGGGAGCAGCGCTGGCGGCCGTGGGCGTCGATAGCTCGGGCGACGTGTGGGCCACGAGCAGCCGGATGGGCGACCTGGAGATGATCTTTGCGCCGCCCTCGCCCTGGTCGGCCCTCGCGAGTTTTGCATCCGGCCAGGCGTACGCCGGCCTGCCTGCTACCGCCGTCGATGCCGAGGGTTGGCTCCACGTGCTGTGGAGCGAAGCCGAGTCGGCCGAAGAGCCGGGGCAGGCCCTCTTCTATGCCCGCTGGGATGGCGCGCAATGGACCGACGCCACCGGCGTGCTGTCGTCGGCGGATGGCAAGGCCGATGAGCCGGCGCTGGTCGCCGTGGGCGATCGCCTGCACGCCGTGTGGAGCGGCGGCCAGAGTGGACCGTTGCTCTACAGCAGCACCTTTGCCCGCGACGCCTTTGCTGCCACCGGCTGGCGCGAACCCCTCCCGCTGCCCGTCCCGGGTGTGATCGCGAGCGCGCCCGATATCGCGGTAGACGCGAATGGAACGCTGCACGTGGTCTATGCTGTGCCGGTCAACGAGGGCCGGGGCATTTACTACACCCGCTCCGCCGATGGGGGCGAGACCTGGTCGCCGGCGCGCCAGGTCCTGGACGCCGTGGCGGCGGGCTGGCTGATGGCCGATCATCCCCAGGTGGCGGTTGACGCCCGGGGCCTGCTCCACGTGGCCATGGTCCGGAACAGGCTGCCGGGCAGGGGCCTGCCCGAAGGCGTGTACTATGTCGGCTCGTTCGACGGGGGCGAGACCTGGTCCGAGCCCGTCGAGCTCGCCGAGGGCGTCCACGCCTGGCCGCAGGTGGCAACCACGGGCCCCGGCCAGGTGCACGTTGCCTGGAACGAGACCGACGGGCAGCCGGCCTGGTGGCACCGCTGGTCGCCGGATGGGGGGCGCACGTGGAGCCGTGCGGAACGGGTTGCCGGCTTTGAGGACGTGTCCGCACCCGCCGCCCTGGTGGACAACGCCAGCGGTGCGCTCTACCTGTTGGGACTGGGCAGCGACGCGGGTGCCGGCGGGGAATTGTTGCTGTCCACGTGGGATGGGCAACGCTGGAGCGCTCCCGAGGCCGTGGCGGTGGAGGTGGACGGTGTGCATCCGGGAGTGGCTGCCAGCGTTCAGGCCGGCACGGACTGGCTGCACGTGATCTTGCGTGCCGAAAATGGTTCGGACGGGGATGAGGCTCGCCGCCATCTCTTGCAAACCGGGCGACAACTGCCGGCCGCCGCGGTGACGACGTTGCCTGCCGTCGCCCCACTCGTCACGGCGACGATGACTCCGACGCCAGAACCCACGGCGACGCCCCGACCCACGGCGGGCTTTGGCCTGACCCCCCCGGACACAGCCGAAGGCTCGGTGCCGCTGGCCGTGTTGCTGCCCGGCGTGCTTGCCGCCCTCATGGTGGCCGGTGCGCTGGTCTGGCGCTTCCTCTTGGCAGCGCGGCGATAGATACAGGCGATGGCCACTCGCCTTTCTGGAGGTGCTTCATGAACGTTGCTGACTTTCTCCTCGAACGCGGAAAGGACCGGCACGTTGCGCTGGTTGCGGGCTCGCAGGAGTACACCTATCTCGAACTCAAGAGAGCGGCTTCCAGTCTGGCCTGGGAGATCGTGCAGGCTGGCGCGGGTCCGGGAGATGCGGTGGGCTTGATGGCTTCCAATTCGCCCTTCTGGGTCGCGGCCTACCTTGCCATCCTCAAACTGGGATGCGTGGCAATGCCGTTCAACCTCGTTTCCCTGCCTGCCGAGGTTCGCGCTGCCGTCGAGTTCACGGGCTGCAAGGTGATGTGCATACAGCGGCGGCACGTCCGGCGGTTTGCCGAGGCCTTGCCCGACCACGTGCAGTTGATCCTGGATGACGCTTTGAATCTGGCCCACCAGGGTTGGGATCTGTGGGGCAGCCAGCCTGACCTTGGCTGCGAGGACCAGGACGCGGCCCTGATGCTTACCTCCGGCACCACGTCCAGTCCGCGCGTGGTGAGGGTGACCCACAAGAATATCAAGGCCAACACGACGTCCATCATCGCCAGCCTGGACCTTACCGGTCACGAGCGCATGCTGGCCGCCCTTCCTTTCCACTATTGCTTTGGGACTTCGCTGCTGCACACGCATCTGCGGGTCGGTGGCTCGCTCGTTCTGTGCCAGAGTTTTGTCTATCCCGAAGTGGTCCTGGATCTTCTGTCCAAGCATCGGTGCACTGGCTTTGCCGGGGTCCCGTCCATGTACCAGACCCTGATTCGCAACTCCAGCCTCCCCAGGCGTGAGTTGCCCCACCTGCGGAAGGTGCAGCAGGCCGGGGGCAAGCTGCCGCCGGTCCTTATTCAGGAGCTGATGGAAATTCTGTCTCATGCCGAGGTCTTTATCATGTATGGCCAGACCGAGGCGACCGCCCGCCTGTCCTGCCTGTCGCCCGAGCTGTTGCATTCCAAGCTGGGATCTGTCGGCTATGGGATACCGGGGGTAGAGCTGCGAGTGGTTGACGAGGCTGGAAACGATGTCCCACCCGGTGTGGTCGGCGAGATTGTGGCGCGGGGCGCCAACATCTCTCCGGGTTACCTCAACAACCCCCAGGCCACGGCTGAGAAATTCGTGGGCGGTGTGTTGCACACGGGCGACCTGGCCCAGGTCGACGCCGACGGGTTTATCTATATCGTGGATCGCAAGAGCGATTTCATCAAGTCGTATGGCCATCGCGTCAGCAGCCAACAGGTGGAGGAACAGATCCTGAGGTTGCACGACGTCGCGGCGGCCGCAGCCATAGGCGTGCCCGATCCCGTTCGCGGCGAGGCCATTGTCGTCTATGTCGTCGTCCGCGACCGCTCTCCCCTTGGCCCGGATGATATCCTCGCGCATGGCAAGCAGAATCTCCCACGCCACATGTGGCCCAGCGAGGTCGTGATTCTCGACTCCTTGCCCATGAACGCGCAGGGCAAGGTTGTGAAATCGATGCTGCGGGAGCAGGCGCGGACGGGCGAGGAGCCCAGGGGCCCGGCGCCCCAGCCGACCCTCAGCACAGCCGGAGGACGAGAGAGAAACGTTCCTATCATGTACTGATCAAAACGACACGCCATCTCACGGATGCCATCGGGTTCCAGTCAGTCCGCGTTGCTACAGCCATCTTGACCCGCATAATCATTTGACATCTCGCGGTTGTCGGGTAAGATAAGCCGGTGCGCGATGGATGGACAGTGTTTGGCAGACGGAGGGGGGGGCCGGACGTTGCGGCCGCACCTGCGCGCCAAACAGCAAGCTCAAACTCGAGGAGGAACCTGATGGACAGACAAAGACGGTTTGGATACGCGATCATGGCCGGCCTGCTCATCGCCCTGTGCGGAGCAGGCGTTGCTTTTGCCCTCGCCGCCGAGCCCGATATAGCTCCGGCCGGCGCCGCGGGCGAGGCAATCATCATTGACCATACCTCGACCGATATCACGGCCGTTCCTCAGGTGTGGATCGAGAAGGCCAGGGACGAGTTGCACATCGCCTACGGGCACACCTCCCACGGCAGCCAGTTGGTCACCGGCATGGCCGCGTTGGTCGACTTTGCCAACGGTGGGAGCCTGGGCCCGGCACTGCCCGGGGATCTGTTCGCGTTTAACGACGGAGGAACGGACGGAGCCCTGGATCTGCGTGAGCCTTTCGGGGCGGATGCGGGCTACTATCCCGCCTGGGTCGACCAAACCCGAGCGTACCTTGGGGCTCCCGATCCTGTGACCGGCCGCGGAACCAATAATTCCGAGATCAATGTGATAGTGTGGGCCTGGTGTGGCCAGGTGTCGGACTATACCGAGCAGAAAATGCTGGATGACTATCTATTGCCCATGACCGAGTTGGAAAAGGACTATCCCGGCATCGTTTTTGTCTACATGACCGGCCACGCAGACGGGACCGGCGAAGAGGGGAACCTGCATCTGCGCAACCAGCAGATCCGGGACTATTGCGCAGAGAACGGCAAGGTGCTGTACGATTTCTATGACATCGAGCTCTACGATCCGGACAAGGCCTACTTTGGCGACAAGGCAGTCACCGACGAGTGCTATTACGACTCGGATGGCAATGGCAGCCGCGACAGGAACTGGGCCCTGGACTGGCAGGATGAGCATGTCGAGGACCAGGACTGGTACGCCTGCGACTGCGCGCACAGCCAGGACCTGAACTGCAACCAGAAGGCATATGCAGCCTGGTGGCTCTGGGCGCGGCTGGCGGGCTGGCTTGAGCAACTCCCTGAACAGCCGGATTTGACGCCGTCCTACAAGACGGCCTATCCCTTGCGTGGCTTCCCTGGTGACGAGATCACCTACACCATCGTCATTCGCAGCGCGACGGGTCCTCTGAGCGGCACCGTCTCCCTCTCCGACACGATACCCGATGGTCTCGTCTACGTGCCAGGCACGCTGACCAGCACCGCCGGCGAGGTATCAGACGCTGCTGCCCCCGCGCTGTCCTGGTCCGGCATCCTGAGTCCGACTTCTGTGGTCACCGTCACCTATGGTGTCACCGTGGACACGGCAGAACCGGCGAGCATCACCAACGCAGCCGTCATCACCCTGTCTGGCTACCCGGCCGTCACTCGAACGGCCACCATCCTGGTCGATCCCAACCAGGTGTACCTGCCCCTGGTGCTGCGGGGGGCGCTGATCCCTTAACGCACCGGTTGTCGAGGTGCGAGCGAGCGGAGGTTTGATCCATGCCGAGACTTTCGAGACAGCAGTTGTGGACTATCCTGGCAGCCGTAGCCGGTGGCATCGGGCTGATCGCCATTCTGGCCCTTGCCCTGCCTCGGACCGCTGTTCAGGAATCCGATCTCGAAGGAACGGTAGAGGCGGCATCCGCGGCGGAGACGGTGGAGCAGGCTCCGGCGCCAGCGAGCCCGAGTCCCGTGGCAACGGATGGGGTGCTGCTGGCGTCGGCGCCCACCTCCACGGCGACGGCCACTGCCACTGCCACGGCAACCAGCACGCCGCGGCCGACCGCCACGGCAACCAGCACTCCGGCGCCGACCTCCACACCGACGCCTACGTCGTCGCCCACCTCGACGCCTACGGAGGCACCCACAAATACGCCACCACCGGCGCCCACTGCCACCCCGACACCCAGCCCGACGGCCGCACCACTACCGACGGTTACCCCGGCCGCGGCCGCCGGAGGTGCGATCATCGTCGACCACACGTGCACGGACATCGGCCGGATCCCGGATCAGTGGCTGGCGGAGGCAAAAGAGCTGGCAATCCTGTACGGCCACACGTCCCACGGCCTGCAGCTCATGGAGGGCGCTGCTGCCCTTGAGGAGCGAGATGCCCGCTACGGATTTGGGCACTTTTACGCCGGCCCCGAGCTGCCGAGGCGACTGCCCTCCATGTGCGCCGGCGTGCTATGCATCTACAGCGCTGATCCGACGGATGTGACATTCTGGAGTACAGAAGAGGGTAGAAACCGGGTGAGGGCGGCGGCGAGCACGGGTTTGTTCGACTTCGGGATGTGGTCATGGTGCGGGGAGCAATCGACGAACGAAACGGCCACCGTGCAGCAGTACCTGGACACGATGCGTGTCTTCGAGGGCGAGTATCCGGGAATGCGCTTTGTCCTCATGACCGGGCACACCGATGGCGGCAGCGCCAGGCTACAGCAGAACAACGACCTGGTGCGCCAGTTCGCCAGAACCAATGGCATGGTACTCTATGACTTTGCCGACATCGAGAGCCACGATCCGGATGGCAATTACCATCCCAATACAGACGACGATTGTTCGTGGTGCGCCCAGTGGTGTAGCACCCACCCTGAGGATTGCAGCTACCTTCCCGATTCTTGCCAGCATTCCCATCCATTCAACTGTCTGCGCAAGGCCAATGCCTTCTGGTGGATGATGGCCCGGCTCGCGGGCTGGGATGGCCGTTAGAAACGGGGTCGTGGACGTCCCACCCCCGAGCGTAGCATAGCATCTCGTTCCATAGCATCTCTAAATGACGTGCGGCTCCGGCCGCTCACATCTGTGGCAAGTTTGGCTCGATGTCGTGCCCTGCCGCCGCCTGCGAAAAGCATTTTTCCGCCAGCGTGGCTGTAGCCGGCTCGATACTATCACACCAACATCGGAGCAAAGGTCCTCGAAATGTTCAGGCGCGTGTTCCTGCTAAATGGATTGGCGATCGTGGCTGTCGTGTTCAATCATGCGACAATCTGGGGCATGACGGCCATGTTCTGGTGGGCCGACCGGTACCGGCCGGTGACGGTGCCCAACTTTGACCTGGATGCCACGCTGCCCTATTATGCGTTGCTGTTACTCAGAAAGCTGGCCGTCTTTGGCGTTCCGGCCTTTCTCTTTTTCTCCGGCTTTTTCCTGAACTATGCGGCATCGGGGAAAAGCTCCGGCCTGAGCTGGAAGACGGTACGGGTCAGGGTCCAGGCCCTTCTGATCCCGTACGCAATCTGGTTTACCGTGTGGCTGGTCAGAGAGTTCCTGGCGGCTCAGACCTACACACCCGGCCAGGTTGCGACCCGCCTGTTCCTTGGTTGGCCTGTTGGGGCTTACTGGTATATCCCCATCATCACCGCTTTCTACTTGCTCTCGCCGTTCCTGGTGCGCCTGGCTCGGGCGAGGCCATACCAGTTGCTCCTTGGGGCGGCTGTGCTGCACCTGATAGAGATGGGATTCTCCTACTCTAAACTGGGTTGGGAGCTCCTGAACGGCGGCGCGACGGGCGTTGTTCCCGCGCTCTATGCGGGCTTTCCGCTGCACGCGCACCTGATCCTGTACTTTGTCTTCGGACTCGTCGTCGGCGTTTGTCGCCAGGACTTTGAGCGGCTGCTAAAGGGACGCGCCTGGTACTTGCTCCTGGCCGTGCTGGTGCTGGGAGCGCTGGCGGTGATCGAGTCGGAGGTGGTCTACAGGTCCACTTCCCTCGACTGGCGCAGCACCACCAGCACCCTGCCCACCAGCCTCTATGCCCTGGCAGTAATTCTGTTCTTTCTGGCTGTGCAGGATCTCCCAAAGGGTATGGCCAAGGTCGGTCACAACCTTGCCTCCCGGATGTTTGGCATCTATCTCGTACACAGCATCATCCTGGAGGTTGCGGCCCGGGCGACGCAAAAGTACGTGCCCGGCCTTCTGGCCCACGTCGTGCTGTTCCAGCTCGTCATCGTCTCTGTCGCGGTGGTAGGCTCAATCCTGGTCATGGAAGCAGTGGCCCGATCGCCGCTGCGCAGATATTCCAAGTACCTGTTCGGCTGAGAGGAAAGGATGTCCGTATTGAAAGCCCAAGGGCGCGTGCCCGCCGTCGTCATCGAGCCCACCCATGGTTGGGCCTCGCTCCAGCTCCGGGCGTTGTGGGAGTATCGCGAGCTGCTCTACTTCCTGGCGTGGCGCGACATCAAGGTGCGCTACAAGCAGACCGTGCTGGGGGTCCTGTGGATCGTCATCCAGCCGGTGGTAACCATGATCGTGTTCAGCTTGCTGTTCGGCAAGCTCTTGAATGTCTCGTCGGGCGACGTGCCGTATCCCGTGTTCACCTTTGCAGCCCTGTTGCCCTGGAACTATTTTGCGTCGTCGCTGAACAAATCGTCGACCAGCCTGGTCGGCAGTGCCCAGCTCATCAACAAGGTCTACTTCCCGCGGCTGCTCATCCCGTTAGCCAGCATCCTGTCGGGCCTCCTGGACTTTGCCATCGCCTTTGTGGTGCTCATCGGACTCATGGTGTTCTATGGCCTGGTCCCCACGCCCGAGATCGTGCTCTTGCCGGCCTTTCTTCTGCTGGCCATCGTCACTGCCCTTGGCTTTAGCCTCTGGCTTTCGGCCCTCAACGTTCGCTATCGCGATGTCAACTATCTCATCCCCTTCCTGGTCCAGATCTGGATGTACCTGACGCCGGTGGTCTATGGCAGCACGCTCTTGCCGGAGCAGTACCGCTTCCTGCTGGCCCTCAACCCCATGACCGCCGTCGTGGAGGGGTTTCGCCGGGCGCTCCTCGGTCCGGGCGTGGAAAGCGTGCAGCTACCGGGCGTTCTATACGTGGCCTCCGTTGCCATTGCCATCGTTGTGCTGCTCAGCGGCGCCTACTTTTTCCGGCGCACAGAGCGAACCTTTGCGGACATAATCTAAACATGAGTGTTACTGCCATCTCTATCGAGGACGTAAGCAAGCTATATCACATCGGCAGCCTCCAGCACCAGCACAACACCATGCGCGATGCACTGGTGGACGGCGTTCAGTCTCTGCTGCAGCGGCTGCGTCGAAACGGCGCTCTTTCTTCCTCGGAAGACACTATCTGGGCTCTGAAGGACGTGTCCTTTGAGGTTGGCTGCGGCGAGGTGGTGGGCATCATCGGCCGCAACGGCGCCGGCAAGAGCACCCTGCTCAAGATCCTGTCTCGCGTCACCGAGCCGACGGAGGGGCGGGCGGTGATCCACGGCCGCGTGGGCTCGCTGCTGGAGGTGGGCACCGGCTTTCATCCCGAGCTGAGCGGCCGCGAGAACATCTATCTCAACGGTGCTATCCTGGGCATGAAACGGGCCGAGATCGTCCGCAAGTTCGACGAGATCGTCGCCTTTGCCGAGATCGACAAGTTCATCGACACCCCGGTAAAGCGCTACTCCAGCGGGATGTACGTGCGCCTGGCCTTTGCTGTGGCCGCCCACCTGGAGCCCGAGATCTTGCTCGTCGACGAAGTGCTTGCCGTGGGCGATGCGACCTTCCAGAAAAAGTGCCTCGGCAAGATGGACGACGTCGCCACGGCAGGCCGGACAGTCCTGTTCGTCAGCCACAACATGAGCGCCGTCCAGCGGCTGTGTGCCCGTTCGGTCATGCTCGACGGGGGCCGGGTGGTCGCCGAGGGCCCCACGCCCGACGTCGTGGCCGAATACCTGGCCGTGAGCACCTACACCGCCTCGCCTGAAGGCTGGGTTGACCTGTCGTCGGTGTCGCGGACGGGGACGGGACAGGCTCGGTTCGCAGAGCTGTGGTACAGCAGCCAGAACGAGATGCTTGGCTGCAAGCCTTACTCGGGCGGTCCCCTCGAGTTTGCCCTGAGCATCGTTTCAGATGCGGCGCGGTCGGTGGGGAGCCTGGCGGTGACCGTCTATGACCAGCACGGCACCAAGCTGGTCAACGCCGATACGGTGGCCCTTGGCCGGACTGTGGCCCTGGAGCAGGGCAGCACGCTGGCTCGCCTGCGCATCGACGAGCTCCATCTCAACCCCGGCGTCTATGTCGTGGGGCTATGGCTGGCGAATCCGGCGGGCGAGGTATTCGACCACGTCAAGTCGGCCATCAAGATCGAGGTGGTCGAGATCGAGCCCAAGGGCGACAGGCTCGGGGTGCGGGCCAGGGCGGATGGGGTCGTCGTCTGCAACTTTGACTTTGAGACGTGCGCGGCCGGCGCGAGACCAGGGAGCGGAGTTTAGCATGAAGGCTCGCTGGCCCTTGGCACCCTGCCTGATCCCGTTGGCGGCTCTGTTCCTGGCCTTCTCCCCGGCGGCTGCCCAGGGAACCGTGTCGGAGTGGAGCCGGCCCATCGACATCACCCAACCGTCGAGCTCGACGCTCAGTTCCTTTGGCATCGTCCTGTGCGATCGGTACCAGAACGTGCACCTGTTCTGGGCGGACCTTTCGGAGGAAGACGCGGCCATCTACTACCGCAACGACGTGCGCGACGTCTGGTCCACCCCCCTCGACGTGCTGGTCATGCCTGGCTCGGTTGTGGCGGAGCTGGCCGGCGACATTGCCGACGATTCGGACGTGGTGCACGTGGTCTGGATGAACCAGTACTATGACGCCGACCTGTACTATGCCTACGCGCCCCTCTACGTGGCGGACCAACCGCGGGCCTGGTCCAAGCCGCAGTTGATGTCGAACAACGTCTCCAACGCCGCCATCAAGGTCAGCCCCACAGGGGTCATCAACCTGCTCTATGGGGTCTCGGACGACAACGGCCGGTCTGTCACGGTGTATTACGTCCAATCGAGCGATGGCGGGCTGAGCTGGTCCGATCCGCTGGCGATCTATAACGAGTCCTTTGTGCTGCCCACCACGGCGTGGGTCAAGGCCGACGTCGATTCGGCCGGCGGCATTCACGTCGGCGTGGCGATTCGTTCCCAGGAATACGGCGTCTACTCCGAGGTGGGGTACCTTTATTCGGGCGACACCGGCCTGACCTGGAGCCCGTACAAAAAGATCGACGACACGGGGACAACCTTTCAGGGAGTGAACGTCATTGCCCCCTACGCCTTTGGCCCATCCGAAATCCACCTCACCTGGCACGATCCAAGGCGGCTGCACCTCTGGTCGACCGACGCCGGCAAGACCTGGAATGGGCCCACCGAGATCGTGTCCCTTGGCGCTGCCTTTGGCGGTCCCAACGAGATCGTCCAGGACAGCGCCGGCGGACTGCACGCCCTCACCGCAGTCGCCGAGGGCGTGTTCTCCTCCGAGTGGACCGGCACGCAATGGGACGCGCCCCAGCGGGTCGACGACCGCCGCATCGATCCACACCGCCAGGACATGGAGGTGTGCCAGGGCAACCGCCTGCACGTGGTCTACTATGACCGCATCGGCGATAACCGGGTGTGGTACTCGACGCGGGAGGTGGATGCGCCCCACATCGCCCGCCAGGACGTGCCCGATCCCACGCCAGAACCGACGGCTGCCGTTCCCGCCGCTGTGGCCTGGGCGGAGCCCACCGCGGATGCCGGCGGGCCGGTGGCGATGCCCGCCGGCGCCTGGGCCGGCCCTCCCCCCGAGCCTTCGGGGTCTCCATGGTTGTCTACCCTGCTGGCGGCGGGTCTCGCCCTGGCCCTGGTCGGCACCGTGATCCTTATCAAGCTGTGGCCCAAATGGAGATAAGAGTATGAGCGAGGTCCGCTGGCCGAGAGTCACTGTCGTTGTCCCTGTATACAATGGACAGCGGTTTGTGAAGGCGGCCATCGACAGTGTCCTGGCGCAGACCCTTGGCGACTGGGAGCTGATCGTCGTAGACGACGGTTCGACGGATGCGACCCCCCAGATCCTGGCCGAGTACCGGGACCCACGGATCGTCACCATCAGCAAGGAAAACGGCGGCGAGTCCAGTGCGCGAAACGCGGGCCTGGACCGCGCGATGGGCGAGTACGTCGCCTTCCTGGACGCGGACGACCTGTACCTGCCCAATGCCCTGGCCGACCTCTCGCGCTTCCTGGAGGAACACCCGGAGTACGACGTCGTCTACTCCAACGGCCGCGTCTGCGACGAGGATGGCCGGGACTTGACCCTCTTGTCGGACGTCAGGCTCGGCCTGTACACCGGCGACGTGCTCGAACGCCTGCTGACGACCAACCTCATCATCACGCAGGGTTGCACCTGCACGCGCCGGTCCGTCGTCGAGGAGAACAACATCCGCTTCGACGAGAACATGGTCATCGGCCCCGACGGAGATTTCTGGATCCAGGTGGCCCGCTTTGCCCGCTTCGGTTACCTGGATGCCCTCACCTGCTTGTATCGGGTACACCAGACCAGCATCCAGCGAACCTCGGGGCAAACAAGACGGAACCGCGACCTGGTGTATGCCCGGATGAAGAGGATGAGCTCGGACTGGTTCCAGCAGGTGTCGGTGCCCACCCGGCGGCAGTTCTTTTACCGGCTCCTGGTTGAGCTGCTGGCGGATCAGCCCGCTCAGCAAAAGGCCATCCTGGAGGGCCAGCAGCTCAGGGACCTGCCACCACGCCTTCAGGCGGAGCTGTGGCGGCACGTGGGCGTCGACCACCTGCTGAGGCGTTCCGACCAGGCCTTTGCCATGGATTGCCTGCGGGAGGCAGCGCGACTCTGCCCGGCCGACCGCCGGAACCGGGATCTGCTCTGGATCTCGCGCCTGGGCGACACGACCCTCTACAACACATTGCGTCTCTGGCGCGCCCTTCACAGGCTCGGGGAGCGCTTGCGTTCGTCGGGCCGACCCAGGCCGGCGCCGATGCCGGGCGCGCTGGGGCCGGGGGCGGATTGAGCCGGCGGCGGGTAATGGTTACAATCTGTCAGGGGCGAGAGCTTCAGGGGAGTAGATAGTGAGTGGATTGGTAGGCCTGTTTGGTTTTCCAACGGACCGATTGCAGCCCATCGCCGCGCAAGTCGCAGATGGACTGTGTCGCTTTCCGTGGAATACCTGGGATTGGTGGCTTTCGCCCGACGGGACTATGGGCCTGGGGCGGGTCGATATTGGCATTTTCAACCCTCTGCCGCAACCGGCGACGAGCCCCGATGGGCAGGTTCTGGCGCTGCTCTCGGGAGAGCTGTACCGGACCGCGGCGTTGCGCCGTGATCTGGAAGCCCGAGGCTGCCAATTCCAGCGCCAGGACGACCCGGAGCTGGTGTTGCTTGCCTACCTGGCGTATGGCCCCGAGTTCGTCTCCCGGTTGGAGGGCGCATTTCACCTGGCAATCCTCGATCGGCAAAAAGGGGAGCTCCTCATCGCCAACGATCGCTACGGCCTGCGCCCCCTGTATTGGATCCAGTACGGCGACAGGTTTGCCTTTGCCCCTGAGATAAAGGCGCTGCTCGTGGACCCCGCCGTGGATAGGAGATTGGACCTGGTCGCCGTGGCCCAATATATGCGCTTCCAGCAGTTGTTGGGCGACAGGACTTTTTTCGAGGGCGTTTCCCTGCTGGCCGGTGCTTCGCTGCTGCGATACGATCTGAAGGACAGGAGCCTGTCCATCGCGCCCTATTGGAGCCTGGCCGAGATCCCAACCCTCGACTCGATCACGTACGGCGAATACGCGCGGGAATCGGGCCGTTTGTACCGGGAGGCAATGGGGGCCCTGGCGGCGGGACCACAACGAGTGGGCGCCTACCTGAGCGGCGGGGTGGACTCACGCATCATCGCGGCCTGCCTGGCCCAAGATCGCCCTCACTTTCCCACGATCTCGTATGGCCATAGGGACAGCGCCGACGTGATCCTGGCAAAGCGCATCGCTACGCTGCTGGGCACGGACCATCACTACTACGAGTTCAACGATGGGCGCTGGGTGCTCGACCACCTGGACCTTCATCTCGAGTTGACCGAGGGCCACCACAGTTGGATCCACAGCCACGGCATTTCGACGTTGAAGGACGCTCGTTCTCACCTGGACGTCAACGTGACCGGCTGGGGCACGGGCAACATCCTGGGCAATTCCTGGCGCAGTCCCCTGCTGAACAATGCCGTCGACGAGTGGGCGTTCCTGTGCCGCTTCTACGAGTTCTACACCCAGCAACACACCTGGCCCGGATTGACGGAAGCCGAGGAGCGCGCCCTCTACGCGCCCGGGGTTTCCGGCCAGATGGTGGGGCTGGCCTTTGAATCGTTCCAGGTCGAAGTGGCCAGGATGGCAAACCACCCGTTTGTGAAGCGTGTAGACTATTTTTGCGTGGCCCACCATCTGCGGCGCCTGACCCAGAATTTCGTGATCTTTAACAGCTCTCATTTTGAGAACCGCTTTCCGGCCCACGATTATCGCCTGTTCGAGTTTCTCTTTTCTTATCCCCAGGTGTGGCAGTTCAACAAGCAACTGCAACAGGACATCGTCGAGCAGATCAACCCTCGCCTGGCCTTGATTCCCCTCGCCCAGGACCACCTGTTGCACACGGGGCGGCGCGGGCGCCGCATCGCCCACCACGTTGTGACGCGCGTCAAGCAGCGGGTGAACCGCCACCTCGCGCCGGTTTTCTGGTTCCCCCAATCCCTCTACGCCGATTACGAGAACTGGCTGCGGCACGAGTTGAGAGATTGGGCCACCGACCTCTTGCTGGACGGCCGCCTGGCTGACCGGGGGATCTTTAACCCGGAGTTTGTCGCATCGTTGCTGACCCGCCATTTCTCCGGCCAGGAGCTGCACACCATCGGCAAGATCGCGCCACTCATGACCTTTGAAATGATCATGCGCAGGTTCTTTGACTGATGCGGTCCACGCCTGCACAGAAGCGAGCCATGCGCGTAATCCTGGCGGTTCCGCACTTTCCGCCCCGGCACGTCGCCGGAGCAGAGCTGCGCGCCTACCGCCTGGCCCGGTGGTTGCTTGCCCAGGGACACGAGGTTCAGGTGATCTGCATCGGCGACGTGTGGGAGGGTGACGAGGCTGCCGGGCTAACCGTGTCCGAGGAGATCTATGACGGCATCGCGGTCCAGCGCCTGGGCTGCTCCATCGCCGCCTGGCAAGGCCCGCTCCAGGGGGCCTATGACAATCCCTTGCTCCTGCAACATCTTGGGCAGGCCATCGCCAGTTTCCGGCCCGACCTGGTGCACCTGATCAGCGGTTATCTCATGGGCAGCGCTCCCCTGCGGGCAGCCCGGGAGGCAGGTGTGCCGGCCGTTGTGACCTTGACCGACTTCTGGTTCCTGTGCCCCACGTTGAGCCTACTGCGCGGTGACGGCCGCCTATGTTGGGGGCCCGAGCCGGCGGAATGCACGCGCTGCTGGCTCAACCGCCGGCGGCCTTTTCAGTGGCTCGAATCGCACGCGCCGGCAGTCACCCGGCCGGTGGCGCCCTGGATTCGCCGGGGGATTTTCGTTCCGGCGGCCTGGACGGCCAGGATGGCGTACTATTCCCGGCGCCAGCGTAGCCTTGCCGCGGAGCTGAACAAGGCTCACGCCCTGATGTGCATCACACGCTTCCTGGCCAAAGTCCACGTCGCCAATGGCATCGACCCCGACCGGTTTACGGTGATCCCCTACCGGAGCGCCGGCAGGGTCGAATCCGCGGTCGGGCCCCTGGCCGGCGGCGACGGAAACGGAAAGGTGCGGTTTGCCTACCTGGGAAAGGTGTTTCCTCACAAGGGAGTCGACGTGCTGGTGCAGGCCTTCCGGCAGTTGCCCGAGTCCCGGGCCACCCTGACCATCTTTGGTGCCATTGAGCCGGCATCGTTCGAGAAGCGCCTGCTTCGCATGGCGCGCGGCAATTCGGCCATCCACTTTGCCGGCCGCTACGACAACGACAGGCTGGGCGAGCTCCTGGAAAGGGTGGACGTCGTGGTCGCTCCGTCGGTCTGGCACGAGAACGCGCCCCGGGCCATCGTCGAAGCCTTCCAACACGGGAAGCCGGTCGTCGGCTCCAACGTAGGGGGCATTGCCGCCCTGGTAGACGACGGCCGGAACGGGCTGTTGTTCGAGCGTGGCAACCCGGACTCTCTGGCCGCGCAGATGGGCAGGCTCTTGACCGAGGGCGCGCTGTTGCCCGCGCTGCGGTCCAATGTCCGGCGGCTGGAGGTCGGTGACGCCGAAAATGCCCGCGTGTTTGCCGTGTACCTGCGGGTATTGAGCGGCGAGGGCAGCCAGGATTCCATAGGGAAGGATTCGCGCCCGTGAAGGTCGGCATTATCATCCTCAACTGGAACAATGCGGACGGAACGATGGCCTGCCTGGAGGCGCTGGAGCGGCTGGAATGCGTGGCCGGCTATCCCCTGGTCGTCGACAACGGCTCGGCCGATGACTCGGTGACGCGCATCCGTGCCCGTTTCCCGGGCGTCGAAATCCTGGAGACGGGTCGCAACCTGGGCTATAGGGGGGGCAATAACCTGGGCATCGAGCACGCCCTCGGGCAGGGCTGCGACTATGTCTGGCTGCTGAACGACGACGTGCTGGTCGCTCCCGATTCGCTGGCGGCTCTCGTCGACTGTGCACAGGCCCGGCCCCGGGCCGGGCTGTTGGGCCCCAAGGTGTATACCCTTGAAGACCCTCACCGGCTCCTCTCTGCGGGCGGAGAGTTCCAGAGCGACTGGCGCTACAGGCACCGGGGGCTTGGCGAGCTGGACGAGGGTCAGTTCGACGAGGTGCGGGAAGTGGACTATCTATCCGGCTGCGCCCTGCTGGCAAGCCGACGGCTCATCGAGCAGGCCGGGGCGCTGGACGACCGCTTTTTTGCCTACCACGAGGACATCGAGTGGGGCTATCGCGCCAGGAAGGCGGGTTTTCAGGTGCTGTTCGTGCCGGGGGCCAGGGTCTGGCACCCGGACACCGTCTCTCGCGACGCGCTATCGGCCCTCGTGACCTACTATACGTCGCGCAACCACCTGCTTTTCTTGACCAAGCACCGCCTGGGGCGGGGGGCAATCGCCCGCTGCCTCAAAACCTACGCGGCCCGGATCTTGACCTGGAGCGTGCGTCCCAAGTGGCGGCACAAACGCCGGCAGCGTGATGCCCTGGTGTGTGCGGTCACGGACTATATCCTGGGGCGTTCCGGGAAGGCGAGGAGTCTGTAGTGAGTGACCTGTCTGTGAGTGTCGTCATTCCCACCTACAACCGGGCCGATACTCTGCGGCGCACGCTGCATGCACTGGCCCAACAGACCCTTGACCGTGAGCGCTTTGAGGTTCTGGTCGTCGACGATGGTTCCACAGACAACACGAGCGAGATCTGCCAAGACTTTGATGCGCTCGTGGTGCGCTATATCCCGCAGCATCATGGGGGAGGAACCAGGGCCAAGAACACCGGGGCACAGGCCGGCCAGGGTGAGTTCCTCCTGTTTCTGGACGACGACATCACCCTCGTCCCCGAGTTTCTGGAGAGCCTGGTTGCAGAGCTTGCCGGGTCCGATCACCTCATCGTGGCGGGCACGTTGAACCAGGTTGCCGAGAACCAGATCTTGCTGCGCGCCTTACCGCCGACGGCTTCCTCGGCAAGCACGATCGATGACCCCAACGTATCCAGTGTCGTCGTCCCGTTCACGAAAATGTTTGGCGGATGCTTTTCCATTCGACGCTCTGACTTTTTCGAGCTAGGCATGCTTCAGGAGCCGGCGCCAGGCTGCTGGCCAAACTGGGAGGACGTCGATCTGGCGTACCGGGCCCATCTCCAGGGTTTTCACTTTCGCCAGACCCGTGGCACCGTTGGATATCATTGGGACCATTCGTTCAACGACCTGGAAGCATATGCTCGTCGCGCGGACAGGGGGGCACGGACGGCCGTCCTGCTCTTCAAGCGACATCCCGGCCTGAGGGGACAGCTCCCCATGTTCCGAGACAAAGAGCCAATCTCCTGGTCGGTCGATCCCCCTGGATTGATCGGTCGTAAGCTGTTGCGCCGCCTGATCTCCAGCTCTCTTTCCGTGTTCGCGATGCGACAAGTCGCTCACGTGCTGGAGAAACACAAACGAGATGCCACCCTCCTGGCTCTGCTGTACCGATGGATCATCAGTGCCCACATCTACCGGGGCTATCGCGCCGGGCTCCGGGACCTGGCACAGGAGGCGCCGTGAACCTTTCTTCGGTCGCGCGCCTGGGGAGGTCCAGCGGCATCCTGAAGCTGGCGATCTGTGCCGGCGTCCTGCTGCTTGCCGCCGCCGCCGGCTTTCGCACTTCGGCGCTGTGGCTGGCGCTGCCCATGCTGGGAGTGGGCGCGTTTGTGTTGCTGGAATATCCTGTTGCGGGGCTCCTGGCCCTGGTGTTCGCTGCGCTGCTGGTCTCGGTCGACGTCTCGACCGGCACCGCGGTCAGGCTGAACGCGGCCACCCTGCTGGTGCCGGTCCTCCTCGGCATTTGGCTCCTCGGCATGGTTCTCGAACGAAAGCTGCGCCTGGCGCCATCAAGCACCAACCGGCCGCTGATTCTGCTCCTGGCTGCCGGCCTGCTCTCACTGCTGATAGGCACCGCCTTCTGGGATCCGGCCGTGCCCCGTCCCGATGGCTTTACCCTCGTGCAACTGGCACAGTGGGGCATTTTTGTCCTGTCTGCTGGCGCGTTCTGGCTGGCCGGCAACCTGGTGCGCGAAGAGAGCTGGCTGCGCCGGCTGACGTTCTTCTTTGCCCTCCTGGCCGGCACGGTGGCCGTGGTCTTTGTGCTCATGGAATTCAGGATCATTAACAGCCGTGCGTTATCGGACATAATCACGGGTGCGGTTATCCGCGCCCCCTTCTGGCTGTTGCTGTTCTCCATTACCGGGGGACAGCTTCTCTTTAACCGCGACCTGTCCGTCCGCTGGCGCGCCGTCCTGGTGATGGGACTGGCTGCATCCCTGACCTATGCCTTTGTGATTCAGCGCGGGCAAGCCTCCAACTGGGCGACCATTCTCGCCGCCGGCGGGGTCCTTGCTTGGCTGCGCTGGCCGCGCCTCCGCTGGCCTGTGATCGTTCTGCTGGTTGCGCTGATCCTGAGTGGTGCCCTTACCGCCGCCATCTACGAGTTTGCCGGCGGCGATGCCGAGTGGCAGGAGAGCGGTGGCTCGCGAATGGCGCTCATCGGACGTGTCCTCGAGGTGACCCTGCGCAACCCCATCACCGGCCTGGGACCGGCCGCCTATCGCCCCTATGCCGGGATGGAGCCCCTGGCCTATGGACGGGCATTCTGGATCGCGCCCCAGATCAACTCCCACAACAACTACGTGGACCTGTTTTCCCACGTAGGGCTGCTGGGATTGACCCTCTTTACCTGGTTTGCCGTGGAGGTAGTCCACTCGGCGGTGCGTCTGAGACGGCGGTTTCGCACCGGTTTCGCGGCCGGCTACGTCAATGCCATGCTCGGCGCCTGGGTTGGCGCGCTGATCCTCATGCTGTTCGCGGATTGGATCCTCCCGTTTGTCTACAACATCGGCTTCCCCGGATTCCAGGCCAGTGTCCTGGTGTGGTTATTCGTGGGTGGCTTGGTGGCCCTGGAACAACTTCCGATGGGGCAGGGGGCGGGATGACATGATAAACCTGTCCGTGGTCGTCGTGAACTGGAACACGCGGGACCTGCTGGCACGCTGTCTGGACTCGGTCTACCCTGTAACACAGGACCTGGAGGTCCTGGTGGTGGACAACTGCTCGGCCGACGGCAGTGCCGAGATGGTGCGCCGTCGCTTTCCCCGGGTACAACTCATTGCCAATCGCGAGAATCTGGGGTTTGCTAGGGCCAGCAATCAGGGCATCAGGCAAAGCCGGGGACAGTACATCCTGTTGCTGAACAGCGATACGGAGGTGTACCCCGGAGCGTTGGACGTCCTGGTCCGGTTCATGGACGAACACCCCCGGGCGGGAGGTTGTGGGCCCATGCTCCTCAACCCCGATGGCAGCTTGCAGCCGTCGTGTCATCCCATGCTCACGCCCGAGCGCGAGCTGTGGCGCTTGCTGTTCCTGGACCGCCTCTTCCGGCGGGCGACGTATGCCCAGGAACGCTGGAACCCGGACATCCCGCATCCGGTGGACGTGATCAAGGGGGCCTGCTTTCTCCTGCGGCGCTCGGCCCTGGACCAGGTCGGACTGCTGGACGAGACGTATTTCATGTACACCGAAGAGATGGACCTCTGCTATCGGCTGCTGGAAGCCGGCTGGCAGCTCTGGTGGGTGCCCCAGGCGGCGGTGCTGCATCGCGGGGAAGCCAGCTCCAGGCAGATGGCCGAGGCCATGTACGTGCAGCTCTATCGCAGCAAGGTGCAGTTTCACCGCAAGTTCGGAGGTGGATGGCGAGCCGCCCGTTTTAAGGGGCTTTTGCAGGTGGCCTACTGGCCCAGGTTAGCCGTCGCAATTCCCGGCGGGCTCGTCTCGCCAGCCCTGGCCGCGCAAGCGCATACCTATCGCCGCCTGCTGGCGGAACTGCCCCGGATGTGAGGGACTACGAGGTCCTGGCACAAAGCGTCTGCCGTTTTGACCTGGCGAACAACTGGTCGTGGTGCCGGCAACGTCCGGAATGGCCCAGGGTGGGCCTTTGAGAGCGTAGGAGGAGAAACGAGATGATGAAAAAGTGCATCCTCATTGTAGTGCTGCTGTCGCTTACTTTCATCTGGCTCATGTCTGGCCTTGTTCCCCGTGTGTACGCGGCAACGTTCACCGTTACGAACACAAACGACAGCGGCACCGACTCGCTGCGCTGGGCCATCACTCAGGCCAACACCAACCCCGGCTCCGACACTATCGAGTTTGCCATTCCCGGCGAAGGGGTGCAAACCATCTCGCTGGCCTCCGGCCTGCCCGAGATCACCGACCCGGTGATCCTGGACGGGTTGAGCCAGCCGGGGGCTGATTGCACCAGCTGGCCTCCTACCCTGCTCATCGAGCTGGATGGCAGCGCTGCCGGTGTCGGTGTCTTCGGGCTCTCGATCACAGGGGGCGAAAGCACAATCAGAGGCCTGGTCATTCACAGCTTTTCCTATTCGAGCGTTCACCTGGCCTCCAACGGAAACAACACGATCGCCTGCAACTATCTCGGCACGGATCCCACCGGCACAACGGCCCTTGGTAACTATCATGGAGTCAACATCGATGATTCGCCGGGTAACCTGATCGGAGGAGGGACGGCGACGAGCCGGAACCTCGTCTCGGGCAACGGGGGCGTGACGGTCGGCAGCGGCGTGCGCATTGGGGGCGCCGCCTCGACGGGCAACCAGATCGAGGGCAACTACATCGGCACCGACAGCCTCGGCACGACAGCGCTGGGCAACACGAACTGTGGGGTGCAGATCGACGGCGCGCCCAACAACATCATCGGTGGCAGCGAGGCCGGCGAAGGCAATGTGATTTCGGGCAACGGGCGCCAGGGTATCTGCGTCACGGGAAGCAGCGCGACGGGCACCGTAATCCGCGGGAACTATATCGGCACCGATGCCGGTGGCACCCAGGCCCTGGGCAATGCCTATTACGGTGTGCACCTGGACGGGGCGCCGAACAGCGTCATTGGTGGGACCGAACCCAATGAGCGCAACCTCATCTCCGGAAACGGCGCAGCCGGCGTGCGCATCCTGGGAAGTGAGGCCACCGGAACCATCATTCAGGGCAATTATATCGGCCTCCAGAGCAACGGCCAGGCAGCGCTGCCAAACGGCGACGCGGGCGTGGTCATCGAGGGTGCGACCAACAACACGATTGGGGGCACTGCGAGCTCGGCTGGCAACGTCATCTCGGGCAATACCTTTTCGGCCGTGTCCATCTATGGCAGCGAGGCGCATGGAAACGTGATAGTGGGCAACTATCTCGGCACGCAGGCCAACGGTACGGAAAGCTTGAGCAATGGGTGGAGTGGGGTCTATATCCTGGAAGCGCCCAACAACATCGTGGGCGGGCCGGAGGCTGGAGCGCGTAACATCCTCTCCGGCAACCTCTATCACGGCGTGTTTATCGGGGGCAGCAGTGCGACGGGCAACGTCGTGCAAGGCAACCACATCGGCACAGGCATCGACGGCACCGAGAACCTGGGTAACACCGTCCATGGCGTGTTCATCACGACCGGAGCGTCGGAGAACCAGGTCGGCGGACCCCTGGAGGGAGAGGCCAACCTTATTGCCAACAACGGAGGCGATGGGGTGTACGTGGACTGGGGCACCGGCAACCTGATTTCTCGCAACTCGATCCTGGCCAACAGTGGCCTGGGAATTGACCTTGCACCCGACGGGGTGACGCCCAACGATCCAGGGGACGGGGATGCTGGCGCCAACGATCTGCAGAACTTTCCGGTTCTGAACGCTGTCATCATCTCCGGCGGCAGCACCGTCATCCGGGGCACCCTCGACAGCACGCCCGGCACCACCTTCCGCCTCGACGTTTACTACAGCGCGATCCAGGATCCCACAGATTACGGCGAGGGCGCGTCCTATCTCGGGGCGTACGAGGTAACCACGGATGCAGGTGGCAATGCCATCTTTGCCGCAGGCTTTCCCCTGGTGCTACCCGAGGCCTCGTATGTTACGGCGACGGCGACCGATCCGGGCAACAACACCTCCGAGTTCGGCCCGAACTGCGTCGGGCCAACGGGCGTCTTTCTCGTGGACTTTCAGGCGTACGAAGTGAGCCAGGGTATCCAACTGGAGTGGAGCACCGCGACAGAGATCGGAAACAGCGGGTTCAACCTCTACCGCGCTACGGCCCCGGATGGCCCTCGAACCATGCTGAACGACGATCTCATCGAGGCCCCGGAACCGGGCTCGGAAGAGGGGGCAAGCTACACCTGGCTTGACACGCGGGCCCGTCCCGGTGTCACCAATTACTACTGGCTGGAGGCCGTGTTCGTCGACGGGGCTACCCTCGAACACGGTCCGGTGTCTGCGGTCCTGTCCCGCGCTCGAATCTACCTGCCCCTCGTTAACGATGGAGTGGGGCAGTAGATGAAGGGCTCTCTCCGGTGCCGCCGGCCTGGACAGGCCGGTGGGTGAGGGAAATACGACGATGAAGGTGGTCCTCGTGGCCCTCTCTCCCTCCATTGGGATGCAATTCTACACCGCGGGCCTGGCCGGTGCGCTCGCCAACGCCGGGCAGCACGCCGTCTGGGTCGTCGGCTCTGCCGCGCGGCGGAGGGAAGCCTTTGACCCGAGCGTGACGCTGGTTGCCGGACACTCTTTCTCTGGCACCGGCCTGAGCGCCCAGGCCCTGAATTCGGCCGGTTTTCGGCGCTTGCTGCGGCTCGTCGACGACATCGAGCCGTCTGTGGTGCACCTGACCGGGCCGCACGTCTGGAACTGGCCCCTGGCTCTCTTGTTGCGCAAGCGCTACCCGGTTCTTCTCACACAGCACGACGCGACCACGCACGAGGGCGCCAGGGGCGAATGGCTCAAGGGAATGTATCGAAGGGCCGTGCTGCGCAGTGCAGACTGCCTGGTGGTCCACAGCGCCGCCGTCGAGGAGTCGCTCCGCAATCGAGGCCTCCTGCCGCCGGCTACCAGCCGCATGCCACTGGTGCACCACAACTTTGACTACGGCACCTATCGGCAGATCCGTGCGGAGGACTCGGGCGGGCAGTACTACGAGAACATGGCCCTTCTCTTCGGGCGCCTGGAGGAGTACAAGGGGGTCCGGCAGTTCGTGGAGGCCGCCCACATCTTGCACAGGGACGGGAACGCAGGCGCTCTGCACAGCGAGGCCGGGATCAAGATGGTGGTGGCCGGCGCCGGGCGGTTGGCTGGCTCGCTGGACGGCGCCGGCCACCCGCCAAACCTGGAGGTTCGCAACCACCTCATCGATGACCGGGAAACCATCGCGCTGTTCCGCCGGGCGGGGCTCGTCGTGCTGCCCTATTCCGAAGGGTCCCAGTCAGCCTTGATCCCGCTGGCCTACCTCTTTCAAAAGCCGGTCCTGGTGACGCGCGTCGGCGCCCTGCCCGAGTACGTCCGGGATGGGGCGACGGGCCGGGTCATTGACTCCAACGAGCCCCAGGTCTTGGCCCGGGCCATCCGCGAGATGCTGGGCGACAGGGAAACGTTGGTGTGCATGGGCCAGGAGGGGCACAGGTTCCTCCAGGATCTCGAAAAGCAGTTTGTGACCTGCCTGCTGGAGACGTACGAGCGGGCAGCGGGAAGGGCGCGAAGGTAACCGGGCTGGCCCGGTGCGGAATATGGAAAGTTTGGAAATGCCAGCCTCTTGCTGGAAGGCAGCCGGCCGGCGGAATGCCAGCGTTCCGGCGGTGGTGCGGAGCCTGTTGCCGGAGGAGAACAAAGTGGGGATGGTGACGTGCTAAATGCCCTCTCGATAGACGTCGAAGAGTACTTTCAGGTCTCGGCTTTCGCCCGGGTGGTGGACCCCGAGCGCTGGTCCGGCTTTGAGAGCCGCGTGCTGCGGAACACGATGACGATCCTGGACATCCTGGGTGAAAGGGACCTGAAGGCGACCTTCTTCTTCCTGGGCTGGGTGGCCGAACAGTGCCCTGAGCTGGTGCGGCGTGTTCATGCCGAGGGGCACGAGATTGCCACCCACGGCTATGGCCATCAGCTCATCACCGGGCAAACGCCGGAGACGTTCCTGGCCGACGTCAAGCGCTCTCTCGTGATCCTGGAGGACCTGGTGGGTGAGAGGGTGATGGGCTATCGGGCTCCCTCCTATTCCATCACGCCGCAAACCGCTTGGGCCCTGGACGTCCTGCGGGAGCTGGGGTTAGGTTACGACTCGAGCCTGTTCCCCATCACCCACGACCTGGGCGGATTCCCTGCCTGCCCGCGATACCCTTTTCCCATCCACGATGGCTTCTGGGAGTTCCCCCTGACGACGTACCGCATCTGGCGCTGGAACCTGCCGGTCGCCGGCGGGGGGTATCTGCGCCTGTATCCGTATTCCTTCACGAGGTGGGCCATCAAACGGGTCAACGCCGAAAACGCGCCCGTCATGACCTACGTCCATCCCTGGGAGTTCGACCCCGGGCAGCCCAGAATCCAGGGAGCGCCGCTCCTGAGCCGGTTCAGGCACTACCAGAACCTGAACAAGACGCGGGACAGGCTGCAGTCCTTGTGCGACGACTTCCGGTTTGCTCCCATCAGGACGGTACTCGAAGGCTGGATGGCCGGCCACGCCCGGGACGGGAGCGACGGCCATGGATAAGCGCCAGCAGTGGTCGATGCGTCTCTACAGGCCCGGAGAGGAGGACAGCATCCGGGCGTTGTTCGAGCTGTCCATGGACAAGGATCTCAGCCGGGCCCGGTGGAACTGGCTTTATCGGGACAACCACACCGGTGTTTTCCTCATCGGGCTGGCCGAGGGGGAGGATGGAAATCTGGCTGGCCAATGCGCGCTCCTGCCGGTGCGCATGAAGGTGGGCGACGACACCTGCCTTGGCGCCCAGTCGCTGGACGCCGTGGTCCATCCGGCCTATCGTTCGCAGGGCATCTTTACCAGGCTCGCCGCCTACACCTACGAGACGGCAGCAGGGATGGGTGTGCCCCTCATCTATGGCTTCCCGAACAAGAACTCGCACCACCTTCTGGCACACAGGCTCGACCGTGTGGATCTATGGGACCGCCCGCCCGTCTATGTGCGCATCCTGGACGTCGAGGCCGTCCTCAGAAAGCGGCTCGGGGACGGCCTCGCCCCGCGGGCAGCAGTGCCTCTGGGCCGGGCGGCCCTGCGGCTGCTGGGCCCGCGAGGCGACAGGACGCTGCCGACCGGCTGCGAGCTGGTGCCCGTGGACCGCTTTGACGCCCGTCTGGACGCGCTGTGGGCGTCCGCGTCGGCCGAGTTTCAAATCGCCGTGGTGCGCGATCATGAGTACTTGAACTGGCGCTACGTGGAGAACCCCGAGCAGGAGTATACGAAGTTTGTCCTCCAGCGGGACGGCGACGTGGTCGGGTACGTCGTCCTCAAGTGCGAGACCAAGTTCGGCCTCAAGATGGGGTACGTCGTCGACCTGTTGACGCTGCCAGGCGAGCCACGGCTAGGCGAGGCCCTCGTTGCGGCAGCAGTCGAGTTCTTTGAGGGCCGGCAAATGCACATCGCGAGCTGTGTCATGCTGGGACACGTGTCCTACGTTCGTTCGCTTAAAAAGAACGGGTTCTGGTTGCCGCCCCAGTGGGTCTTTCCCCAGGAGCTGCATTGCAGCGTGCGCAGCCAGTCGGAGAGCTACCCGCCCGGCTTTATCACCGACCCCGGAAACTGGTACGTTACCTGGGGCGACCACGACGTCGTGTAGGCGGAGGCTCGAGAGCCGTGGCGCACGTCCTGTTTCTTACCATGGTGCTCCCCTATCCCCTGGATGCGGGGCCCAAGGTGCGGCAATATCATATGCTTCGCCACCTGGCCGGGCGCCACAAAGTGACGCTCGTCTCCTTCACCCGGCCGGACGATGGCGACGACGCCATCGCCCACCTGGAGGGCATCTGTCACGCTGTGCACCCCGTTCCCATGCACCGCTCCGGCTGGCGCAATCTGCGGGCCGGCGTCAAGGGGATGCTCACCGGGCTGCCGATCCTCGTCGCCAGGAACGAGATTCGGGAGATGGCGGCCATGCTGGAGCGGCTGATGGGCGAACATAGGTTCGACCTGATCCACGCCGATCAGCTCTCCATGGCCTGGTACGGGCAGATGGCGGCGCGCATGGCGCCATCCCCTCGCCCGCCCACGCTCCTGGACGAGCACAATGCCATCTATGCTGTGACGAGCCGCCTGGCCGACCTGGAGCGGAATCTTGCCCGGCGGATGGTTGGCCGCCGGGAGGTCCGGGCCTTCAGGCGTTACGAAGCCGGCGCCTGCCGCGCCTTCGACGCCGTCCTGACCGTCACCGAGGAGGACCGGGAGCATCTGCTGGCCCTCTTCCCGCCCGACGAGCGGGAGCGGCTGGCACGCAAGTTCACGGTGGTGCCCATCTGCATCGATCCGCAGGAGGCGCCGCCTGTTGAACATAAAAAGTCCAGCGCCCCCACCGTGCTGCACCTGGGCACCATGTTCTGGCCGCCCAACGTCGGCGGTGTGCTGTGGTTCGCGCGAGAGGTGCTGCCGCTTATCCGCCGCCAGGTGCCCGAGGCCCGATTCATGGTCGTGGGCAAGAATCCGCCCCCTGAGGTGCAGGCCCTGGCCTCGGATCCGGGGGTGGAGGTCACCGGCTACGTCGCCGACCCCACCCCCTATCTGGAGACGGCCGACGCCTTTGTGGTTCCCCTCCACGCCGGCGGGGGGATGCGAGTCAAGATCGTGGATGCCTGGCAGTGGGGCCTGCCCATCGTTTCGACGCCCCTGGGCGCCGAGGGGATCCAGGTGCGGGACGGGGAGAATATTCTCCTGGCGGGCGATGCGCCGGACTTTGCCCGGGCGACGCTGCGCCTCTTGACCGACGCAGACCTCAACCGCCGGCTGCGGGCCAACGGCCGGGCCTGGGTAGAAGAGCACTATGCCTGGCAAAGGGTCTATCAACGAGTGGACCGGGTCTATTCCGGTCTGCTCCAAGCAGAGGTGAGCTAGATTGCATCAGTCCTGGATAAACCGGCTTCAATCGGTATCACATCTCTACCTCCTGGCCATTCTTGCGCTCTCGGTCGTGCTGCGGCTGGGGGTAGCCATCTACTTTGGCGACATTGTCGACTCTCCAGAGCTTCTGACCGATCAGCGATCGTATCATTGGCTCGGCGTCCGGCTTCTGTCGGGCGAGGGCTTTAGCTTTCACAAGGACTGGTATCCGTTCACGCAGGCCGACACGCCCACGGCACATTGGTCCTTTCTCTATTCCCTCCTGGTCGCCGGCGTCTATGCCGTCACAGGCGCGCATCCCCTGGCCGTTCGCCTGATCCAGGCCCTGGTAGGCGGGCTATTGCTGCCCTGGCTGGTTTACCGGCTGGCCAGAACCCTGTTCGCGGGCTCTCCCGGGGAAGAGGAGAAGGGCAAGGTCGTCGGCCTGGTCGCTGCCCTGATAGCCGCGGTCAACGGCTACCTGGTCTCGTACGCTGCCACGCTCATGACCGAGACGCTGTTCATCAGCGCGCTGCTGTGGTCCCTGGAGCGCAGCCTGGCGCTGGCCACTCGCCTCCGCGCGGGCGGTGCGCAGGGGCAACGATCGCTGTGGGTGCCTGGCCTGGTCCTGGGCCTGAGCCTGGGCATCGCAACCTTGTTGAGGCAGTCGATCCTGCCCTGGGTACCGGTGCTGTTTCTCTATCTGCTATGGCTGGGCTGGCGCGTGGGGCGCCTGCGCGCCACGGTGGGCTCACTGCTCATTGCCGGCCTGTTGTTAATTGCCTTCATCGTACCCTGGACCGTGCGCAATTACCTGGTCTACGACGATTTCTTGTTGCTCAACTCTAACGCCGGCTATGCCATGTACTCGGCACAACACCCGATGCATGGCACCAACTTTCGCGAGTTCGATCCCGCGCCCTTGCCTGATGGGTCGTGGGGAAGGTCGGAGCCGGAGCTGGACCGGACCTTGATGCGACAGGGGCTTCAGTTCATCCTGGACGACCCCGGCCGCTACCTGCTCCTCTCCCTGAGCCGCGCCCGTGCCTTTTTCGAATTCTGGCCGACGCCCGATACGACGCTGCTGCACAACGTGGGGCGCACCGTTTCCTTTGGCCTGCTGCTGCCTTTCATGCTCTACGGCCTGGTCCTGGCGCTCTTTTCTCCGGAGTTCAGGGCGCGCAATGGTCTTCTACTTCTTTTCGCGGCTTTTTACACGCTACTGCATCTGCTTACCTGGGCCATGGTCCGCTACCGACTTCCCGTAGACGCGGCGTTGCTTCCGCTGGCCGCGCTGGCTGTCGTCGACCTGGTGCGGAGGGCGCGCCCCGCCATCGTTCTACGGGCCCGCTGACGTGAGGAGCGCTTCGGATATAGAACCATTTTCCTATTGACCGCCCATGTATCCTGGCCTACAATGATCCCGGCTGCAAGGCCGCAGACGAGACCATTCTCGCCCACCACTCAGGACAAGCACACCACCTACCCGACCTGCTTCGCGTCGGGCCTAGATTCTGAGGCGATTCAGGGGCAGCCAGGAGTGAAAGTTGAGGCGATGGGCAATAATAGTCACGCTCACGTTGCTTGGCCTGATCATCCCGCCCTGCCAGGCACAGCAGGAGCCATCCTGGTCGATGGCGGGGGCCAACGCGCAGCGCACGTCGTGGACGCCCGAAGAGGTACGTGGTTCGCTCGATCCGCTGTGGTACCGGCCGATTGAGCCTTTTATCCAGGCAAAGGTGCAGCTCATTGCTGCCAATGGGTTGATCTATGTCTCCACGGCCAAGGGTCTCTATGCCCTGGACGGCGACGATGGGGCTGTTGCCTGGGTCTACCCGACAGAACTGCCCCTGGGACACAGCCCCACGGTCCACGGCAACCGCCTGTACGTCGGGGGCTTTGATCGGAAGATACACTGCCTCGATGCCCGGACCGGGCAACGTATCTGGACGTTCGAGGCAAGCGGGTTTTCTGGGGGGTTCCACACCAATCCCCTGGTGATAGAGCTGGACGGCAAGCCGGCGATCTGGGCAGGCAACCGCGATGGGCGTATGTTTGCCCTGCGGGACGACGGCAGCCAGGCCAGCCTCATGTGGGAGTTTCTTACGGACGGGCCTATCCTCCTGTCGGCGGCGGCAAACTCGAACGGCGACACCGTCTATTTCGCCTCGAACGACATGCACGCCTATGCCCTGGATTCCCGGACGGGGGCCCTGCGGTGGAAGTCGGCCAAACTGCCATCCGGCGGGTTTCATTCCTGGTGGCCGGTGGTTGCCGGCGACGCGGTCATCTTTCCCGGAACCCGGCCGTACCGATACATGGTCCGGCCGCAGGTCGCCCACGACCAGGAAAAGCTGACCAACTCTGACGTGGGCTATAGCACCCCCATGGGTAGCCTCCGGGAGGACGGCACCATGGACGCTTCGCGAGCGTTCGAGTACTTTGAATCCAAGCCATGGCGACGTGTCTACTTTGTCCTGGACGCCGCCACCGGAAAGGAAATGACCTTTGATTTTGATCAGGACGGGGCCCCGGAGTATGCACCCTTTATGAAAGCGGGCACGCACAGCGGGACCGTCTACCCGGCAGTGGTGGATGCGGACGGCACCATCTACACATACAACAACCATGCCGCCGAAAAGTACGATCAGGGCCCGGCGGGCTGGCAGCTCGGCGCGCGAAGTGTCATTCCCACCGGCGCAATGACGGCCTCCGATGAGCCGTTGGCCTTCTCCATCGGCGGAAACGTCGTCTACTGGACACAGTGCTGCGACCGAACTTCCGGAGCATACGCCCTGGATACCGAAACCAGGTGGCAGTACTTTACCTACAACCTTGCCGAGAAATGCCCGGGCTATGACCAGATGGTCACGGGCACCTACGAGTCCAACGCCGTCCAGGTTTATGGAGGCGTGAACGGCGTGTATGGCAGCCATGGAGATCAGAACCCGCCGATCCCTTACAACGGGCGGGTGTACATGCACCGTGGGAACGCGGTCATTGCCTGGTCGGCCGATGGCAATGCCAGCGCACCGTTGCCGCTAGCCAGGGCGAGCGCCGTTTCCGCTCCGTCCCGGCCCGTGTCCCGGGCCGTGCTCCAGGAGCGGCTGGGGGAGGAAGTGATCAAGATCATCGGCCCCTGCCGCGCGGATGGCAACTGGAGTGCCTGTCACCTGCGGCCGGGGTTCGGCATGCATGGTCCATTCGCACTGTCGGCCATGTGCCGCATCGGCGACTACCTGGCGGACTACTATCACAGCCCGGCAGACACGCTCTATACTTTGAGCATTGCCGCGCCTTACCTGCCTCCCGACCTGCGGCAGGACGTGATGGCCTACCTCGAGCACGAGTACGAGACGTACTTTGGTTACGTGCACGTGGGCTGGCGCGACGGCGCGCCTCGCGATGCCTTTGACCTGCCCCCGGAGGTGGAGGCCGACCGGCCTAATCTTCCCCCCATGCTCTGGCGGCAGTGCGAGTTCGACGGCTGGACCGGAGATGATATAAGGTGGGAGCCTCACCTGTTCTATGCCTTGTGGAAGTATGCCCAGTTGCTGGACAATCCACAGGCGGCCCGGGCCCTCTTTGACGAGAACAAGTCCAGGCTGTCGTCGCCGCCCGACGACGCAACCCTCCTGGCGCTACCTTACGCCCACAACGCATGGATTGCAGGCTTGCGGGGCTACCTGGAACTGGAGCGGCTGGCAGGCTATTCGGAGTCGTCGGCTCGCCGCGACCAGCTTGAGCGGTTGCTCGCCCTCCGGGCCTCCGACTTTCAAAAGGACGGAGGCTGGGGCGGCCCCGACTCTCACAGCTGGCAGCAAACCCTGGCAGTCGCCCGAAACTGGATGTACATGACGCCGGAGCTGGGTGACTACTTGAGGGAACACGCCTGGGCCGACGTGTCGCAGGCATTCGACGAATATGAGGCGGTTGCTCCCTACTGGTTTGTGACGTGGTTCGAGGGCAGCTACAACGAAAACGTGTTCCAACATCTCTATGACTATCATGGGATGTTTAGCGCCAAGGCCTTTCTGTTCGAAGCGCCCCCGCAAGAGCTCGCCGCCTATCTCGACGTGCCTGCCTTTGCGCGGGGGGATCTTTACTACGTGCAGAACCTGGTTGCCACCATCGAGGCGGTCCCACCGTTTGACCTGACTGCCACACCTGTTTTCGGCGAGCGGGGCACCAAGATCTCGTATTCTGTTCAGTTTGGAGGCGATGGCCAGCGGCTGGATCTGACCATCACCCTGCCCGAGGGTATCGGTATCCCCACGGATCACACCATGCAGGGTACCGATGCCGGACTCTCCTATGATGAGGATCGCCACCTCCTGACGTGGAGCGACAGCCCGCCGGCCGGCGAGTTGGTGATCATTCGCTACGTGGCCTCCATCGCCACCGACAGGCCGGCTCTCCTCGTGAGCAGCGCCGAGTTGGTTGCGGCGGACGGTGTGCCCCTCAAGGCGACCGCCGCGGTGATGGCCAATCCATACCACGTTTTTCTGCCGCTCATAGAAAAGCGCCATCCAGGATAGGCAGAAGACAGACGTGTAGGGCAAGGCGCAATCCGCCGGGCGTTCGGCGGCCGTTGGTATGCAGTCCGGCGGATTGCGTTACAAAACGCAGCACCGCGCGCAATCGGTCAAACCTTGAGCAGCCACGGCTGAGCCTTCCGGCCGCTTGCACCACGAGAAGATGAGGCGCAATCGCCCGATTGCGTGTGTTTTCGTGTACCAGAGATCGGGTGCTGCCTGGTTGCTGCCGGGCGCACCCTCCTCCGCCGGTAGTGAGCCTTGCCTTTCTGGTGCAATTCGTTGCTTTGTGCTAGAATGTGGTCGAGCTGGGAAGGGCATCCCTCGACTCGGGCGACGGGTTACCGTTGCCAGGCCACATAGTTGCCAATAGGGGCCTCGATGGAACTTCGGCAGTACTTCATGGCAATCAAAAAATGGTGGTGGCTTCTGGTTGCCTCGACGCTGGTGGCGACCGTGGCGGGCTATGTCAGCGTCTCGCGCATGCCCCGCATCTACCAGGCCACCACGACAGTGATCGTCGGTCAGGGCCTCCAAAGCTCCAATCCCAATAGCCAGGACCTCTATATCAGCCAGCAGTTGGCGCAGACGTATCGCGAGATGGTCAGCCGGACTCCGATCCTCCGCGGTGCCGCAGAGATGATCGGCCTGCCCTACGTGCCACGTGCCGAGGACGTCTCCGCCTGGCTGGTAACCGGCACGCAGCTCATGGGCATCGCCGTGCGAGATACCGACCCCGAGCGCGCCCGTGCCCTGGCCGACGCCATCGTGCAACAACTGATCCTGCAAACCCCCAACGCCATCGCAGAGGATCGGGATCGCCGGGCCTTTGTCCAGACCCAATTGACGAACCTGGAGGAGAGCATCCGGGCCACCGAGGCCGAGATCGTGGCTGAACAGGCCAGGCTGGATGCGGCCAACAGCGCCCGCGCCATCCAGCAGTACCTGGCCAACATTGCCGCCCTCCAGGAAAGACTGGCGTCGTATCGGGCCACGCACAGCTCGTACCTGGACAGCGTCGAAGGGCGGACCAACTATATCTCGGTTTTCGAGCCCGCCGTCCGGCCCACCCGGCCGGTCAGTCCCAGCGTGGTGTCGACGGTCGGCATGGCGGCGGTCATCGGCCTGGTTCTGGCCGTAGGTGGAGCCTTCTTGATCGAGTTCCTGGATGACACCGTCAAGACGCCCGACGACTTGCAGCGCGCGGCACAGTTGACCGCGTTGGGAACCATTTCCCGCGTTGCGGGTAATGATGGCAAGTATAGGCTGATGGCCGCGGAAGAGCCCATGTCGCACATCGCCGAGGCCTATCGCGCCCTGCGCACCAACATCCGCATCTCTTCGGTTGACGAGCCGATCCGCACCTTGATCGTCACCAGCCCGAACCCACGCGAAGGCAAGAGCACTACGGCTGCCAGCCTGGGAGTCGTCGTGGCACAGTCAGGCACGTCGGTGATCCTGGTGGACGCAGACCTGCGGCGGGCCTCACTGCACAGATACTTTTCGCTGCCCAGCAAAGAAGGACTGACCAACGCCCTGGTCCAGGACGATCTGTCCGTCGACGGCTGGTTGCAGCAAACAGAGGTCGAAAACCTGCGGGTGATGACCAGCGGTCCGCTGCCGCCCGACCCGGCCGACCTGCTGGGCTCGAAAAAGATGCACCATCTCATCGAGTGCCTGGAGCAGGAGGCGGACCTGATCATATTTGACACGCCTCCTACTTTGGCGGTCAGCGACGCCACGGTGCTGGCCCTGGAGGCCGACGCCGTCCTGCTGGTAATCGATGCGGGGCACACGCGCAGTGTATCAGTGCGGCGCGCCATGGAAGACCTGGAGCGCGCCGGGGCCCACGTGTTAGGGGCCGTGTTGAACCGGGTGGCCACCAGGCCGTCAAAAGGCTACTATTACCACGAGTAACCCGCTGCAGCAACCGTTCGTTAGCATCGTTCTCAACACAACATAATCGCAGAAAGGAGATCTGTATCTGGATATGGGCAAGAGTGCTCTGACGTGGATGGGGCTCATCCTGGCCGGGCTGTTGGTCGCGTTTGCGCTGGTGGCATGTGGCGGCGAGCAAGCCATCCAGGCTGAGGAAAGCGACACCGAGCGGCCGGACGACGGGATCGACATCGTGTTCCTGCACCACAGCACGGGAGGCGTCATATGGGATGGGGGGATGCCCGACTGGCTTGACACATACAATGCCGAGCATGGGACGACCTATCGCATCACCGATCGTGAGTACCCCGGTGATGGCTATCCCTGGGACAACTATCCCTATGATTATTGGAACATTTGGGTCCGGCACGCGGGAGACAAGCCGTACAAGAAACAGGACACCCTCGAAATCCTGACCAGGGACTATGACGTCATTATCTGGAAGCACTGTTACCCGGTGAGCGCCGTGCAGGCCGATACCGGCTCGCCGAAGGTTCGCTCTGACGTCCGGTCGTTGGAAAACTACAAGCTCCAGTACGAGGCCCTTCGGGACAAGATGCACGAGTTCCCCGACACGCGTTTTATCATCTGGACCGGTGCGGCCCGGGTGCAGGCTGCCACCGACGAGGCCCAGGCCAGGCGAGCCAGGGAGTTTTTCGCCTGGGTCGTTGAAACCTGGGATGAACCAGGCGACAATATCTATGTCTGGGACTTCTGGCAGCTCGAGACCGAAGGTGGGCTCTACCTGTTGGAAGAGTATGCGGCCAGCGCCGAAGACTCGCATCCCAACAGCGCCTTTGCGGCCAGGGTGGCACCTTTCCTTGGCCAGCGGATCGTGGACGTGATCGAAGGACGTGGGGACACAGGCAGCTTGACCGGGCAGCAGTAGGTTCTTTCTCACCGATGTCCTGGTTGGCGGCCATCCGCAACCTGTGGTATAATGCGCAATGCGCAGTAGTTGGAAATCGGGACATCGCAACTGCATAGCACGGTAGAATCCGAAGCGCGTCGACCAGCGTGTCAGACAGAAGGATCTAAAGCTACTATGAGCGCTATTGGCAGTCAGGCCTGTCCCTACCTGGGCCGTTGCGAAGATGCGGCGAACTATTACTTTTTCCCCACCGCCGATAATTGCTGTCACTCCGAGTCGAGGCCCTTCGCCGTCGAGCCCGCCTACCAGGCACAAGTTTGCCTTCCTGGGGGTTGGGCCACGTGCACTCGTTACAAGATTGCCACAGGCGCGGCCGTAGACGAGGAGCAGGCTGACGTCTCTCCTCCGGTACCTGTCAAGCACGGCCTGACGCCAAGAGCCCTCATCATGATCGTGGGCGCCACTATCGTCCTGCTCGGAGCGCTTTTCCTGGCCCTTCGCCCGTGGTCCAAACCGCCACAGGCACAGTACGCCACTTCGACTCCCACCGCTACCCGAACTCGGGCGACCTCTGCTCTCGAGCTGACACCTCGGCCTAGTCCCATCCTCGTGGCGGGGGGGACCGGTGAACCGGCGCCGACGGTGGTCGAGCCAAGTCCGAGTCCGACGCCTACCCCCAGCGCAACGTGGACGCCGACCAGCACCCCGAGCCCCACGGCAACCCGGAGGGCAACGGCGACTGCCACGCGCACCAGAAGGCCGACGGCGACCCCTAGCTTGACCCCGACGCCATCACGCACGCCGACGCCAACGGCGAGCCCGACCCTGCGGCCGACAGCGACGAGCACTCCCCTACCGGCTCCGGTGCTGGTGGCTCCGCCTGATGGCCATGCTTATTCGCGGGATGCTCAGGTCATCCTGGCCTGGGAGTTCAGCGCCGAGCTGCCCGCGGATGCCTACTATGTGCTCTCGGTGGCCTACACCCACGCCGGGGAAACCTGGCACGACGACGTGCCCTGGACACGGGACACGAGTTGGACGCTCAGCGAACATCGTTACCTCCTCGATCTGTGCGACGATGGTTGGTACTGGTGGTCCGTGCAGGTGTATCGCCGGACGGGTGTGAATGCCGACGGAAAGCCGGTGGGCGTGCCGATCAGTTCGGCGAGCCAGGTGTGGGCTGTGCGCTGGGGAGGCATCGAAGGCGGGCCGGAGCCCGCCCAAGCAACGCCGGAGCCACCGGAACCGTAACCAGCCACGTGGCATGCCAGGGCAGCAGCGCCGCCAGCAGCACGTAGCATCCAAGTAAATATTCATGGCAAACCATAGACTGCAGGAGTGCTGCGGCTCGGGAGTCCCAGACTTGCCGCCGGGGGCGGAGCGGTCCCCCGGGCAGGCCAGCTGCGATTGCTCGGCCAGGCCAGGTGCGCCAACAGATTCCGGAGCAATCAGCGCAAAGAAGACCGCGTTGACTCCGAGGGACAGAGAGGATGATCAAGTGAGGAGGGTTTGGGAGTTCGCGAAAGTGACAGGGGCAGGGCTGCTGTTGGCGGCCTTGCTCCTCTTTGGCGGGCAGCAAGCGCTCTTGGGCGCAGAAGTACAGGCAGGGGAAGCAGGTATTCGGCCTCTGGCCGGAAACGCCATACGTCAAAGTGGAGGGGTCGTCGTCGAGCCCACGAGCCTGATTGTGAGCGAGCCCGCCGACTCGAACACGTTTCGTCTCTACCTGACCGGCGTGCCCACGGAATCGGTCTCGATCTCGCTCGCGGCGACCACGGCCGAGTGCCTGGTCTCGCCTGCTGTAGTTGTCCTGGACGCGGGCAACTGGGAGCTGGGGGCAACGGCAACGGTGACGGCCGTGGACGATGCCATCGCCGACGGCGACATGGATTGCACGATCCAGACCGGCACCACCACGAGCGCCGACGGCAACTACGATGGCCTCGAAGTCGACGACGTGGTCGTCACGGTCAAGGACGACGACGAGGTGGGGATCCTCGTGGTTCCCACCAGCCTGACGGTCGGCGAGCCGTCGGGCTC
>JAAYZQ010000528.1 GCA_012514775.1 Anaerolineaceae bacterium
CCACCGTGACCTGGGTCGAGAGCCGCGACCAGGTGCCCATGGACGACAAGGACACCGTGGAGGGTGGCGGGGCCATCTTTACCCTGGGCAATCCCCATTTCCAGACCGACGGCACGGTGCACGTGTCGGCCAGCCTCTACTTTGCCAATCTGGGGGCGGGCGGCCGGACCTACATCCTCCAGGAGGTCGATGGCGAGTGGCGGATCATCGGCACCACGGGGGTCGAATGGATGAGCTAGACTTCGGGCAGGGCTCGAGCCGGCCGGCGGCCCCGGACCTGCGGGCCATCCTCGCCCGGGCGGGCCGGTGGCTGCGGCTGCGCGACGGCTGGCTGCTGGCCCAGCGCGCCCTGTGGATCGGCTGCCTGGGCGGCCTCCTAATGCAGTTGGCCGGCCGCCTGTGGCCGGTGGAGCGCCTGTGGCTGTGGACGGCGGCGCCCGTGGCCGCGAGCCTGCTGGCCGTGGCCGCCTATTCGCTCCTGCGCCGGCTTCCCCCCCTCAAGGTGGCGCGGCGGACGGACGAGGAGCTGGGGCTGAAGGAGCGGCTTTCGACGGCGCTGTTGCTGGAAGATTGGCGGCGGGCCAGGTCGGAGGGCCGGGAGGCGAGCGCCTTCCAGCCGTCGCTGGTGGCCCTCCAGGAGCGGGATGCCCTGGCGGCGGCCCGCGGCCTCGACCTGCGCCGCGACCTGCCCCTGCCCTGGCTCAAGCGGCCCCTCCTGGCCGCGGCCGGGCTGGCCGCCCTGGCCCTGGTGCTGGGCTTCGTGCCCAACCCCATGGACGCGGTCCTGGAAGAGCGCCGGGCCGTGGCCCAGGCCGCCGAGGAACAGGCCGAGGCCATAGAGGAGCTGCGCCAGGAGGTGGAGGAGGCCGAGGAGCTGCGGCCCGAGGAGCGCGAGGAGCTGCTGCGCCGCCTGGAGGAGCTGGCCCGCGAGCTGCGGGCCAACCCCGGCGACCGGGAGGAAGCCCTCGCTGACCTGTCGCGGATGGAGGAAGCTCTGCGCCGGGAGCTGGACCCCGGCCTGGATGCCCGGCAGGCGGCCCTGGAGGCCCTGGCGGCCCAGCTTCAGTCGCTGGCGGGCGAAGAGGCGGGCGAGGAGATGGACCTGGCAGAGGCCGCGGAGGCCCTGGAAAAACTGGCCGAAGAGGCAGCCGAGGCCGAGCCGGCCGAGCAGGAGGCGCTGGCCCGCGCCCTGGCCCGGATGGCGGCCCGCGCCGCCGCCTCGGGCGACCAGGCACTGGCCCAGGCACTGGCGAGCATGGCCCAAGCCATGCAGGCCGGCGACGCCCTGGCCGCGTCGGAAGCGGCGCGGGTAGCCGGCCAGGCCCTGGCCGAGGCGCAGGGCGACGTGGCCGCCCAGCAGGCCCTGAGGCGGGCCCTGGATCGCGTGCAGGCCAGCCGCCAGGCAGTGGCCCGGGCCGGCGGGGGCCAGGCCATCGCCAGGGAGCCGGGCGAGGGACAGGGCGAAGGCCAGGGAGAGGGACAGGGTCAGGGCCAGGGAGACGGACAGGGTCAGGGCCAGGGAGACGGACAGGGTCAGGGCCAGGGCCAGGGCAACCAGGCCGGCGGCGGCGGAGGCACGCAGGCCGACACGCTGCCCCCGGGGCGGCGCATCGGCGAGGCGGGCCGGCCCGAGGGTGAAGGCCCGGAAGGGCAGCTCGGCGAGGCGGCTTCGCAGGTGTACGTCCCCTGGGAGCGGCGGCCCGGCAGCGGCGAAGAGGTGGTCATCCCCGGGCAGGATAGCGGCCAGGGCGAGACCGAGACGCGCGAGACCGAAAATCCGCTGCCCGGGGCGGCCGGCCAGGCCCTGGTGCCCTACCACGAGGTGTACCAGACCTACCTGGATGCCGCCCAGCAGGCCATGGAATTCGGCACCGTGCCGCCCGGCTTGCAAGAGCTCGTCCGGGAGTACTTTACACAACTAGAGCCCTAGCACGTTCGTAGTGCGCGGTTCACCGCGCCGAAAGCGCGCTGGAAGCGCGCACTACAAACAGGGCCGCCAGGGCGGTCACGACCGTTCGTAGTGCGCGGTTCACCGCGCCGAAAGCGCGCTGGAAGCGCGCACTACAAACGTGCCCAGGGCGGTCACAACCGTTCGTAGTGCGCGGTTCACCGCGCCGAAAGCGCGCTGGAAGCGCGCACTACAAACGTGCCCAGAGCG
>JAAYZQ010000529.1 GCA_012514775.1 Anaerolineaceae bacterium
AGAGGCCAAAGCGCTCGCGAATCAGGTTCACAACCTGGCCGATGAGGCGATCGACGTCCAGGATGGAGGCGGCCGCGCGGCCCACCTCCGCCGAGGCCTGGAGATAGTTCGAGCGGCGCTCCAGATCCCGGGTTCGCTCGGCCACGCGGGTCTCCAGGCCAGAGACCGTGTCGCGGAGCTGGGCGGCCATGCGGTTAAAGCCGGCCGCCAGCCGGCCGATCTCGTCCTGGCGGGCCACCTCTACGCGCCGAGAAAAGTCACCGGCGGCCACGTGCTCTACGGTAGTAGACAGGGCCTCGATGGGACGCACGATGCGCCGCACGGCGACCAGGCCGGCGGCCGTCGCCAGCACGATGCCTCCCAGGACTGCGACGGCCGTGATAAGCAGGGTGTTCATGGCCAGCCTGAAGGCTTCGGAGGTGGCCTTTTCGGCGACGACCAGGAGCGACTGCTCGCCAAAGTGGATGGTCTCGAAGGCCAGCACAACCTCGGGCGCGTCGAGGCCAGGATAGACGCCATCCTCCGCGGGCACCTGGAACCGGGTGCCGCGCAGCACCACCGACGGGTTGCGATGGGCGACGAGCCGCCCCTCCTGTGAGACAATGTAGACGCTCTCACCCTCGCCGACGGGCATGCCGGCGATGACGTCCCAGACCCTCTTCAGGCGCGCGTCGCCCACCAGCACGCCCCTGAGCTCGCCGCTGGTCCGATCGACCACCGGCAGGCCGATGGTGATGATGGGCTCGCCGAGCACCTGGTCAAAGCGCACCGGACTGTAATAGATTTCGCCGCTCCTCGACGGCACCCAGTACTCGGGCTGGCTGGCGCGCGAGCCCAGATCCTGGCGGCGATAGGTCCGCAGGCGCGAGACGCGGACCAGCTCCCGTCCGTCCCTGCTGAGGAGGGCCAGGTCGGCAAAGGCGTCCTGGTAGGCGAGCAGCTCGGACAGCACCTCGTGTTGTGCGCCCATCGGCAGCGAGTCAAGCCCCTTGACCTCGATGACCATGTGCAACTGCCCTTCCAGGCCCTCGACAAACGACTCGACCGCTGTCGTGACCCTCTGCACCAGCGCCCTCTCCAGGCCCAGGACCTGCTGCTCCTGGGCCTGGAAGCTCTGCCGCGCCATGACCAGGCCAGAGAGCAGCAAGGGCACGATGGTCAGCGCCAGAAGGGTAACCGTCAGTTGTGTCCGCAGACTGTCTCTCATGCTGTTCCCGATCTTTTATCCATCCGCCCGGTCAAGGGGTCATGCCCCAGGACCGCGCACCTCAAGGCAGCCAGGCTTTCCAGATGTCTTCGTTTTCCGCCAGCCAGTCCCGGGCGGCCTCCTCCACGCTCTTGCCGTCCAACTGGACAGTGGCGAGCATGGCAATCTGATCCAGGTTGGTGTAGTTCATGTTCTTCAAGAACTGGTACGCCTCGGGCGCATAGCCGCCCAGGCCCGACCAGAACACTTTGAACAGCAGGTCGGGGGGATAGTCGCAATCGACCCCGCCCTCGTCGCTCCTGGCATAGCACTCGTCGCTGTGGGGCGGCAACTCCACGGGCACGAGATCGTAGATCGAGTGCGCCCAGTGGGGCGTCCAGAAATACATCACGATGGGCTGTTGTTTCTGGTAGGCCTCTTCCAGGGCCTCCAGGATTGCATCCTCCGTCCCCAGGCGAACCACCTCCATGTTCAGTCCCAGGTTGCGAATGATCTGCTCGTCGTACTGCGTCCAGCTCGGGTCACCCGCCAGGAAGCGCCCCTTTCCGCCCGAGCCCGGTCCGGCAAAGAGGGCCGCGTTGGCCGGGTCCTGCCATCCTTGCCACGTGGCCAGCTCGGGATGGGCGCGCACGACGTAGGAGGGAATATACCAGGCGATCTTGCCGACGGGCCCCAGGAGGCCGCCGTCCTCAACGCCCTGTCCCCCCTCGATGTAGCGCTTGATGTTCTCGCCGTGGCCCGAGGTCCAGATCTCCAGGCTGGCGTGCAGCTCGCCGCTGGCCAGGGCATCCCACTGCGCGTACTCGTCAATGGCCACCGTCTCGACGGGATAGCCCATTTCCTCCTCGAGGATGATCTCGGCCAGGGTCACGTTGAGCTCGCTGGCCACCCAGGGAGAAATGGCGAGCTTGATCACGGGCCGATCCGAAGCCGATGGGCCGGGGGGCTGCCCGCAAGAGAGCAGGGTCAAAGCGGGCACCAGTGCCAGGACCAGGACCAAATGCTTGATGAGCCGATTTGATGTCACGTTGTTCCTCTCACCCCTCAGCCGAATTTCCGTCTCCGTCCGCCGGAGTGACGGCCGGCCC
>JAAYZQ010000072.1 GCA_012514775.1 Anaerolineaceae bacterium
ATTGGCCCCGACGGCGAGACGCTGGCCGCCGGCAGCACCGACGCCCTCGTTCGCCTGTGGAGCGTGGAGACCGGGGAGCTCCTGGGACAGTCGGGCGCGCCCACCGACCTGGTTCACAGTCTGGCCTTCAGCCCCGATGGCCGGCGCCTGGCCGCCGGAGACGGCGACGGGCACCTGTGGGCCTGGGACCTGGCCGCCCCGCTGAGCGCCGGGCCCCTCCTCAGCTTCGACAACCCGCCGACCGTGCTGAGCCTGTCCTTCGACCCCTCCAGGGGCGAGGGGGAGCACGTCCTGGCCGCGGGCAGCGGTTTTGGCGCCATCCGCGTGTGGGCTCTCGATGCGGGCAGCCTGCTGCGCGAGATTCAGGCGAGCGGCAACAGCGTGCGGGCCGTCTACAGCCCCGACGGCGCCCTCCTGGCCGCGGGCAGCGGCGGCTACGAGCCCGACCACGCCGTCCGCCTCTGGGATGCGTCCAGCGGCGAGGTGCGGCAGGTGCTCGGCGGGCACGAGCACGACGTGAACGCCCTGGCCTTTAGCCCCGACGGTCGCCTCCTCGCTTCCGGAGACGCCCAGGGTGTCACGCGCCTGTGGGACGCGGCCACTGGCGAGTCGCTCCAGGTGCTCGACCAGGGTTGGGGGGTGTATGGCCTGGCCTTCCGGCCCGACGGCCGGCGGTTGGCCTCTGCCGGGTTCGACGGCCTCGTCTGGATCTGGGGCGTGCCCGGCGAATGAGGCCCGCCGCTGGGACAGGTTGACAGCCTGTCCGACGTGCGCCGTGTGCCGGGCGACCCCTTGTCTTTTGACCCGCGGCGTGGTATACTGCATCAAGCCGAGGGGGGACGGGAGAAAGTGGGGTCCGTTCTCTCTCGTTTCTCGTGGGCAAGGGGCATGGCTCCCGCCGGGCAAAGCCCGGCGATGGGAGATATCACCTCAAATGTAGGGGCGAACCCCTGCGGTCGCCCAGAGTGTAGGGGCGAACTCTTGCGGTCGCCCCGTTGGGCAGGCGCAAGACCTGCCCCTACCGCGAATCGAATGATTGACAGGACACGATAGGAGGTTGCACGAGAGGAAGGAGAGAGGCGAGAAGGAAAGACTGAAGTCGCGAGCGTGGCCGCTACTCTACGACGACGTGCTATCGAGTGCCGATCCCCCAAGGGGCCGGCCGTTTACCACAACCAGGAGGAAAGATGAAAAAGCTTGGGATCCTCGTAGTCTTGTTGGTCCTGGGGCTCATGGCCGTGCAGTGCGGTGCCACGCCAGAGCCCACGGCGGAACCCACGCAGGCAGCCGCTGCAACGGAGGCGCCGACCACCGCGGCAGAGGCAACCGAAGCCCCCGACGCCACGGAGGCTCCGCCAGCGGAGGAGGAGCGGACGCTGGTGGTCTGGGACCAGTTCTACCGGGGCGTGGAAAGCGACGTCATCGACACGCTGAACGCCGAATTCGAGGCGGAGCATCCCGGGGTGACGGTCGAGCGCGTGTCCAAGGTGCTCGACGACCTGAACACGACGGTCAAGCTGGCCATGAGCGAGCCGGGCGGCCCCGACGTCAGCCAGGTGAACCAGGGTCGCGGCGACATGGGCGCCATGGTCGAGGCCGACCTGCTGTTGCCCCTGGACGACTATGCCGAACAGTACGGTTGGAACGACCTCTTCTCGGCCAGCGTCCTCAGCCGCAACAGCTTTACGCCCGACGGCGCGACCTTTGGCGAGGGATCCCTCTATGGCGTCAGCCCCACCGCCGAGGTCGTGGGCGTCTACTACAACAAGCAAAAGTTCGAGGAGCACGGCTGGACCGTGCCCGCCACCTGGGACGAGTTCACCCAGCTCCTGGCCGACATCGAGGCTGCCGGCGAGACCCCCATCGCCTTTGGCAACCTGGACGGCTGGAACGGCATCCACGAGTTCAGTGCCGTGCAGCACGTCTTGGTCGACGGGGAGTACATCAACGACTTTGTCTATGGCGTCAACAACGTCAGCTTTGACACGCCCGAGAACCGGCAAGCCGCCGAGATTATGCAGGAGTGGGTCGAGGCCGGCTACTTTACCGAGGGCTTTATGGGGATCGGCTACGACGACGTCACGGTGCTCTTCAAGAACGGAGATGGCGTCCTGACCATCACCGGCAGCTGGCTGGCCGGCGAGCTGGTCGACGCCGAGTTCGACTATGGCTTCTTCCTGGTGCCCCAGGAGTCCGCCGGCGAGCCGCAGCTCGCCATCGGTGGGGTGGGCATCCCCTATGCCATCCGCAAGACCACCGAAAACCCTGACCTGGCCGCCGAGTACGTCAACTGGATGGTGAGCCCCCGCGCTGCCGAGCTGTGGGCCGAAGCGAGCTTTGTGCCCGCCATGCCCCTGCCCGAGGGCACCGAGGTCGAGGAGGGCAGCCTCTTTGCCGACACCGTTGCGGCCTGGAACCACATCAACGAGGACGATGGCGTGGGCCATTACATCGACTGGGCCACGCCCACCTTCTATGACACCATCGTCGCCGAGCTGCAAAAGCTCTTTGGCATGCAGACGACGCCGGACGAGTTCGCGACCAACGTGCAGCAGGACTATGCTGCCTTCCTGGCCGGACAGTAGCATCTCCGGGCCCCTCCCTCTCACGCCGGGTGGTGGGAGGGGCCCGGGCCTGCGCCACCCATCGGGGTCGAGATGAACCAGCGAGCGCGCCGTCCTGGCGAATCCCGCTTCCTGGGCTGGCTGTACCTTGCGCCCGGGCTCGCCATCTACCTGGTCTTTGTGCTCTATCCCATCCTCGAAACGGTTCGCACCAGTTTCTACCGCTGGGATGGGTTCAGCCGGGACCGCCAGTTTATCGGGCTGCAGAACTATGCCACGCTCCTGGGCGACAACCAGTTTCTTCTCGCCCTGTCGCACAATCTCTTTTTCATCCTTTTTTACAGCCTGCTGCCCATTCTCATCGGCCTCTTTTTGACCAGCCTCATGGGCCGGCAACGGCTGAAGGGCATGACGCTCTACCGGGCCGGGCTGTTTGTGCCCCAGGTCATCAGCATGGTCGTGGTGGGCGTCGTCTGGCGTTGGATCTTTAACCCGGCCTTTGGCCCCCTCAACCGCTTCCTGAACTCGGTCGGGCTGGAGGCGCTGGCCAAGTCCTGGCTGGGCGACTTTACCTGGGCCCTGCCCGCCGTGGGCGCCATCGGCACGTGGGTGCAGTATGGCTTTTGCATGGTCCTCTTCCTGGCGGGGATCCAGCGCATCTCGCCCGAGCTGTACGAGGCCGCCCAGTTGGACGGCGCGGGCGAATACCAGCAGTTTCGCCACGTGACCCTGCCCGGCCTGCGCCCCGAGATCGTCGTGGCGCTCATCACGACGCTCATCGCCGCCCTGCGCGTCTTTGACCTGGTCTTTGTGACCACCAAGGGCGGCCCGGGCGAGCAGACGCTCGTGGTGGCGTTCCTCGTCTACCGCGCCGCCTTCGAGCTGAACCGCATCGGTTACGCGGCCGCCGTGGCGACCATCTTGACGGTGCTGATTCTGACCATCTCGTTCTTTATTCTGCGCTTTCAGCCCGAGCCGGAGGGGTGACGATGGACCGCGCCCGCAAGTGGTTTCGGACGTTCGCCCGCTACGCCGTTCTGACCTTTTTCCTGCTGGTCGTCCTGCTGCCCATCCTGGGCATCGTCCTGAGCGCCTTCAAGACCACGACGGAGGTGATCCAGGGCCCCTTTGCCCTGCCCGAAACCTGGCGCGTGGACAATTTCGTCAACGCCTGGAACGCCGGCCGCTTTAGCTCCTACTTTCGCAGCAGCGTCATCGTCGTCATCCCGGTGGTCCTGGTCAGTGTCGTCCTGAGCACCCTCACGGGCTATGCCTTTGGCACGCTGCTCTTTCCCGGCCAGCGTATTCTGTTTGCCATCATGCTCATCGGCTTCATGATCCCCTTCGAGGCCGTGGTCATCCCCCTCTACCACATGCTGTACGGCATGGGGCTGACCGACTCGTACTGGGCCCTGATCCTGCCCCAGATCGGCCTCAGCGTGAGCTTTGGCACCTTCTGGATGGCCAGCTTTTTCCGGAGCGCCCCCCAGGAGCTCATCGACGCGGCGACCATCGACGGGGCGAGCCGCTGGCAGGCCCTGTGGCAGGTGCTCTGGCCCCTGGCCCGTCCGGCGGTGCTGACCCTGGTCGTGCTTCTCTTCATGTGGACCTGGAACGAGTTCCTGCTGGCCCTGGTCCTCGTCCAGGACGAGAACCTGCGCACCCTGCCGGTGGGGCTGGCCTTCTTCCAGGGCCGCTTTACGGCCGACGTCCCGCGCCTGGCCGCCGGTTCCCTCATCGTCGCCGGGCCCATCCTGGTGGTCTATGCCTTCTTCCAGCGCCACTTTATCCGCGGCATGCTGGGCGGGTCGCTGAAGGGATAGGGAGGCATCGTGTCTTCCACGGTTCTCGTAGAGACTGCCCGCGAACGGGCCCTCGACATCCTCCGCCGCGCGGTCTCGGCCCAGGGCTTTCGCGCCTCCGCCTTGCCGGCCGGCTATCCGCAGATCTGGGCGCGCGACAGCATGGTCGCCTTCCTGGGGGCGGTGACCACCGGGGATCCCGACCTCATCGCCGCCGGCCGGGCTTCGCTGGAGATCATGAGCGCCTACCAATCGCCTCTGGGCCTCATCCAGCTCAACGTCAACCCCGACACCGGCTACGTGAGCACCGAGAACGCCGGGGCTGTCGACGCCAACCTGTGGTACGTCATCGGCCACTATCTCTACTACCAGGTCGCGGGCGACCTGTCGTTCCTGACGCAGCACTGGCCCAACATCGAGGCGGCTATTCGCTGGCTGACCTACCAGGACATGAACGAGTGCGGCTTGCTGGAGGTGCCGGAGGCTGGTGACTGGATGGACCTCCTGGCCGTGCGCTACAACGTCCTCTACGACAACGTCCTCTACTACGCGGCGCTGCTGGCCTACCAGGAACTGCACAAGCTCCTGCCATAGAGGACGCCGTGCTACGTGCCGGCCGTCGACGCGGCGGGCGTGCACGAGCGGATCAACCTCCTGATTTGGGTCGATCGCTGTTGGGTGGCCGAGCATTTCGCCGAGCACCTGGAGAGGCTCAAGACCATCCGGCTGGAGTGGTTCATGCTCTATCACAACGTGGGGACCATCTCCAGCCGGCCCTACTATCTTCCCTGGGTGGCGTTCCGCGAATATGGCGACTGGTGCGACAGCCTGGGCAACCTGCTGGCCATCCTCACCGGCGTGGCCGATGGACACCGCGCGGAGCACATCCTGCGCTACATGTACCAGGTGGGCATGGCCGAGCCGTATCCCACCCGGGCCATCCACCCGCCCATCTATCCCGGCGAGAGCAACTGGCGGGAGTACTATCGCAGCCGCAATCTGAACCTGCCCCATCAGTACCACAACGGCGGTATCTGGCCCATGATCGGTGGCGCGCACGTGGCGGCCCTGGTGCGCCACCGCTGGCCGCGCGAGGCGCAGCGTCTCCTCGTCGCCCTGGCCGAGGCCAACCGCCAGGGCTTGCGCGACGAATGGGAGTTCAACGAGTGGTTGCACGGCGAGAGCGGCCGGCCCATGGGCTTTGCCCAGCAGGCCTGGTCGGCGGCCATGTACCTGTACGCCGAGCACTCCGTGCGCACCGGCCAACTGCCCCTCTTTGACGACCTGCTGGCCGCCAAGCCGGCATCGGCGGTGGCCGCCGAGGTGAACGAGGTGATCCTACGGGCAGGTGGGGGACCGGTGTAGCCGGCCCGGAGGGTGCCAGGGCCCCTTGGGCACCGGGCTGAGAGCGCTGCTGCAACCCGTGGCCGATGCATTTGCTGATTCATCGAACGTTTGCTACAATAACGCAGTCTCGATCGATCTCAAGGCCAAGATGGCCGACTTGACACGAGGGGCTCGATGACGCGGACACCGTCTCTGTGGCGCATTATCACTGTTGATTATCTAGCCTCCATTGGAGCTCTCATGCCAGTGGTCGTGTGGGGCCTCGCGTTGCTTGCCCGGATCCTGGATCCTGACGCCGCGGCCTTCTTTCGGCTCATCGCTCCCGCGGTTACAGTGGCGGGATTGATCCTCCTGTTGTGGCGAATCAGGAGCATTCGAGCCGTGGTAAGTGGTGGTGACGAGGTGCCCGGAATCGTCGCCGGCATCGACTTTGTGCGCGGCCGCGGCCGAATAGGCTATGTCTATACATACCGCGGCCAGAAGTACTTGAGCAGCAATGCCTTGCAGGTGTCGGCCATCACGCGTTCCCTGGCGCAAGGCCAGGAAGTCACGGTGATGGTGGATCCCCTCAAGCCCAAGCGCGCTTTTGTACGCGAGCTATACCTCTAGCGGGCAACACTACCTGTTCGAGGAGGAACATGATCCCTTTCGCAGGCAATTATACAAGGCAGCAGTGGTCACAGGGAATTCGACTTGCGATGTATCCCACCGGGCGCAACCTCGTGTTCCGGCTCCTGGGGCTGGGCCTGATCCTGTTCCTGGTCGGAGTCATCGTCTACAACGCTTACCAGGGGGAGCAAGTGAGCTGGACTCGACTGGCGCGGCCCGTCGTGAGCATGGTGCTCCTGGGTGCCTGGGTATCGACGCCGTATATTCGTGCCTGGCGTACTGCTGCTCAAGCGTGGCGCGGCACTGGACAGCTTGGCCTGAGTGGCGTCGTCACGGACCAGGGGATCGTCTCCAACGCATCGTCTTCAGGTCAAGTGGACCGCTGGGACAGGGTCTTGCGCGCCATCGTGCGGGACGACATTGTCGTACTCGTGGAGGCAAATGGAATGGCCACCATCCTGCCCCGCACCTTTTTCCCCAGCGAGGATCACTGGCAGCGGTTTCGGCAGCTTGTCCAGCTAAGCGTCGTCCCTCCCCGTTGAGGGAGACGTTACCGCATCAATCCGGCGCCTCGGACTGAAGCGCGGTCGTTTCAATCGACGGTGATGACCACCTTGCCGTAGGTCTCGCCCTCTTCCTTGAAGTCGAGGGCGGCCTGCGCTTGCTCCAGGGGAAAGGTGCGGCTGACCACGACGCGCAGCCTGCCGGCGTCGATCTGTTCGGCGATGCTTGCCAGGTCGCGAACCGTGGGCTGGGTAAAGATGCCGTGGGCCTGGATGCCCCGGCGCGCTGCCTCTTCTTCCGGCGGCTGGCCCGCCGGGGTGACGTACCGCCCGCCTCGCCCAAGCACGTCCAGAGAGCGTTGCACCATGTCGCCGCCCACCAGGTCGAGGACGACGTCGACGGTCCCGATCGCGTCCTGGAGGCGTTGCGTCCTGGCGTCAATCGCCCGGTCCACGCCCAGCTCCCGGAGGTACCCCTCCTTGTCGGCCCTGTCGTTGCCGATGACGTAGGCGCCCTTTTGCTTGGCGAGCTGGACGGCATAGGTGCCAATGCCGCCGGCGGCGCCGTGGATCAACAGCCGCTCTCCGCTCTGCAACTGCGCCAGCTCAAAGAGGGTCTGCCAGGCGGTCAGGGCCGTGACGGGGACGGCGGCCGCCTGGGAAAAGTCCAGGGAGCGGGGCTTTCGGGCGACCTCCCGCTGCTCGGCGATGGCGTACTCGGCAAAGGCGCCGCGGTTCATGAGCATGCCGAACACCCCGTCGCCCGGCTTGACGTGCTGGATACCGGACCCCACGGCCACCACTTCCCCGGCCACGTCGGTGCCCGGCGTCAAGGGCAGCGACAGCATCGATTTCATGGCCCCTTCGGCAATCTTATAGTCAATGGGGTTCACCGACGACGCCCGGACCCGCACCAGGATCTGGCCGTCGCCGGGCTCCGGCCGTGGTACGTCGTCGAGCCGCAGGGGCTCGCCCCACGCGTGAATGCGCATTGCTTTCATAACTCTTCCTTTCGTTCAAGGGATTCAATCGGTTGTTGGTGGCGTAGCGAGGGCCGGCCCGGGAGGGCCCGGCACCTCGGGGCCCGTGCAACTGTGCAACGAGGGGCTTTATTGCCAGACGTCGCCGGGAGCCATTCCGGCCGATGGCCTGCGAGCAAGATTATAGGTCAGAGTGCGAGGCGTGTCAAGTCCCGGCCTGCCGGTACAGGGGTCACAACGATGAGATGGCGCGCGCCAGGCCGGCTGTTGCCGGTACTCCTATACCTGGTCCCGCCTGTTGAGCCGCCTGTACACGGGGCTCATCCGCCGGTAGATCTGCTGGAACGCTTCGAAGGCCTCGTCATAGACCGCCCGGTTCTGGGGATCGGGCATGGCCGTGCGCTTGATGGGGACCAGGCCGGGGACGTCGTCGAAGGTGATCTCGCCCAGCCCGGCGGCCGCGATGAACGCCGCGCCCCGGGCGTTGGCCAGGATGGGGTCCTGGACCTGGCGCACGGGAACGTCCAGGACGTCGGCCAGAATCTGGCACCACACGTCCGAGTTGCCGCCGCCCCCTGCCAGGTGGATGCTCTCCACCTTGCGCCCCATGAAGCGCTCCACGGGGCCGAGGAGCCAGCGCGTGTTCAGGGCAACCCCCTCGAGCACTGCCCGGACGAGGTCGGCGCGGGTGTTGTGCAGCGACAGGTTATAGAATCCCGCCCGCAGGGTCCGCTCGTCCACCGGGGCGCGCTCGCCCCAGATCCAGGGCGTGTAGAGCACGCCGTTGCTCCCGGCCGGCACGCGCTCGGCCATGCGATCCAGCGTCTGATAGAGGTCCGGCGTCGCCTCCTCCCGTTGCAGCTCGTCGTGCGGGAAAAAGATCTGGTCCCGCAGGAAGGTCAGGTTGCCGCCGGCCGTTGCCTGCAACGCGATCAACAGGTAACGGTCCGGCACGGCGCACGGCACCGACGCCAGGGCAGAGATGGGATCGGTCTTCTTGAACGGCACGTGGGCGGCAATCCACGACGAGGTCCCGATGTAGAGGTGGGGTTGAAAGTCGGCCACGGCGCCCGCGCCGATGGCCGCCGCCGTGGTGTCGATGGAGCCCGCCACCACGGGGAGATCCCGCGGGAGCCCCAGCTCCTCGGCCACTTCCGTCCGCAGCCCGCCAAAGATGGCCGTGCACGGCACGATGTCCGGGAACTTTGCCGCTTCGATGCCGCTGTCGCGCACCAGCCGGGCGTGGTAGCGGATGGCGCCGGGGTCGCGGTTGTCCGTCACCCACGAGGTCAGGATCGAGTCGGGGGTTGCTCCGAAGCGGCCGGTCAGGCGCAGGTTGATATAATCGAGGACGTTCAAAAACTTATGAGTGCAGGCATAGACGTCCGGGAAATGGTCGCGCACGAGGAGCATGTGGCCGGCGGGGTCCTTGCCGGTGATGGAGGGCATGCCGCCCGTCAGCCGGATCCAGCGCAGCAGCTTCAGTGCGTCCACGCCCATGACGTTCACCGCGCCTTTGGCCTGGCGTCGCAGGCAGGCCGCGCCCCGCATGTCCATCCACAGGATGCAGTTCATCAGGGCGTTTCCGTCCCGGTCCACCGGAACCGTGCCTTCACCCTGGGTCGAGCAACAGATGGCCTTGACCTCGCCCGCGGGCACCAGGCCGCGGGCCAGGAGCCGCCGGCTGCTCGACAGGAAGGCCTGCCACCACTCCTCGGGCGACTGCTCCGCGCCTCCGTCGGGGGTGATGAGCAGCCCGATGGGCTGGGACTCCCAGCCAAGCACCTGGCCCTGGAGCGTGATCAGGGCCACCTTGACACCCGAGGTGCCGAGGTCCACGGCGAGGATGGCGGGACCGGCAGTCATGGTTCTCTCTCCCCCCTCTCGATCCTTTTCTGATCCTTGCGGAGCCTGGCAAAGGCTATCTCGCGAACGGGCAGCGGGATTTTGGACACCGGGCGCTCGGTGCACAGCGCCAGCAGGTAGGCCAGGGAGCACTTTTCCAGGATCTCGACATTGTTCACGGCGCGCTCCATGTCGTGCCCGAGGCAGATGGCGCCGTGGTTCTGCAGGATATAGGCGTTGTGATGGTCGCGGACGTGCCGGGCGATCTGTTTTCTGAGGAGCCCCGTACCCGAGGGCGCGTAAGGGATGACGTCGACCGAACGGCCCAGGAACCGGGCCTGTTCGTCGAACAGCGCCGGGATGGAGGTCTTGATGAGGGCCAGGGCGCTGGCATAGACCTGGTGGGTGTGGACGATGGCATGGACGTCGGGGCGTGCCTGGTACACCGCCGCGTGCAAGCTGCTCTCCACGGAGGGCTTACGCTCGGCGTCCAGGGGGTTTAGCTGGAGATCGAGGATGCACACGTCACCGGGAACCATCCGGCCATAATCCAGGTTGGAGGGCGTGATCGCCAGGCCCTCGCGATCGGCGAGGCGAAGGGACACGTTGCCGCCCGTCGCCGCCAGGTATCCCTGCTCGACGAGCAGGCGGCAGGCCTCGACGACCTGCTGTCTTTCCCTCTCGTACGGATCCATCCTGTTCCCCCTTTGTTGCTCTGGACCTGCCTCGATTATAGGCCAGGTTCCGGGGGGTGTCAAGGCACCGGCGGGGCAGAGGCCCCTTGCGATTGGCGGCCGTTGACAGCAGGTCACGATTGTGCTATGCTAGCGCGGCAGCCGTGCGTCCCCCAGAGGCCACGAAAGAGCCGGGCTGGGGAAACAGAATTCAAAGGAGAAACGCATGAAGAAACAGGCTACTCACCAACCCCCCCAGTTCTCCCTGCTGTCCGAGTCGCAGATTCAGGACCTGCACCTGGGTGCCCTCGAATTGCTGCGGCGCACGGGGATCCGATTCTATCACGCCGGCGCCCTGGAGATGCTCAAGGCCGCCGGTGCCTTTGTCTCTGACGGAAACCTGGTCCGGTTTCCGGCCAGCCTGGTGGAGGACGCCATTGCCTCGACGCCCGGCCGCATCGTCATGTGCGACCGCGACGGAGAGCCGGCCGTCTTCCTGGAGAGCACCAGGGTCTATTTCGGGACCGGGTCCGACTGCCTGAACCTGCTGGACCCGTGGACGGGCGAGCATCGCCGTTTCACCCAGGCCGACGTCGTCGACAGCTACCGCCTGTGCGACGCCCTGCCCAACATCCACTTTGTCATGTCCAACGGACTGCCCTCCGACGTCGATTCGGCGCGCAGCTATGACGTGCAGATGGCCCTCATGCTGGAGCACACGACCAAGCCCCTGGTCTTTGTCACGGACGACCGGGAGAGCTGCCAGCGGGCCATCGACATGGCGGCCGCCGTCGCCGGGGGCCACGAGGCCCTGACGGAGCAGCAGCACATCCTCCTCTACTCCGAGCCCAGCTCGCCCCTGAAACAGTCCGAGACGGCGGTGGACAAGCTGCTGCTCATGGCCGACTACCAGCTCCCGGTGGTCCACTCGCCGGGCCCCCTCATGGGTGGGACGGCGCCCATCACCATGGCCAGCGGCCTGGTGATGTCCATGGCCGAGATCCTGAGCGGCCTGGTGGTCCACCAGTTGCAGCGTCCGGGGGCGCCCTTTGTCTTTGGCGCCGGCCTGCACCACATGGACATGAGCTCGGCCCAGATCAGTTACGGCTCGCCCGAGTTCCAGCTTACCAAGGCCGCCGTCGCCGAGCTGGGCCGCTGGTGCGGCATCCCGACCTGGGGCTATGCCGGCTGCAGCGACGCCAAGGTGATGGACGAGCAGGCGGCCGTGGAAGCCACGCTGTCGGTGATGATGGCCCGCCTCACGGGGGCCAACCTCATCCACGACGTGGGCTACATGGAGAGCGGCCTGACCCTGTCCTACGAGATGATACTCCTCACCGACGAGCTCATCGCTATGTCCGACAACGTAATGAAGGGCATCGACGTCAGCGAGGAGTCGATGATGCTGGACGAGCTGCACCGCACGGGGCCCGGCGGGCACTTTATGGACAGCAAGCAGACGCTCAAGCGCTTTCGCGACTTCTGGTTCCCGGGGCTGCTGGATCGCAAGCGGCGCGAGCAGTGGCTGGCCGCCGGCGGGCAGCCACTGGGCCAGCGCCTGAACGGGCGCGTGCAAGAGATCCTGAAGGAGCACCGGGCCAGGCCGATGAGCCAGGACCAGGCGCGGGGCATCCAGGAGGTTCTGGCGCGGGCCGGGTGAGCCTGGGCGGAGCGGATCGGATAAACCTCGATGGTTTGCTCGATCCGGTGAACATGGTGTACAATGGGCGCTAGACAGAACGTATCTTCCCAAATCATAATACTGGAGGAATGACGATGGCAGACATTCTACAGCAGATCGCGTCGAACCTGTACGAGGGCGAAGACGAAGCGGTGGCCGGCCTGGTGCAAAAGGCCCTCGACCAGGGCC
>JAAYZQ010000530.1 GCA_012514775.1 Anaerolineaceae bacterium
CCGGCCCCCGTGTGGCCCACCAGGGCAACGCTCTCGCCCGGCTCGATGTGCAGCGTGAAGCCGTCCAACACCTGCTCCTGGGCGCTGTAGCGAAAGTCGACGCCCTGGAATTCGATCTCGCCCCGCAAGTCGGTCACCGGCTGGGAGGCCGCCTGGCGAACCGTCGGCTCGGCATCGATGAGGGCAAAGACCCGCTCCGCAGCCGACAGCCCGGCCTGGAACTGGCTCCAGAAAGCCGAGATGTTGATCATGGGGAACCAGAAGCGATCGACGCTCGTGACAAACAGGTACCAGGCGCCCAGGGTGATGGCGCCCGTGGTGACCGTCAGGCCGCCCCAGTACACCAGGGCAGCGGTGCCGACGCCCGACAGGGTGTTGAGGACGGGAAAGATGTTGGCCAGGACAAAGCCGCGCCGCAGGTTGATGCTGTAGGACTGGCTGTTGACTTCACAGAAGTGGTCGTAGATGGCCGCTTCCTGGCGAAAGTTCTTGGCCACGCTGATGCCCGTCACCGCCTCCTGGATGGCGGCATTGACCTCGGCGATGGCCCGGAAGCCCTTGCGCGTCACCAAGCGGGCCAGCCGGCGAAAACCGAGGGCCAGCAAGAAGACCAGGGGGGCCAGGGCCAGGAGGGTGAGGGTGAGCTGCCAGGAGACAATAAACAGGACCACCGTCAGGATGAGGATCAGGAGCACCTGGCTGAGGAGGTCGGTGATGAGCAGCACCACCTGGGAGAACTCTTCCGTGTCGGAGGTGATGCGGCTGATGATGCGCCCCGACTGGAATTCGTCAAAGAACGACATGTCGTGGCGCACGGAAGCATCCAGCGCCGCGCTGCGCAGCGCCGCCACGACGTCGCCGATGACGCGCGCCGTGAGGCGGCGGCGTATCCAGTTGCCCGCCCAGTTAAAGACGCCCACCAGGAGGGCAAAGCCGACGATGGCCCACAATACGAACTCCGCCCCTCCCGGCAGGTCGGGCCCGGCAGCCCCGCCCCGCTCGGCCACCAGCAGGTCCAGCCCCCGCGACACCACGATGGGCTGGGCGGCGCCCGCCAGTGCCACGAGGGTGATAAAGACGCCAATGACGAGCACCCGCCTGCCGTGCGGCAGGAAGTAGCTCGCCAGGCGCCGCAGCAGCTCGGTGTCGCTGTATTCGCGGTCGTACGACTCGCTGTCGAGGCCAAAAAAGACAGACATCCGCTAACTCTCGTACCGGTCAAAGATGTCGCGGTACGCCTCCGAATCGCGGAGCAGCTCCTCGTGGCTGCCCACGGCGGCGACGCGCCCGCTGCGCAGGACGACGATGAGGTCGGCGCGACGGATCTGGCTCAGGCGGTGGGTGATGAGGAACATGGTGCGGCCCTCTCCCGCCCGCTCGATGGCCCGCTGGATGCGGTCCTCGGTGGCGCTGTCGATGGCGCTCGTGGAGTCGTCGAGGACCAGGATGCGCGGCTCGGTGAGAAAGGCCCGCGCCAGGGCGATGCGCTGCCGCTGCCCGCCCGACAGGGTGACGCCCCGCTCGCCCACCGGCGTGTCATAGCCGTCGTGAAAGTGGGTGATGAACTCGTGGGCCTGGGCGTCGCGGGCCGCCGCCTCGATGTCGTCGTGGGTGGCGCCCGGGCAGCCAAACGAGATGTTTTCGGCCACGCTCCGGGAAAACAGCACGATGTCCTGCTCGATGATGGAAATCTGCTGGCGCAGGGCCTCCATGTTCCAGTCGCGCACGTCCACGCCGTCGACCAGCACGCGGCCACCGTCGGCGTCGTAGGTGCGGTTGAGGAGCTTGGCCAAGGAGCTCTTGCCCGAGCCGGTCTGCCCCACGATGGCCACGGTCTGGCCCGGCCGCACCTGAAAGCTGATGTTCTGCAGGGCCGCTTCGCCGGGGTGGCACTCTTGCGCCGCGGGGCTATAGCAAAAGCTGACGTTCTCGAAGCGCACCTCGCCGCGCATGGGCGCCTCGTAGCCGCCCACGTTCTCGTCCAGCTCGCTCTCGGTGTTGATCAGCTCCAGGATGCGGCGGGCGCTGGCTACGCCCGTGGCGACGCGGGAGTAGGCCAGTTGGGCGGTAAAGGTGGGAAAGCCAAACAGGAGCAACAGCCCGTTAAAGGCCACCACGTCGCCCACGTCGATGGCGCCGCCGCGGAACAGGAAGAGGCTATGGGCCAGGCCGCCGGCCTGCACCAGGCCCAGGAGGAGGAGCGGCACGAAGGTGGCCTCGATGTCGCCCTGGACCACGTAGGCCGCGCGCCACCGGCCCACGGCGCCCCGAAAGTTCCGGCTCTCCTTTTCCTCCTGGGCGGCGGCCTTGACCGTCTCGATGCCCTCGATGGCCTCGGCCAGCGAGGCGTTCATCTCGCCAAAGCGCCGGCGTACCCTCTCGGCGGCGGGGCCAAGCCGCCGCAGGTAGTGCCACACGGTGAGGGCATACGCCACCAGGTAGAGGGCCGGCGCCAGGATCAGGACGGGGTGGATGCCGGGGGCCACAAAGAGCGGCATGATGAGGAACATGCCCGAGCCCACCACCAGGTTGACGCCAGGGTTGAACATCAGGTTCACCTCGCGCACGTCGTTGGTGGCCCGCGCCATGAGCTCACCCGTGGGATGCATGTCGTGGAACGACATGCTCTTGCCGATGAGGCTGCCGTACAGCTCGTCGCGGGCGTCGCGCTCCAGCCGCTGGCCCAGCACCTCGGAGGAAAAGTTGCGGCCGAGCTGGAGGGCGCCCCGCACCAGTTGCGAGCCGACGATGAGGCCCGCGACGACGCCCAGCCGTCCCAGGTCGGGGGGCGAGGCGCCCACGGCGTCGAACCCCTGCCCGACCAGGACCGGAACGGCCGCGGCCAGGGCGGCGTTGCTCAGGGCGCCAAGGAACATGCCCAGGATGAACAGCTTGTTTTGTAGAACGTGAGATAGAATCCAGCGCACCGGCCCGCGCCGGTCGGTTTGCCAGCTCCGGGTAATCGAGAATTCGCTGGCGGACATCAGATTCGACAACAGCTCGCTACATTAGTCGCAGTCGCAGTTGCAGCCACACCCGCAATGGTCGTCATCGCAGTCGCAGGCGATGGCCACGGCCTCGATCTCCACGCGGCCGCCCAGGGGAAGGGCCGCGACCTGCACGGCCGAGCGGGCGGGCGGCGCCTCGGAGAAGCACTCGGCATAGACGGCGTTCATGCGCGCAAATTCGCCCATGTCCAGGAGAAACACCGTGGTCTTGAGGACATGTTTCAGGCACGAGCCGCCCTCCTCGAGGACCGCTTCCAGGTTCTTGAGCGCCTGTCGCGTCTGGCTCTCCACGTCGGGGCCGGCAAACTCCTTGGTGCCGGGCACCAGGCCCAACTGACCGGCGGTGTATACCAGGTCACCGATCCGCACGCCCTGGGAATAGGGGCCCACCGCTGCCGGTGCACCGTCGGTGGCGAGGATTTGCTTGTCCATGTTGATTCTCCCTTTCGCTTTCTGATAGCTGGTCGCGCAGTTGCGCGGGTGCGGCGCCCTGCCGGCCGCTCATTCTACCGCATTGCCCCGAAAATTGCAAGTGCGCCCGAACCAGGAGCGTCCTATTTTCCTAATTTACGCAGATTTAATTGACAAAATGCGGACAGTGTGCTATACTTTTCGCCGAGGACTGGAAAGGAAAAGCCGTGATGGACGAGCAGCTTCTGGAAGCCCTTCGCGAGGTGATTGACCCCGAACTGGGGATTAATATCGTAGACCTGGGACTGATCTATAGCGCCGAGCTGGAAGAACGGCAGGCCCGGGTGTCCATGACCCTGACGACACCCGCTTGCCCCCTGGGCCCCGAGGTGCAGGCCGCGGCCGAAATGGCCATCTGGCGCCAGGTCCCCGAGGTGGAGTCTGTAGAAGTGCGCCTGGTCTGGTCGCCTCCATGGCGACCGGCCATGATGTCGGAAGAGGCAAAAGACGAAATGGGGTGGTGGGACTAGATGGCGACCCTCAAGGACGAAATCTGGAAGACGCTCAGGACGATCCCGTTTCCCGGCTACAACCGGGACATTGTGTCCTTTGGCCTCGTGCAGTCCGTCTCTGACGACGGCGAGGGCGTGGCCACCATCGTCCTCGATGTGGCCCAGATGGAACCGGACCAGCAGGAGCAGGTGCTGGCGGCCATGCAGCAGGCGCTGGCGAGCGTTTCCGGACTGAAAGGCGTGCAGGTCGAGGCCGGCAGGCCGCTGGATGCCCGGGCCAGGGTGCAGCGCCGGGCGGGCCGGGCCGGCGATCCGGGCGTTGGTGGTTCCGTGGCCGGCAGGACTACGGGCGCGCCGGCGGGCCAGCCGCAGCGAAAGCAGGAGCGGCCGCCCGGCGTGCGGACGGTGATCGCCGTGGGGAGCGGCAAGGGCGGCGTGGGCAAGTCCACGGTGGCGGCCAACCTGGCGGTGGCCCTGGCGGCCCAGGGACTGCGCGTGGGGCTCATGGACGCCGACGCCTACGGGCCCAACGTGCCGCGCATGATGGGCGTCGAGGCGCTGCCGCCCGCGGCCAACGGCAAGCTCCAGCCGGCCGAGGCCCACGGCGTGCGCCTGGTGTCCATCGGCTTCCTGGCCAGCCCCGAGACGCCCCTGGTGTGGCGCGGGCCCATGACCGACAAGATGGTGGCCCAGTTCCTGGCCGACGTGGCCTGGGGCGATCTGGACATTCTCATCGTCGACCTGCCGCCCAGCACCGGCGATATCCCCCTCTCCCTGGTCAAGCACTCCTGGGTGGACGGGGCCATCGTCGTCGTCACGCCCCAGGACGTGGCGGTGGACGACGCCCGCAAGGCCGTGGGCATGTTCCAGGGCCTCAACGTCCCGCTCCTGGGCGTCCTGGAGAACATGAGCTATTTCGTCTGTGACGAGTGCCAGGCACGCCACGCCCTCTTTGGCACAGGGGGCGGCAGGCGCCTGGCCGAGGCCGTCGGGGTTCCCTTCCTCGGAGAGATTCCCCTGGAGACCCACGTTCGCGAGGCGGGCGACGAGGGCCGGCCGGCTGCCCTGGATGCCGAGTCGGAGGCGGGGCGCGCCTTCCGTGCCCTGGCCCGGGCCGTGTGGCAGCGCCTGGCCTGATTTAGATAATTTTGCAAGCATAATTTGACAATATTGTCAGCCTGTGGTATGGTGTGCGGTGTTGTAGAGAGGAAGTGCAAAAGGGATGAGTAACGGGTGGCATTTTTCCAACACGCCGGCGGCCCGCGTGCTGAAGGCGATACAGGTTCGGGGCAAGGCCAGCATCAAGGACGTTGCCGGCGACCTGGGTGTGACCGCTTCGGCGGTGCGCCAGCACCTGGCCCAACTGGAGGCCAGCGGCGCCGTGCAGGCCGTCAAGGTTCGCGAGGGCGTCGGCCGGCCCTACTATCTCTACTCGGTGACGCCCGAGGGGCACAACATGTTTCACAAGGACTATGGTGATCTGGCCCGCCTGTTGCTTTCGTTGCTGCTCGACGAGGTGGGCCGCAACCGGGAAGCGGGCGCCATCCAGGAGGTCATGCGCCGCGTCAGCGGGCAACTGGCCGATCTCTACCGCGACTCGGTGTCGGGCGAGAGCCTGGCCGAGCGCCTGCAGTCCTGGGCCGACATCCTCGATCAGAGGGGAGTCTCGGTCGAGATCGAGCAGACCGAGGATGGATTTGAGCTGCGCGAGTACGGCTGCCCCTATCAGGCCGTAGCCTCTGAGAATCGCGCTGCCTGCGAGCTGGAGCGCCGGGTAATGGCCCGTCTCCTCGCGCCTACGGTCGAGCTAAAGAACTGCGTCCTGGACGGGTACCACGGGTGCCAGTTCAGGATCGTGCAGAATGGAACTGTGAATTCAAGCAAGGGGGAGCGAACCCAATGACCGCCGATCTGGTAATCAAGAATCTACACGTCCAAATCGAGGGCCAGGAGATCCTGAAGGGGGTCGACCTGGAGATCAACAGGGGCGAGATCCATGCCATCATGGGGCCCAACGGCTCGGGCAAGAGCACGCTGGCCAACACCCTCATGGGCCACCCGGCCTACGAGGTCACCGCGGGAGAGATCTGGTTCAAGGGCCAGAACGTCGTCGAGCTGGCGCCCGACGAGCGCTCTCGACTGGGGCTGTTCCTGGCCTTCCAATATCCTAGCTCCATCCCGGGGGTGAGCGTCGCCAACTTCTTGAGGACGGCCCTCAACTCGCGCCGCGAGAAGGACGATGGCTCGAGCAACGGCCACGGAAAAGACAAGGGCATCTCGATGCGCGAGTTCCGGACCATGCTCCGCGAAAAGATGTCCATGTTGCAGATGGATCAGTCCTTTGCCAGCCGCTACATCAACGAGGGCTTTTCCGGCGGCGAGAAAAAGCGCATGGAGATCTTGCAGATGGCCATGCTCCAGCCCGAGGTCGCCATCCTGGACGAGACCGACTCGGGCCTGGACATCGATGCCCTGCGCATCGTGGCCGAGGGCGTTAACCAGCTGGTGAGCCCCGACCTGGCCGTTCTGGTCATCACCCACTACCAGCGAATCCTGAACTATATCAAGCCCGACCACGTTCACATCCTGGTTAACGGCCGCATCGTCATGTCCGGCGGCTCGGAGTTGGCCCTGGAGCTAGAAGAGAAGGGCTACGAGTGGGTTCGCGAATAGAACTGGACAAGACAACGGTGTGGGATAAAAGACGGTCGCCCATCGTCGATGGTGCCACTATCAGGAAGGATGAGTCATGTCTGAGAACATAGTATTGGGCGTTGACCTGGACGAGTACCGTTACGGTTTTCGCGACAAAGAAGATTACGTGTTCAAGAGCCGCAAGGGCCTCGACCACGAGATCGTGGACGAGATCTCCTGGATGAAGGGTGAGCCCGACTGGATGCGCGCCCTTCGCCACAAGGCCCTGGACATTTTCTTTAGCAAGCCGACGCCCACCTGGGGCGGTGACCTGTCCAGGCTCGACTATAACGATATCTATTACTATATCAAGCCCGTGGAGCAGCAGGGTCGCACCTGGGACGAGGTGCCCGACAGCATCAAGGAGACCTTTGAGCGGCTGGGCATTCCCGAGGCCGAGCGCAAGTTCCTGGCCGGCGCCGGCGCGCAGTACGAGTCGGAGGCCGTCTACCACAGCCTGAAGGAAGAGTGGGGCAAGCAGGGCGTGGTCTTTGTGGACAGCGACACCGGGCTGCGCGAGTACGAAGACGTCTACCGCGAGCACTTTGGCACGGTGGTGCCGGCGGCCGACAACAAGTACGCCGCCCTGAACACCGCCACCTGGAGCGGCGGCAGCTTTGTCTACATTCCGCCTGGGGTCAAGGTAGAGATCCCCTTGCAGGCCTACTTCCGCATCAACGCCCAGAACATGGGGCAGTTCGAGCGGACGCTGATCATTGCCGACGAGGGCTCGCAGGTTCACTACATCGAGGGTTGCACGGCGCCTACATACAGCACCGATTCGTTCCACTCGGGCGTCATCGAGATCATTGTCAAGAAGGGCGCCCGCGTGCGCTACACGACGATCCAGAACTGGAGCCACAACGTCTATAACCTGGTGACCCAGCGTGCCATGGCCCACGAGGACGCCGTCATGGAGTGGGTCGACGGCAACCTGGGCAGCCGCCTGACGATGAAGTATCCCTCGGTGTACATGGTCGGCCGTGGCGCCCGCGCCGAGATCCTGTCCATTGCCTTTGCCAACAAGGGGCAGCACCAGGACGCCGGCGGCAAGGCCATCCACGCCGCGCCCGACACTTCGTCGAGCATCACCAGCAAGTCCATCAGCAAGGGCGGCGGCCGGGCCGGCTATCGCGGCCTGGTCAAGGTCTACAAGGGCGCCCACGGCGTCAAGAGCAACGTCATCTGCGACGCGCTGATCCTGGACGACAAGTCGCGCTCCGACACCTACCCGGTCATGGAGATTGACGAGAACGACACCAGCATTAGCCACGAGGCCACGGTCAGCAAGGTGAGTGACGAGCAGCTCTTTTACCTGCAGAGCCGCGGCATTCCCGAGAACCAGGCCATGTTCATGATCGTCAACGGCTTCATCGAGCCCATCGTCAAGGAGCTGCCCATGGAGTACGCCGTGGAGATGAACCGCTTGATCAAGCTGGAAATGGAAGGATCGGTTGGCTAAACGTGAACACGACAGCGACCCTGCAACGAACAAGAAAACCGGCCTTGCCTGCCCGCGGCTTCCATCGCGAGGCCCTGGAGGCCCTGGCGGCGGAGCGGAACGAGCCCAACTGGCTCCTGGAGAAGCGCTACGAGGGCTGGGCCCACTATGAACAGGCCGAGCCGCCCTTCTGGCGCCGCACCGAGCTCAAGCTGGACTGGGAGGAGCTGATCCCCTATGCCCCGGCCCAACGGCCGGTGGACGATCTCACCGCCCTGCCGCCCAAGCTGCATGCCGCCCTGGGCGTCTATGGCCAGCGCGCGGGCTTGATGGTCCAGCGCGATTCGGCCCGGGTCTATCGCGACCTGGGCGACGAGGCGCGGCGGCAGGGGGTCATCTGGACCGATCTGTCCACGGCGGCCCGCGAGCATCCCGAGATCGTGCAAGGACGCTTCATGGACGAGGCAGTGCCGGTCACGACCGACAAGTATACCGCGCTGCATGCCGCTTTCTGGAGCGGCGGCACGTTGCTGTACGTGCCCCGCGGCGTGACGGTGGAGCTGCCCTTCATCAGCGTGTTGTGGCAAGAGATGCCCCAATTGGCGTCCATGCCCCACACGCTCCTCGTGGCCGAGGAGGGCAGCAGCGTGACCCTCGTCTCGGAGCTGCTGTCCATGGGCTGCGATGCCTGCCCCGACACCTATCACGGGGGCGTGACCGAGCTGTACGTGGGGCCCGGCGCCCGCGTCCGCTACATCAACACCCAGGACCTGGGCCGGCACATCTACGACCTGCGCCGGCAGACGGCCCTCCTGGACCGGGACAGCCGCCTCGAGTGGTTGACCGTCACCCTGGGCGGCAAGTTGAGCCGCTCGTCGCAGCACACCGTGTTGCGCGGCTCGGGCGCCGAGGCCAAGGTCACCGGCCTCTACCTGCCCGACGGCAAGCAGCACGTCGCCTTTGACACGCTCCAGGATCACGTGGCCACCAGTGGCACCAGCGATCTGCTCTACCAGGGCGCGCTCCTGGGCAGGTCGCGGGCGGTCTATGAGGGTACCATCCGCGCCTGGCCTGGCGCGCAAAAGACCAACGCCTACCAGTCCAACCGCAACCTGCTGCTCTCGCCCAAGGCACGGGCCGATTCGCTGCCCCAGCTCGAGATCGAGGCCAACGACCTGCGCTGCACCCACGGGGCGACGGTCAGCCAGGTGGACCAGGACCAGGTGTTTTACCTGCAAAGCCGGGGCATTCCCCGCATCGAGGCCGTGCGCCTCATCGTCGAGGGCTTTTTCCAGCCCACCCTGGACCGGCTGCCCGAAAGCCTGGAAGGGCTGCGGGACCGGCTCACGGGAGCAATTGCTGACAAGCTGTCCAGGTCGGCGTAACACTGAAGAGGAGCAAAGGAGAGAGGATGCTGAACGTCAAAGCCATTCGCGCCGATTTTCCCATCTTGCAGCGGCAGGTACACGGCAAGCGCCTGGTGTATCTGGACAACGCGGCCACGTCGCAAAAGCCAGAGGTCGTCATCCAGGCCATGGACGACTACTACCGGCGCTACAACGCCAACATCCACCGCGGCGTGCACACGCTGGCGGAAGAGGCCACCGAGGCCTACGAGGGCGCGCGGCGCAAGGTGGGGCGCTTTATCAATGCCTACAGCCCGCGGGAAGTGGTCTTTACCCGCAACACGACAGAGGCCATCAACCTGGTGGCCAACTCGTGGGGACAAAGCACGATGCGCGAGGGAGACGTCATCATCCTCAGCGTCATGGAGCACCACTCCAACCTCGTGCCCTGGCAGTTGTTGGCCCAGGCCACCGGGGCGCGCCTGGAGTTCATCGCCCTCGATCTCGAGGGCCGGCTGCTGCTGAACGGTTCGCTCCCCGAGGGGCCGGCGGACTGGGGCCAGCCCCTGGACCGCCTCCTGGACCGGTGGGGCGAGCGGGTCAAGCTGGTGGCCGTGAGCGGCATGTCCAACGTGCTGGGCACCATCAACCCCGTGGCCGAGATCGCCCGGCGGGCCCACGACGTGGGCGCCCTGCTGCTGGTGGACGGCGCGCAGAGCGTGCCACACCTGCCCGTGGACGTGCAGGCCATCGGCGCCGACTTTTTGGCGTTTTCCGGCCACAAGATGCTAGGCCCGACGGGCATCGGCGTCCTGTGGGGGCGCAAGGAGCTGTTGCAGGCCATGCCGCCCTTCCAGGGCGGCGGCGACATGATCAAGAGCGTGCACCTGCGCGAGAGCGAGTGGAACGACGTCCCCCACAAGTTCGAGGCCGGCACGCCCAACGTGGCCGACGCCATCGGCCTGGGAGCGGCGGTCGATTACCTGGCAGGGCTGGGCATGGACGACGTCCACGCCCACGAGCAGGCCGTGGCCGCCTATGCTCTGAAGCGCCTGCCCGACGTGCCCGATCTGCACATCTATGGCCCGCCGGCCGGCGAGCGAGGAGGCGTCATCACCTTTAACCTCATCCGCGACGGGGAGCTGCTCATCCATCCCCACGACCTGGCCAGCATCCTGGATCGGGAGGGGGTTGCCATTCGCGCCGGGCATCACTGCGCGCAACCCCTCATGGATTACTTTGGTGTGCCCGCCACCGCGCGGGCCAGCGCCTACGTGTACAACACCGAAGACGAGGTGGACCGCCTGGTCGATGCCCTGTGCAAGGCGCGCGCGGTCTTTGGCCTGGAGTAGCCGCCATGGACTATCGATGGCTGCTCTTTGACGCCGACGGCACACTGTTCGACTACGATCGGGCCGAGCTGCAAGCGCTGCGCCTGACCTTTGAGGCCGCCGGGCATCCCTTCCGGCCGGCCTACGCCGAGGCCTACAGGCGGATCAATGCCGCCATCTGGCGTGAGTTCGAGCTGGGACAGATCACCCAGGACCTCTTGCGCACCAGGCGCTTTGCCCTGCTCTTTGAAAAAGCCGGGCTGGCTTTGGATGTGGACGAGTTCAGCCGGGCCTACCTGCGCAACCTGGCCCTGGGCACCGACCTGGTCGACGGAGCGGAAGAGACGCTCCGGGCGCTCCACGACCGCTTCGGCCTGGCGCTGATTACCAACGGCCTGGAGGACGTGCAGCGGCCCCGCCTCGAGCGGTCGACCATCGGCGGCTGTTTCGACGCCGTGGTCATCAGCGAAGAAGTGGGCGCGGCCAAGCCCGACCCGGCCATCTTCCAGGTGGCCCTGGCCAGGATGGGCCTACCCCGCCGCGACGAGGTGCTCATGGTGGGCGACAGCCTGACGTCGGACGTGGCCGGCGCGAACCGCGCGGGCATTGACGTCTGCTGGTTCAATCCCACCGGCCTGCCCCTGCCCCCCGGCCTGAAAGCCCGCTATCAGATCCGGGAGTTGGGCGAGCTGGTGGAGCTGCTGGACGGCGGCCGGGATGGGGATGCCGTGGAGGGAGGCGGATGACGGTACAGCTCAAGAGAGCCTACGAGCCACCGGCTGCCGGCGACGGTTACCGAGTCCTCGTCGACCGCATCTGGCCCCGGGGCGTGAGCAAAGAGGCGGCCAGGATCGACGCCTGGCTGAAGGACCTGGCGCCCAGCGCTGAGCTGCGGACGTGGTTCGGACACGACGTGGATCGCTGGGAAGAGTTCCAGGAGCGCTACTGGCAAGAGCTGGAGGAGCGCGAGGCGGCCCTCGAGGAGCTAGCCCACAGGGCGAGCGACGGCCGCGTGACCCTCGTCTATGCTGCCAGGGACACCGAGCACAACAACGCCGTGGCCCTGCGCACCTATCTGGAACAGCGGATGGTGGGCTAGGATGGAGAAGATACTTGAGAGAGCACCTGGTTTTTGAGGCTCATTCGAGTTATGCCCTGGGGGTGTTGTTCACGCCCGGCGGCGAGACCATGATCTCGGCCGGAATGGACGGGTTGATCAAGCTCTGGGCGGTGCCGGGCTGGAAGCCCGTCGGCACGCTCCAGGGGCACGAAAACAGCGTCAATGCCCTGTCGCTTTCGCCCGACGGCAAGGTGTTGGCCAGCGGCTCGACCGATGCGACGGTCCGCCTCTGGTCGCTGCCCGAGGGAAGCCCGCTGCATACCCTGCGCGACCGCAAAAAGACCGTCGCGGCCGTGCGCATCTCGCCCGATGGCTGCCGGGTCGCCGCCGGCTCCTACGGGGGCCGCGCTGTGGTGTGGACGTTGGACGGCAAGCAGGAGACGGCCATTGCCGCCAGCAAGAAGAACCTCTCGACGGTGACCTTTGTGGACGGGGGCGTGCTGGCCACCGGCGGGCTGGGGGGCCAGATTTTGCTCTGGGCGCTGCCCTCGGGCGAGCCCCTCATCGCGCTGCCCGGCCACGAGACCGCCGTCCTGGCCCTGCGGGCGCTTGATGGCGGCCGCACCCTGGCGTCGCTGGGTTACGAGGGCGTCGCCAGGTTCTGGGACACAAAGAGCTGGGACGAGGTGCGCAACCTGCAGTTAACGTCCGGGCCCGGGCCGGCGGGCGCGCCGGCCGTGCGGGGCATGGCCTTTGCGCCCGACGAAAAGACCGTGGCCGTAGCCCGGGAGGGCGTGGTCCAGATCTGGTCGATCGAGGAGGCCCGCCTGATGGAGGAGCTGCCGGTCAGCACCAGGGCCGTGAATGGCATGGCCTTTTCACCCGACGGCCGCTGGCTGGCCGCCGGCGCCGCCGACGGCAAGATCCGCATCTGGGAGAATAGCTAGACCTGGTTGGATTGGAGAATGATGGAACAAGGGACGAACGGACCAAGAGGGATAAGTGAGGGCAGGGAAGTGGCGACCCTCGCCGGTGGCTGCTTCTGGTGCCTGGAAGCCGTGTACGAACAACTGCGCGGCGTGGAAAAGGTGGAATCGGGCTATGCCGGCGGGCACGTGCCGGACCCCACCTATCGCCAGGTGACGACCGGCAAGACGGGGCACGCCGAGGTGGTGCAGCTCACCTACGACCCCGCCGTCGTCAGCTTCCGGGAGCTGCTGGAGGTGTTTTTCACCATCCACGATCCCACGACGCTGAACCGCCAGGGCGCCGACGTGGGGACCCAGTATCGCTCGGCCATCTTTTACCACGACGAGGACCAGAAACAGGTGGCCGAAGAGGTGATCCGCGAGATGGAGGCCGCCGCCATCTGGGACGATCCCATCGTCACCGAGGTGAGCCCCCTGGACGCGTTCTACAAGGCGGAGGACTATCACCAGGAATACTATCGCAACAATACGTACCAGCCCTACTGCCAGGTGGTCATCGCGCCCAAGGTGAGCAAATTCCGCCAGAAGTACCTGGCCAACCTGAAGCCGTCCTTTGCCGGGTAGGGGTGTGCGGCATGGAAATGGGACCGGAACGGGACCGGGGGGAGAATGCCTGACGGCCAGGTGCAGTTCGTGGACCGGGACCTTGCCCGCCGCCTGGAGACGGCTTACGCCTGGCGCAGCGTGCGCTACGCGCGGACCATCGATCACCTGTGGCGGGAACAGAAGGTGGCCGTGGAGGCGGTGGGCGGGGGCTATGCCGTCTATACCGGGCCGGCCTTTCCCGTCAACCGTGCCAGCGGGCTGGGGTTGAACGGGCCGGCCGGCGAGGACGACCTGGCGCGCATCGAGGAGTTTTACCGCTCTCGCTGCGCGGCGCCGCGGGTCGACGTGTGCCCCGTGGCCGACGCGTCGCTCGTTGCCCTGTTGCGCGAGCGCGGCTACACCGTCGAGGGGTTCATGAGCGTCCTGTGGCGCCCGCTGGCCTTGACGCCGGACGAGTTCGCCCCCGTGCCCGGGGTTTCCGTGACCCGGGCCGGACGAGAAGAGGCCGAGCTGTGGCTGCGGACCGTGGGCGAGGGCTTTGAGGGAAAAGAGGCCCCGCCGGAGACGCGCAGCATCCTGGCGCCCAATTTCTACGGGGAGCGCGCCGAGCCGTTCCTGGCCTGGATCGACGGCCAGCCGGCGGGCGGGGGAGCATTTGTCTCCCACGAAGGAGTCGCCGAGCTGTGCAGCGCCAGCACACGCCCGGCGTTTCGGCGCCGCGGCGTGCAGCTCGCCCTGCTGCGCGCCCGGCTGGAGGAAGCAGCCCGGGCGGGCAACGACGTGGCCATGGCGCACACCGCGCCCGGCTCGCCCTCGCAGCGGAACGTCGAGCGCGCCGGCTTTCGCCTGGCCTACACCCGGGCCTTGCTCGGCCTGCCGCGCTGAGAGGGCTGCACATCCACGTGCGTTCCGGCGCCAGGCGCGCGGAACGCGGGGAACGAGGAGCATGGACGATTTTTACCGAGAAGAGATCCTGGAACATTATACGAATCCTCACCACTACGGCAGGTTAGAGGATCCCGACATCAGCCACGAGGAGGAAAACCCCCTGTGTGGCGACCGGGTCCGCTTTGACCTGGAGCTGGCGGACGACGGCAAGACCGTGGAGGACGTCCGTTTTTCGGCGGTGGGCTGTGCCATCAGCAAGGCCTCGGCCTCGATGCTCAGCGACCTTCTCATCGGCAAGACCCTGGACGAGATCCGGGAGCTGACCAAGGAGGACGTTATCGAGGAGCTGGGCATCGAGCTGGGCCCGGTCCGCCTGAAGTGCGCCCTGCTGCCCCTCAAAGTGGTCAAGGTCGGCGCCTATGGCCTGGAGGGCTGGCAGGGCGAGTCGGAGCCCGAAGACGAGTGGGCGACGGCCTGATCCGCATGGCTGGCCAGCCGCTGTTGGGCAGGTTGAGGGCCCGTCAGCCGCGACGGCCGGCAGCGTTCGAGGAGGCACTATGGCAGATGCCAGAAGGAGGAGAAATGGCGTATCGTAAGGTGGCCAGGGCGGCGGACATCCCCCCCGGCCAGATGTTGTTCCTCGACGTCGAAGACGAGGAGATCGTGCTGTGCAACGTCAACGGCGAGTTCTGGGCCGTGGCCAACGTCTGCAGCCACGACGGCGGGACCCTGAGCGAGGGCCTGCTCCTGGGCAACCAGATCGAGTGCCCGCGCCACGGAGCGCGCTTTGACGTGCGATCGGGCGAGGTCAAGGCCCTGCCGGCGGTGGTGCCCATCCCCACCTACGACGTCAGGGTGGAGGGGGACGATATCCTGGTCGACGTGGAGTGACGAGGGAGGAGGAAACGGTGACGACAAAGGACGAGATCCTGCAGGCTCTGAAGAACGTCGAGGATCCCGAGATCGGGATGAACATCGTCGACCTGGGCCTGATCTATGGCGTGAACTGGGACGAAGAGGTGGGCGACGTGCAGGTCGACCTGACCCTGACCAGCCCCGGCTGTCCCCTGGGACCCGAGATCATCCGCGACATCAAGCGCGAGCTTCGGTCCTTTCGCGACGTCTACTTGGTCGACGTGGACCTGGTGTGGCAGCCGCTGTGGCATCCATCCATGATGAGCGACTATGCCAAGGACGAGCTGGGGTACGACGACGAGCTGGGATTGGGCATCGGCTATTGACACCAGTGAAAGGAGCAAGATGACTCAAGTCTACGATCCCTTTGGCGCGCGAACGACCCTCGACACGGCGTACGGCCCGGTGGGCATGGTGCGCCTTGGCCGCCTGACCGAGCTGGGCATGCAGGGCATCGACCGGCTGCCCTTCTCCATCCGCGTCTGGCTGGAGGGGCTGCTGCGGGAGGTGAACGGCCGCGAGATCACCGAGGCCCACGTGGAGAGCCTGGTGGGTTGGCGGGCGGACGACCCCGGCAAACGGGAGCTGCCCTTCAAGCCCGCCCGGGTGGTGCTCCAGGATTTCACCGGGGTGCCGGTGGTCGTCGATCTGGCCGCCATGCGCTCGGCCATGGACAGGCTGGGCGGCGACCCGGACCGCATCAACCCCCGGGTGCCCGTCGACCTGGTCATAGACCACTCGGTGCAGGTGGACATGTTTGGCAGCAAGGCTGCCCTCTATTTCAACGCCGAGCGCGAGTTCGAGCGCAACCGCGAGCGCTACGAGTTCCTCCATTGGGCGCAGCGCGCCTTTGATCGATTTCGCGTGGTGCCGCCGGCCACGGGCATCGTCCACCAGGTCAACCTGGAGTACCTGGCGACCGTCGTCGCCCGGCGCCAGGAGCCGGACGGCCGCTGGATGGCCTTTCCCGACACGTTGGTCGGCACCGATTCCCACACGACCATGATCAACAGCCTGGGCGTCGTGGGCTGGGGCGTGGGCGGCATCGAGGCCGAGGCGGCCATGCTCGGCGAGCCCATCACCATGCTGCCCCCTGAGGTTGTGGGCTTTTACCTCGAGGGCGAGCTGCCCGAGGGGGCCACGGCCACCGACCTGGTCCTCGTCGTGACCCAGATGCTGCGCGAGAAGGAGGTCGTGGGCAAGTTTGTCGAGTTCTATGGCCCCGGCGTGGGCCGCCTGAGCCTGCCCGACCGGGCCACCATCGCCAACATGGCTCCCGAGTACGGCGCCACCATCGGATATTTTCCCGTGGACGACGAGACGCTGCGCTACCTGCGCAACACCGGGCGCCCGCCCGAGCTGGTGGACCTGGTGGAGCGTTATACCCGGGCCCAGGGGCTGTTCCGCACCGACGATGGCCCGCTGCCTTCCTACTCGGACGGCCTCCACCTGGACCTGGACACCGTGGAGCCGAGCCTGGCCGGCCCCAAGCGCCCCCAGGACCGCATCTCCCTCTTTGAGGTCAAGAGGACCTTTCGGGCGGCCCTGAAGGCGCCCGTGGAGCGGCGAGGCTATGCGCTGCGCGAGGAGGCCGTGCGCCGCACGGCGACGCTGGCGGCCTCCAACGGAGACCGGGACGTGACCCTGGGCCACGGCGCGGTGGTCATTGCCGCTATCACGAGCTGCACCAACACGTCCAACCCCACGGTCATGATCGGCGCGGGGCTGCTGGCCAAGAAGGCGGTGGAGCGAGGGCTCCAGGTGCCGCCCTACGTCAAGACCAGCCTGGCCCCCGGCTCGACCGTCGTGACCCGCTACCTGGACGCGGCCGGGCTGACGCCCTATCTCGACCGCCTGGGCTTTAACCTGGTGGGCTATGGCTGCACCACCTGCATCGGCAACAGCGGCCCCCTGCCCGAGAACGTGGCCCGCGCCGTGGAGGAGGGCGACCTCGTGGCCGCAGCGGTGCTGTCGGGCAACCGCAACTTTGAGGGTCGCATCAACCCCCACGTCCAGGCCAACTTTCTGGCGTCGCCGCCCCTGGTGGTGGCCTATGCCCTGGCCGGCTCCGTGGACGTGGACCTGGCCGACGAGCCCCTGGGCAAGGGGAGCGACGGCGAGGCGGTCTACCTCAAGGACATCTGGCCCAGCCAGGCCGAGATCCAGCAGGCGGTGGCCGCGGCCCTGGACCCGCAGATGTTCAAGGAGCAGTACGCCAACGTCTACACCGGCAACGAGACGTGGAATGCCATCTCGGCCGGCGAGGCGGGCGAGCAAAGCCTGTATCGCTGGGACCCGGAGTCGACCTACATCCAGGAGCCGCCCTACTTTGAAGGGCTGGGCCTCGACGTGCCTCCGCTGGACGACGTCCGCGGGGCGCGGGTGCTGGCCCTGCTGGGCGATTCGGTGACCACCGACCACATCTCGCCCGCGGGCAGCATCGCCGTGGACAGCCCGGCGGGCCGCTATCTGCTCGAGCGGGGAATAGAGCGACGGGACTTTAACTCCTACGGCTCGCGGCGGGGCAACCACGAGGTCATGGTGCGCGGCACGCTGGCCAACATCCGTCTCAAGAACCTGCTCGTGCCGGGCACCGAGGGTGGCGTCACGGCCCACCTGCCCGACGGCGAGGTCATGCCCGTCTATGACGCCGCCATGCGCTACCAGGAAGAAGGCGTGCCCCTGGTGATCATCGGCGGGCGCCAGTACGGCACGGGCAGCTCTCGCGACTGGGCGGCCAAGGGCGTGCAGCTCCAGGGGGTGCGGGCCGTCCTGGCCGAGAGCTACGAGCGCATCCACCGCAGCAACCTCATCGGCATGGGCGTCCTGCCCCTCCAGTTCCGCGAGGGCGAAGGGGCCCGGACCCTGGGGCTCACTGGCCGCGAGGTATTCGACATAACGGGCATTCGCGACGGCCTGGTGCCCGGGAAGGTCGTGTCGGTCGTCGCCCGCCGCGCGGAAGGGGGCGAGATCCAGTTCCAGGCGGTGGCCCGGCTGGACACCCCCGTGGAGGTCGAATACTACCGCAACGGCGGCATCCTGCAGACCATCCTGCGGCGGATGGCGCGCACGGATGAGGCGCTGTAGCCGCTAGCGCCTGACGAGGGGCAAGAAGACAACCTCGCCCACGCGCAGCCAGATGGCCGGGCCCCTTGCGCCGCCGGGATTCACCACCCACAGGGGCTGCCTGCCGGCTGCTTGCGCCGCGGGCACCGTGGCCGTCAAGGTGTCGTCGGCGACCCACGTCGTACCGGCCAGGGGCGCTCCGCCCAGCCAGATGGCGGCACCCGGCGCAAAGTTCTGGCCGCTGACGGTGATGGCCGCCGTGACACCCGCCGGCACGTGCCCGGGGATCACTTCCACCGGAATGGGCGTCATCCACGAGCCGACGACGACCTCGTCCAGCGCCAGCCGGGCGTAGGGCTCACCGGCCCTGGAGTCGGCCGCCAGCGTGACGGTCACCGTCTGGCCTGCCCAGGCGTCCAGCGCTGCCCAGGCGTGGGTCCAGCCGGTGCTGCCCGTCGCCGTCAGGACCGCGGTGGAGGAGATGCCGTCGTCGACGACCACGCGCAGGCCGCCTTCGTGGCCTGGCAGAACCCCCCGCAGCTCGTAAAAGAACGACAAGGTCGGGCGGTGCTGCGTCGAGGGGATCGTGATGGACTGGCTGAGGGTGGAAGAAGCATCCTCAGGCGCGGGTTGTGCGCTGCAGTAGCGGTCGCCTTCTATCGTCTGGTAGACCACGTGGGGATTGTCGGCCGGGTCGACGGCGATGGCGCTGGGAAGGATCCCCGGATCCATGAAGATCGACTCCGGCTCTGACCAGGGCTGGCCGGGGCGCTTGAACATGAAGAACGTGCCCGCCATGCCTTCATGGTACCCGTGATACACGAGATACAGCATGCCGGTACTGTCCGTCGCCAGGTTTACACAGCTGCCGACGCCCTCGAGGGATTGCGGTGTCGACCAGGCGCCGTCCAGCGATCGGACCGCGTACTGGGTGCCGTCCGAGTAGCTCCACACGGCGTGGACCTGCCCGTCGGGTCCCTCCACCAGTGAGTCTATCCCCCCGGGGTAGCAGTCGCCCATAGGCTCCACCGGCGACCATTGCTTTTCGGGTGTCCACTGCCGGTAGTAAGCCTTGTGGGGATAGTCCTTCTCCCGCTGCTCCCAGATGAGATGTACGGTGCCGCCTCGCCCGGCGTCCAACCGCAAGCTGCCACCCTGCCCCAACGGCGCCGGTTCCGACCAGCTTCCTCCCGGTGCCCGGTGGGCCTCGAAGAGAAACTTGGAATGCTCTATATGCCCGGCATAGACCAGGTGCAGCCCGCCGTAGCTGTCGGCCGCCAGGGCCGGGGCCTTGCCACCCGGCCCGATGAGCTCGTGGTTGGTCCAGGTGCCGTCCTCGCGCGTCTGCTGGTAGTAGACACCCGCCTCGCCAACCCAGGCAGCATGCAGCGAACCATCGCGGCTCTGCGCCAGAACCGGCGTGCGACCCTCGCTGTAGTATCCGTCGTTGCCCAGCGCAAGAGGGGTGGCCCAGGACCCACCGGGCGGGCGATAAGTGTAATGTACTGCCCAGTCGCTAGTGCCGGCAACCAAACCGGCGCCCAGGGCATGGATCGTGCCGTCGGGCGATGCCAACAGGTCGTATTCCCCCAGCTCGCCCACCATGGGCTCTCCTGGCGAGAGCCGGGGGCCGGCCTGTGGGCCCAACAAGGCGGCCGCCTGCCCCGTGTGCCGCGCCGAGGTGGTCGCCCGTGGAGGGATCGTCCCGCCGATCTGCCACCCGGCCAGGGAGCCGCCCCCGGCCTCGAACCCTCCGTTGCTCACCACGTCGTCGAGCGGAGGAAGGCAAATGGCTGCCTCCGTGTCATGGATCACGCTTCCAATTGGGGCCGGAGGTGAGGCGTAGCCGGGGGCCCGGGCCAGCACCTGCGTGGCCTCGGGCCGGGCTAGCCGCGCTTCAAAGGCCCCCCGCGCATCGACCGGTGTCTGGGTCACCGGCGCAGGCTGAATGGTGATGTCCGTGCCGGGCCGGGAAAAGCCGCGCACGTCTTGTGCCCGGCCGGAGAGATAGAAGCTGAACAAGCGCGTGCCGGACGCGGCGGCGTCGGGCGTCCACTCCCCCACGTTGTGCACGGCGTCCGAGGCGCGGATTCGAAACTTGACCTGCTGCCCCTCGACGCCCGTGTAGTAGTGTGCCGTCGCCGGGGCACGTACCAACAAGTCCGCCCACGTTCCACCGTCGGTCTGGGCCTGGAGGTCGAAACACGTGACGCCCGAGGATCCCACTCCCTCGTCCCGGGCAGACCAGGAAAGGAGCACGCGCCAGGCGCGAGAGTAGGCGGGCAGGGCATCGAGCGCCACCACCGGCGGAAGCGCGTCGAGGGGCTGCCAATCGGGGTGCCAGTCGCGGCCACCTATGCCCAGCTCCAGGGTGTAGCTGTTCCACAGCGCGTCGTGGGCCAGCATGACCGCCTCGTCCCAGTACCAGGCGCCCTGGTAGTTGATGAGGTGGACGCGGGTAAAGGCGACCCACCGCCCATCGGGCGACCAGCTTCGGACCCAGGCGTCCATGGACGATCCCGGGTCGTGGCGCATTTGCTGGCCCGAGCCATCGGCGTTCATCACCCACAGCTCGAGAAATCCGTCGCCATCCTCGTCGGCGCTGTAGGCCAGGCGCGAGCCGTCGGGCGACCAGGCGGGATAGACGCTGTTCGGCTGGTTGGAGAGCTGGACCGGGTTGCTGCCGTCGGCATCCATGGCCCAGATGGCGTACGATCCGCTGCGATTGGACGAGAAGGCGAGGCGTGTCCCTTCCGGGGACCAGGTTGGGTAGCCGTCGTACGCGTCGTGGGCGGTAAGGCGGGTCAGGTTCGAGCCGTCGGCCAACATGACATAGATCTCGGACTGGCCGTCCCGGGTGGACTGGAAGGCGATTCGCGTGCCGTCCGGTGACCAGGCCGGCTGGGTATCGCTGGCCGCGTTCATCGTCAGGCGCCGGAGGTCCGTCCCGTCAGGGTTGATGGTCGCAATCTCGTAGTTGCCCGAGGCATTGTTGGCAAAGACGATGCGCGTGCAGCCCCGGTTGAAGCGCGGCTGTGTATCGGACGCTTCCCTGTTTGTTACCCGCCTGGGGTTGGAGCCGTCGGCGTCCGCGACATAGATCTCCCAGTTGCCGTCTCGCAGGGACTGGAAGGCGAGCTTGCTCGCCGGAAGCTGGGCCGTGTCGGCGGCGGCACCGGGCGACGCGGGGCCGCTAGTACCGGGCTGCAGGTAAGGGATGGCCTCCAGGGCACGATCCGGGGGCGGGGGCAGGCCGGCGCCGGCCTGCGAAGCCAGGCAGGGCGCGGCCACGCCAGAGATCTGGGCCATGCCCAGGAGCAATACCAGAAGGAGCCCGACCAGCCGGCAGGCACGTTGTGTCATCGCGTCTTCTCCTGTTACCTGTTTGGGTCGCGGCTGCCTCACACTACGGGGCAGTCCCTGATTGTCTTCTTCCGGGGGAGAGACGGCAAACCACAGCCGGCTCTCCGCTGCGCTGACGAATCGCTAGCCGCCCAGCTCCTCGGCGCGGGCGGCCATGAGGGCCCGCAGCCTGGCCGAGTCCTTGGGGTAGGTGAGGTAGAACAGGCTGAAGAGCAGGGCGCACAGTACCCAGGGGACCGGGATGGTCCAGATCATGGCCGGGGTAAAGCCGATGCGGTCGGCCAGGCCCCCGGCGACGAGGGCCACCAGGGCGGCGAAACCGCTCTCGATCATGGTCACCATGGCAAAGGCCGATGCCCGCAGCTCGGGCGGCGTGACGCCCTGCATCATGGGCTCCTTGGAGCCCTTGCCCGCCCAACTGATGCACAGGGCCGTGCAGAAGCAGAGGGCGATGAGGGCGCCCAGGGGCCAATCCTCCGTGCCGGTAAAGAGCAGGTAGGTCAGCGGGATGCCGATGATCACCGAGATCTGGCCCACGGCCGCGCGGCCGTAGCGCGGGCTGCGTCCCTCGGCCCAGTCGCCCAGGAAGCCGCCCAGGACGTTGCTGAGGGCCGTGCCCACGACGATGCCGGCAAAGACCAGGGTGGCCGTCTGCTCCACCATGCCCCGCTCGCGCACCAGCCAGGTGATGAAATACAGGCCCATGACCACCCACGGCATAGAGCCCGCCAGTCCCTGGGCGATGGCCACGCGGATGGTGGGAATGGCCAGCACGCGGGGCAGGTCCGAAGCCTTGACCGCGTATTGGGCCGCGTGCTCGGCGGTGATCCGGCCGGCCAACTCGGGCTCGGCGGCGCCACGCACAGGCTCGTCCACCAGCAGCCAGACCAGCAGCCCCGACACCACGGAAAAGCTGCCCAGGGCGATGAACCCCCAGCGCCAGAGGGTGGGCGACGCCAGGAACCCCAGGCCCACGGTGCCGATGACGATGCCCAGGACGCCGATGGCTTCCAGGATGCCCAGGGCTCGCCCTCGCTGCCGGGGCGGGAAGGTGTCGGACATGAGCGCGAACGTGGCGGGCATCAGGCAGCCCAGGCCCAGGCCCGAGATGGCGCGCACGACGAGCAACTGCCCAAAGTTCTGCGTCAGCCCGCAAAAGAGCGTCCAGATGCCCCACAGCCCCGTGCCGATGACAATGATCGTCTTGCGCGAGATGCGGTCGGCGGCAAAGCCCCAGAAGGGCGCCGACAGGGCCTGGAGCAGGCTGCGGATGGTGCCGATCAGCCCCAGGTTGGTGTAGCTCAGGCCCCAGAGCGTCTGGAGGGTGGGGAACAGCACCGACATGGACTGGGCCTCTCCCTGGTCGATGAAATAGCCCAAGGCCAGGGCCAGCAGCGTGCGCCACCGGCGCGGCTTGCGGCCCACGACTGCGCGCTCCAGCGACGGTGGGACAGCCACGGCTTGCGTCGGATCCATAACGCTCTCCTTCGAATCGGGTGTTCCCTGCCTGCTTGGTGGCCCGGTCCGGGTCGCCTTGAAATGTACTACGAAACCGGCACTTCGTCAAGTCGGGCTTGTTTCGTCATCCCATGTACAAGTTGCATCCTATTCCACCTGTGGTACAATCTCCCTGCCGGTCGCAGCCGCCTCGCTCCCCTGGAGCCCGACAGCCCGGCGGGCCCAGCATGAGTGGTGACGATTCATCGTTGATTGAAGGCAAGGAGAGAAACCCATGCGATTCCTGGTAGTGGCCGTTCTGCTGATGGCCTTCGTGCCCCTGCCCGCCACGGGCCAGGGGAGGGTTCCCGCTGCCCAGGTTTACGAGACCACGCTCACCATCGACACCTATCCCTACGCCGGCTTCCTGGAGACCCGCCATTCGGACACGTACAACATCGATTATCCCTGGCTGGACCGCCCGGCCTACGAGGCTTCGGACCCGCAGCCCGCGCCCCAGGACTATACCGGCGTCGTCCTTGAGAACGATTGGCTGCGCCTGACCTTTCTGCCCGAGTTGGGCGGCC
>JAAYZQ010000531.1 GCA_012514775.1 Anaerolineaceae bacterium
GGGCAGGGCGTTGGCCCTGAACTATGCCACGTCAGCCGCGGGCAGCGTGGCCGTCGAAATCCAGGGGCCCGACCACCGCCCTTTGCCGGGCTACGGGCTCGCCGACTGCCGGCCGATGATCGGCGACGAGATCGCGGGGCTGGTGCGATGGCGGGGCAGCACCGACGTGAGCCGGTTGGCGGGGAGGCAGGTGCGCCTGCGCCTCGTCCTCCAGGACGCGGACCTGTATTCGCTCCGATTCATGGCCTGAGGCGCGGCAACCGGCGAGACATTCCACACGGGGGAAGCAATGGCGCATTTTCAGGCAGTGCTCGTAGATTTCGATGACGACCTCTTTCCACCACCGGGTTGGATCGCGGGCGAGATGGCCGCTGCCGGGGTTGAATGGGTGCAGGGCCAGCACCGTTCGCCGGAAGCCGTGCTGGAGGCCACCCGCCGGGCGGACGTGGTGTTGGTACAGTCGGTACGTCCCCTGCTGTCGGCCGGGATCATCGATCAACTGGAACGCTGTCGTTGCATCGTCCGCCTGGGGATCGGCTACGACAGCGTCGACGTGGCGGCAGCGACGCGGCAGGGCATCGTGGTGTGCAACGCGCCGACCTACTGCGTCGACGACGTGGCGGACCACAGCGTGGCTCTGCTGTTGGGTTGTGTGCGCCACCTGGGCCGGCAGGACCGCTGGATCCGCGACGGCCGCTGGGATCGAACCGGCGCGCGGCCCGCTCGCCGCCTCAAGGGCCACACCCTGGGGCTGGTCGGCTTTGGCCGCATTGCCCAGGCCGTGGCGCGCCGGATGGCCGGCTTTGACCTGTCGATCCTGGCCTACGATCCTTTCATCGCTGCCGACCAGATCCTATCGCTGGGGGCGATCAAGTGCGAGCTGGACGAATTACTCGCGGGTGCCGATTTCATCTCGATCCACTGCCCCCTGACCCCTGAAACACATCATCTGTTGGGCGACCGGGAGTTTGCCCTTGCCCGCGACGGGGTGTTTGTGGTGAACACGAGCCGCGGCCCCATCATCGACAACGATGCGCTTGCCAGGGCCCTGGCAAGTGGCAAGGTGTGGGGCGCGGGCCTGGACGTCTTTGAGACGGAGCCACTGCCCGCCGATTCGCCCCTGCGCGGCTTTGACAACGTCATCCTGACGCCGCACGTGGCCGCCAACTCGGAAGAGAGCGTGCAAGACCTGTATCGCACCGGCTGCAACGTCGTCCTGGACGTGTTACACGGCCGCTGGCCGCAGTCTGCGGTCAATCCCGAGGAAAGGGACGCGGCGGCTTTCCGACTTCAGGCAGGAGGTAGAATTCAATGAAACGTGTCGTTACCTTTGGCGAGATCATGATGCGGCTGTCGCCGCCCGGGTTCCTCCGTTTCGGCCAGGCGCGCTCCTTCGACGTGGTCTATGGCGGCGGCGAGGCCAACGTGGCCGTCTCCCTGGCCCTGCTGGGCACGCCCGTAGACTATGTCACGAGGCTGCCCGACAACGACCTGGGAGAAGCGTGCCTCCAGTTCCTGCGCCAGTACGGCGTGGGCGTGGACAAGGTCGTGCGCGGCGGTCAGCGCCTGGGCATCTATTTCCTGGAGCTGGGCGCCATGCAGCGCGGCAGCAAGGTGGTCTATGACCGGGCCGGCTCGGCCATCGCCACCATAGAGCCGGGCATGATCGACTGGCGCAGCGTCCTGGAGGGCGCGGATTGGTTCCATTGGACGGGCATCACGCCGGCCATCTCGGCCGGGGCCGCTGCCGTCTGCCTGGAGGCCGTGCAAACGGCCAGGGAGATGGGCCTGACCGTGTCTTGCGACCTGAACTATCGCAAGAACCTGTGGAAGTGGGGCAAGGCGGCCGGCGAGGTGATGCCCGAGCTGGTGGCCTACTGCGACGTGGCCGTGGGCAACGAGGAGGACGCGGACAAGGTGTTTGGCGTCAAGGCGCCCGATACCGACGTGACCTCCGGGCAGGTGGAGGCCGCCAAGTACTGCCACGTCTGCGAGGCGCTGGCCGGGCGCTTTCCCAACCTGGGAACCGTGGCCATCACCCTGCGCGGCAGCATTTCGGCCAGCCACAACACCTGGTCGGGCGTGTTGTGGACGCCGGACGGGTTCAGCGTGGCCCCGGCCTACGACGTGACCCACATCGTGGACCGTGTGGGCGGGGGCGACGCCTTTTGCGCCGGCCTCATCCACGGCCTGTGCGCCTGGCCGCAGGACCGGCAGCGGGCCCTGGAGTTTGCCGTCGCGGCTTCTTGCCTCAAGCACTCGATCCCGGGTGATTTCAACCTGGTGACCGCCGCCGAGGTGGAAAAGCTCATGGGCGGCGATCGCTCGGGCCGCGTGTCGCGCTAGAGACAACCAGACACAAGGAGGGGAACATGGCTCGTTTTGCCAGGATGCAGGTGTTGAATGCCATTCTCGAGGATGGCCTGGTGCCCGTTTTCTACCACGCGGACGCGGCAGTGGCGGTCAAGGTCGCGGAGGCGTGCGCCGCCGGCGGGGCGCAGGTCCTCGAGTTCACCAATCGGGGCGACATGGCGCCCGAGGTCTTCAAGGAGCTGTCGCGGTACC
>JAAYZQ010000532.1 GCA_012514775.1 Anaerolineaceae bacterium
CCTCGCTGCCCAGGTAGCTGCCCCACTCCATGGTGACGATGACCACCCCCACCGGGCAGCCGTTGGGATTGACGCTCAGGCCGCCGGCGCTGCGAAAGGCCAGGGGCCGGACGTAGCAGGCCTTGTGACCGTTGGCCAGGATGGTGTCGACGATCGCCTGCTCCATCTCGGCCGGCGTGTAGGGGATCTCCATGCGGAACACCTTGGCCGAGTGGTACAGGCGGCGGACGTGGGCCCCCAGGCAAAAGACGGCCGGGCCGGCGGGCGTGTCGTAGGCGCGGATGCCCTCGAAAACGCTGGAGCCATAGTGCATGGCGTGGGCCGTGACGTGCACCGTGGCCTGATCCCAGGGCACGAGGCTGCCGTCCATCCAGATCTGATTTTGCGTGGTCATGCTGGTTTCTCCTCTTCGAATATGTCCGGCTTCGGCGCCGGGTTGTGCTCAGGCGGCGAGCAGGGCCTCCACGACCCTGTCGCCCATCTGGCGTGTGGTCAAAGGGGGCCGTCCCTCCCCGGCGGCGGCCAGGTCGGCGGTGCGATGGCCGGCCTCCAGGACGGCGGCCACGGCGGCCTCCACGGCCCGGGCCTCGTCCTCCAGCCCCAGCGAGTGGCGCAGCAGCATGGCCACGCACAGGATGGCCGCCACGGGGTTGGCGATGCCCTGCCCGGCAATGTCGGGCGCCGAGCCGTGGACCGGCTCGTAGAGGCCCAGGCGTCCCCGGCCCAGGGAGGCCGAGGGCAGCATGCCCAGCGAGCCGGCCAGCACCGAGGCCTCGTCGCTCAGGATATCGCCAAACATGTTCTCCGTGAGCAGGACGTCAAACTCGGCCGGCCGCTGGATGAGGTGCATGGCCGCGGCGTCGACCAGGAGGTGCCTCAGCTCCACGTCGGGATAGCCGGCCGCCAGGTCCTGCACCGTCCGCCGCCACAGGCGCGAGCAGGCCAGGACGTTGGCCTTGTCGACGGAGGCCACCTTGCGCCGCCGCTGCCGGGCAATGTCGAAGGCCAGGCGGGCGATGCGCTCCACCTCGCCGCGGGTATAGACCATGCTGTCCACCGCCCGCTCGTCGCCCTCCACGCGGGGCTCGCCAAAGTAGAGGCCGCCCGTCAGCTCGCGGACGACGACCAGGTCGACGCCGGCCACCCGCTCCGGCCGGACGGGGGAGGCGCCGGCCAGGGCGGGATGGACCGTCACCGGCCGCAGGTTGGCGTACAGCTCCAACCCCTGGCGCAGCCCCAGGAGCGCTTGCTCCGGGCGGCGCGCCGCCCGCGGATCGTCAAAGCGGGGGTCGCCCACGGCCCCAAAGAGCACGGCGTGCGCCCCGCGGCACAGGTCCAGGGTCGCCGCCGGCAGGGGATCGCCCGTGGCGTCCATGGCCGCCCCGCCCACCAGCCCCGTCTCACTCTCGAAGCGGTGCCCGAAGCGCCGGCCCACGGCCGCCAGCACCCGCTGCGCCTCGGCCGTCACCTCCACGCCGATGCCGTCGCCGGGCAAAACGGCGATGCGAAACGTCTCGTCCGTCATGAATCCTCCGTTTGCCGCGCCAGCCGGGCGCGGGTATAGGGCACCAACCCGCCGGCCCGGACGATGTCCATCATGAAGGGCGGGTAGGGCTCGGCCTGGTGGACGCGGCCGGTGTCCAGGTTGCGGACGATGCCCGCCTCCAGGTCGACCTCCAGCCGGTGGCCCGCCTCGGCGTC
>JAAYZQ010000533.1 GCA_012514775.1 Anaerolineaceae bacterium
AGGAGGCTTGACATGAAACAACGGTACGTTTCGATCGCGATGGCGGTGGCTGTGGTAGCCACATTGTTGTCAGGCAGCGCCTGGCCAGCGGGCGCCAGGGCAGTTCGGTACGACGTTTCCAGTATCGAGGTCGACTGCTTCACGGGCATGGAAGCGGGCTGGCAGGAAGGAAACGTCCTGCACCTGCGCGGGGTCGGCCACACCAACGTCAACATCTCTGCCACCCCAGAGCTGAACGGCATCAACACAACGCTGGCTGACGCAGAGTTCAACCTTGCGAACGGCAATGTCAGCATCCGGGGCACCAGTAGCTGGCAGCCAGCAGGCATCGATGGAACCTGGGAAGGCTCCTGGACCTTCATCGCCAATAGGGGGATAGTCAGGGGCCAGGCGGTTGCCCATGGCACCGGGGCCTTAAGTGGCCAACACCTCTTCCTCGAAATCTACGATGTGCCGCCACGTGAGGGAGATGTGGCTTTCTGTGAAGGCATCGGCGAATACGAGGGAACCGTGGTGGCCGAAGGCTATATCCTTGATACCGGCGCCCCCTGAGCGACCGCTACCTGGCGCGCTCGTGATCTGAGGTCGAGGCGGAACCCACCAGCCGGTGGTGTCCGCCTCGCCGCGTCCGTTAGGTGCGATTTTGCTCGTTTTGGATACCCGTTGACAAAGACCTCAGAAAAGCCCATAATCATGCCACGAGTCCCCACGCGCGTTAATGCCAGTGGAGGGCAGGTGGCAAGACGGCTGCGGGTCCAGCTTTTGGGTCCCTTCAGGGTCTGGGTCGATGACCGGGCCTTGCCCCCGTCTGCCTGGCCGAGCCGCAAAGTCTGCCAGCTCCTCAAGCTCCTCATTACCTTCCGTTACCGGACCGTTTTGACCGACGAGCTTATCGAATGGCTGTGGCCCGAGCTGGCCCATGACTCCGCGCGCAACAGTCTATGGGTTGCAGTCAGCAGGCTGCGCCGCCTGATGGAACTGGAGGTTGAGCGGGGTGCATCCGGCTGCATCCTGACGCAGCCCCCCGGCTATCGCTTCAATCCGGCCGAGGGCTGTGAGATCGACGTCGATTGCTTTCTGCAGTACATACGCGCCGGCCGAGCACACCAAACAAGAAGCGAGTGGTCAGCAGCGCTCGAGGCCTATGAGGCAGCCGAGGCGCTCTATCGGGGCGACTATCTCTGCGAAGACCTCTACGAAGAGTGGGCTAATCCCGAACGGGAACGCCTGGCTGAGGCATTCCTGGAGTTGGAAGAGGGGTTTGCAGAAGTCCAGCTGACCCTGGGTCGCTGCGGTGAGGCGTTGGCCCATGCCCGGCGGGTGCTGGAGCAGGATGCCTGCCACGAGAGCGCGTGGCGGCTGGTCATGGAAGCCCACTACCGCGCGGGCGAGCCGGCCCTGGCGTTGCAGGCCTTTGCGCGCTGTCGCAAGATCCTGGTTGCTGAGTTGGGCATCGACCCCCAGGCAGAGACGGTGTCCCTGCACACGCGCATTCTGCGCCATCCCCTCCCAGCCCCTCCCCCTCGTGGCCTGCCCTGTCCCCCTTCTTCAGCGCCGCACCTGCCCTTCGTGGGCCGCGAGCGCGAGTGGCTGCTCCTCAGCGAAATGCTCGGACAGACCCTGGCGGGCCGCGGTGCGGTGGTTCTTTTGGCGGGCCAGCCAGGGATCGGCAAGACGCGCCTGTTGGAGGAACTGGCCGGACTGGCAGCGGCTCGCGGCGTGCAGGTGTTGATCGGGCGCTGCTACGAGCTGGAACAGAATGCCGCGTATGCGCCCATCGTCGAGGCGTTGCGCGGCCATCTGCCAACGTTGTCCGGGACGCGGCCACCTTGCCCGCTTGCGCAGCTGGCTGTCCTCGCAGCTCTCCTGCCCGAGCTGCGCGCGATCTGGCCCGACCTGCCCATCTGCCAGCCCCTGCCGCCCGACGAGGAGCGCACCCGCCTGTTGTCCGCCGTAGCCCAGGTGCTCATGGGCTGTGCCCAGGGCGGGCCGGTGGTGCTCCTGCTGGATGACCTGCAGTGGGCCGACCCATCGACCCTCCAGACACTGCACTACCTCGCCCGGCAGGTCAGCGACCGGCCGCTGCTCTTGGCCAACGCGTATCGTTCGACTCACGTGGATGCTCAGCATCCCCTAACCGTGCTGACTGAGCAACTAACGCGGTCGGGCGTCCTTACCGAGATCTCACTGACCGCCTTTGCCCAGTCCGACGTTGCCCTGTTGCTGGATCTCCTCACCGGCGAGCGCGACACCGCGGCGCTGGCCGAACAGCTCCACCGGCAGACAGAGGGGCATCCCTACTTCCTAGCCGAGGTGCTGCGAACCTTCGTGCAGGAGCATCTGGTAGCTGTGGATTCAGCGGGGCTGTGGCACGTGGCAGAAGAAGCAGGAGTTCGCCTGAAGGGGGCGTGGCCTTTGCCGCCCAACCTGCGAGCGGCAGTGCTGGGCCGCCTGGATCGTCTGGCTATGGACGACCGGAGATTGTTGGACTATGCCGCGGTCGTGGGCCGGGCTTTCTCGCTGCCACTGTTGGCCCGGCTGCTGGATCAACCCGAAGCTTCTTTGGCTGAGCGGGCTGACCGGCTGGCGGTCAAGGGTTTCCTGCAGCACCGGCCGCCGGAAGGCTACGATTTCGGCCACGAGCTGATGCGCCGGGCGGCCTACGAGGCTCTGAGCCAGCCCCGCTGTCGCCTGCTCCACCGCGAGACCGCCGAGGCGTTGGCGGACCTGGCTGCGCCGGCCGATAGCGTGGCGACCCACTACGCCGCGAGCGACCGGCCCTGGCTGGCGCTGAATCATGCCCTGGCGGCTGCTGCGGAGGCCGTGCGCGTCGCGGCCCACGAAGAAGCGCTGGCTTGGTGCCAGCAGGCAATGGCGATCGCCGAAACCCACCCAGCGGCGGTTCCCCCGGGCTTCCGCACCCGCCTCTTCCTTCAACAGCGGACGCTCTGGTACTACCACGGCGACCTCGAACGCAGCCTGGCAGCCGGCCGAGCGGCGCTGGCAGCCGCCCGCAGCGAGGGGGATCCGGCTTGCGAGCTACAGGCGCTCTGGCACCTCGCTCACGACGAGACGCAGTTGGTCGCGGGCGGGATCGCTGGCCTGCAAGACCGGGCCGTACACCTGGCGCACGCACTCGGCGACCCCGCTGCCGAGGCTCGCAGCCTCGCGCGGCTGGGATCTGACACTGGCTTCCTGGCCGCGCCGGCCGAGCGACAGACGAGTCTGGATGTGCTGGATCAGGCGGTCCAGCTGGCGCGTCAGGCGGGAGACTTGAAGCTGCTGCATTACGTCTTGTGCGAATTCTGGGGGGTCGGCCGTCTCCCCGGCGCGCGCGCGAACCTTGAGGAGGCGTTGATGCTGGTGCGCCGCCTGGCTGATCCACAGGAAGAGGTCGGCACTCTGGCCAAATTGGCCGATTTGCTCACTCGTCAGGGCGACTTTCCGGCTGCCGAAGGCTACGCCCGTGAGGGACTGGCTCTGGCAGAGCAGGTGGGAAATCCGGCCTACGGCGCCTGGAACCGCCGCGCGCTGGGCCAGACACTGGTCGGGTTAGGCCGGGTTGACGAGGGACTGGCACACCTGGGGCAGGCCGTGGAGACCTTTACTGCGCACGCATGGTGCGCGATGTTGGCCGGCACCCTGCTTCGCCAGGGACTGGCCCTGGGAGCGGCTGGTCAATGGGCGCGGGCGATCCCCGTGCTGGAACAGGTAGCTGCGCTGAGCGGGGAGACGTATGAGGTCTATGAGCAAGCCTATGCCCTGGCGGCAATTGGAGAGGCGCGCTTGGTGCTCGGTGAACGCGAAGCAGGTTGCCGGAACCAGAGCGCTGCTGCCGCGTTGCTCCCACAGGTCGGGCTGCCATGGCACCGGGGCGGCATCCTGGTGCACCTGGCGGCTGGTCGCCTGCTGCGAGGGGACGTTGCTTGCGCTCTGGCCGCTGCCGGCGAAGCGACCGCACTGGCTGAAGCTGAGGATTTGCGCGAGGTGCGTGCGCAAGGGCTTAAGATCCAAGAGCGAGCCTTGAGAGAAAAATAAGTCCAAAATAAGTCGGGGGTGATAGGTTGTGAGTGGCAAGGCCTGCCCTTTTCACACCCCAAAAGGAGACGCTACGATGAAAAGGCTCGCGGTTCTGTTGTTGGTCTTGATGCTGCTCCTGACAGCAGCCGCCCCCGTCGCGGCAGACCCGCCTCAGACATGGTACGAGAACGACTTCGAAGAGGACTTGCTGGTAGTCGATTGCACTGCCCACGGGTATGACTTCGAGGTGTGGGATCACATGGTCTACCACCAGAGCGAGGTAGGGTACTTTGGCCAAGACGGCAACGTGGTCAGGACGCTGGTCCAGACGAAAGGTGTGGATCATCTCTACAAATCAACCGCCCCCGACGCGTTCGTTGCTTCCGGCCCGTTTTGCTACTCGCAGCACGTCCAAATTTTGGAATACGTACCGGGCGAACCCAGCCTGACCCTCGCCGAGGTAAAGGAGACCGGGACGCAGTGGAACGTCAATCTGCCCAATGGCGTCGCGATTCACTTGTCAGGCCAGTGGGTGGTCATCTTGCAAGGTGAGCCGCCTGACGCCGTCTTGATTGATATGCTCAGGCGGGCAGGTCGGACGACGTTCGACGAGCAGGTCATTTGCGCGGCGCTCGCTGACTGAACATCTGTCGTTCAGTAAAGCCAGGTTCCTCCAAGGAGCCTGGCTTTACTTTGCCCGTCAACCAACCTCAGCGCCACCCTAACGTGCTCTCCGGTCTCGTGTTCAAGTACTTGTGGTACAATGGAAATCACATTGCGGGCCTGCACGCCTGGCCCCTGGAACGGAGACCTCATTTGCCGCGCACCTATGTCGCGTTGGATCTCGAAACCACCGGCCTGAACCCTGAGAGGGACG
>JAAYZQ010000534.1 GCA_012514775.1 Anaerolineaceae bacterium
CCCTCTCGGCAGCCTGCTCGATAAGATGCCGTCGTTACTGGACTAGGCGGCTGGTCGGACCATTAACCCGTCGGCCACGGCGGCTTGGGATATACCAGCTCCGCGGTGGCCTTGTCCGTAGGTCCGACGACCTCGAACACGCCGTTGATCCACTGGCCGATCTCGCCGGGATGGCATTCCTTGGCCAGGAGCCCGTTGTCGAACCAGGTCGGCCCCAGAACCGTTTCCAGTGGGTTTTCAGCCGAGGCCGAGGCGATCACCTCCCTGATCTTTTCCTGGTCCAGTGTTCCCGCCTTCTCGATGGCGGCCTTCCAGATGTCCAGCCCGGCCCAATAGTAGGGATGCCCCCACCAATCCTGGACGTCTTCGGGTTTGCCTTCGTAGAGCTTGTCGGCCATTTCGTCGAGCTTTGGAGAGGACCCACGGGCAAAGGCGGTGAATCCCAGGAGCCCTTCCACAGCCGGACCGAACGCCGTGTGGTAGAATCCAAAGTTCACCCCGGGGCCACCTACCCACGCCTTGGGGTTGTAGCCGAGCTCCATGGACGTCCCGCACGCCGGCATGTTCTGGTCGGGATAGGCAAAGCAGCAAAAGATATCGGCTCCCGATGTCTGGGCATCCTTGAGCACGGGCGACAGGTCCTTGATGTCAGGCGGCAGGCTCTTCAGGCCGACGATGTCGATGCCCTGCTTGGGGAATTCAATACCCGCCACGCCGGAATACTCGATGCCGTGGAGGTCGGCGATGTACGAGATGTAGGCCGTCTGGGCGCCCTTGGCGGCGAGGATCTCGGCCAGGACAGGCAGTTGGTACCAGTCGGAGAAACTGAGGGTCACGAACACGTGGGGCAGGCTGGGAAGCATGTCCTTGATCTGCGTGGCGCCGCCCTCGGCCGTGATCAACAAGTAGCCGTACTTGTTGGCGATCGGGGCCTGGGCAAAGATGAAAGCGGTGCCGGAGGCAGGCCACAGGAAGTCAACCTTGTCCTCCAGGATCAGCTTTTCCGTGAGCCTCGTCATCGTGCCTACGTCGCTCTTGTCGTCGTACACAATCATCTCTATCGGCAGCTTCTTGCCGTATTCCTCCACATAGACCCCGCCGTCGGCATTGACCATTGGCACCCAGGTCTCATAGATGGGCCTGAATGCCGCGTCTCCGATGGTGGCATTCCAGCCGGAGAGTGGCCTCGACATGCCGACGACGATCTTGTCTTTCACCGGTGGTACCACGGCGGGTTCGGTGGGTACCGCGGTGGGCGCTGCTGCAGGCGGTTGGGTAGGCTCCGGGGTGGGCGCCGGGCCGCATGCCGCTGCAGCCAGTCCGACGCCGGTCACTGCTGCGCCGCGAAGGAACTCGCGGCGGGTCAAACGCTTGGTATCCATCTTTCCTTCCCCCTCTTTTGCAATCAGGATGCGCTGCGGCGTCGTGGTGCGACGACCTTGCATCTCATCCAACAGGCCACCAGATCCTGAAAGACCGGAAGTCCTCCCTACATATACCCTCCTCTCCTTCGCTCACGCCCTGGAGTTGAACAAATCGCAATAGCATCCAGATGATTCATGCACCCGGCTCAAGGCCGGCCAGCGCTAGAGCCGGAGGACCGGCTTGACAACCCGTCCCTTCTCCATGTCCTCCACCGCCCGGTTTATCTCGTCGAACGGATAAAACGTGATCAATCGGTCATAGGGGAAGCGCCCCTGGCAATACAGCTCGATGAGCTTGGGGATAAACAGATCCGAGATGGCATCGCCGCCGAGGATCCCCATAACCGTCCGTCCGTTCATGAGCAGGTCCATATCCAGGCCAACTTCTGTGCCCGGCGGTACAACCCCCAGGAGACCGCAGACCCCCAGGCGGGGCAGGACGTCCACCGCCTGGCGAAGCACGCTGGGGTTGCCGACGCACTCCAGGCTGAACTCTGCACCTCCGCCGGTTAGCTCGCGAATGGCTTCGACAGGGTCCACCTCGGCGGCATTGAGGGTGTGGGTAGCGCCCAATTGCCTGGCCATCTCCAGCCGGTCCGGATGGAGGTCCACGGCGATGATGGTCGTGCAGCCGCACACCACCGCGCCGAGGATGGCGCTCATGCCCACCGGGCCGACGCCAAAGATGGCGATGGAAGCCCCGGGCCGGGGGCGGAGCGCGTTCATCACCGCGCCGGCGCCGGTCATCACGCCGCACCCCAGCGGTCCAAGGATTTCGAGGGGGACGTCAGTCCGCACTTTTACGACGTTTCGCTCGTTGGCCAGCGCAAAATCGGCAAAAGAAGACTGGCAGAAAAAGGAGCCGTGGATGGCCCGATCGCCCTGGCGCAAGGTGGTGGTCCCGTCGGGACGCGCGCCGTGAAAGTTGTGCAGGAAGAAATTCAGACAGTAGAGCTCTTTGCCGGCCTTGCACGCGGGGCATACCCCGCAATAATCCCAGGCCAGGACCACGTGATCGCCCGGCGCGACCCTGGTCACGCGGGCCCCCACCTTTTCGACAACGCCGGCCCCTTCGTGTCCAAAGACACTTGGCGGTGGGGGGATCGGCAGATGCCCGTCCCGGGCGCCCAGGTCCGTATGGCAAATGCCCACGCCGGCGATCCGAACGAGCACCTCGTCGTCGTTCGGATCGCACAGCTCCAATTGTTCGAGGCTAAACTTGCCCCCCGTCTCAAGGACAACTGCGGCCTTTATCTCCATTTCGCCCCTCCAGCGATCGACACCAGGTCATCTGTGGGACCTGACAGGCTTCCGGAGGAAGCCCGTCAGGTCCTGGTTCGTCCGGATTGGCGCCGCGCGCCGCACGTTTCCCGGCCTCAACTATCGCCTGTGAGGCTCTAGCCTGGGCCCGTATGGACGTCTATTTGTATACGCCATACCCCTTGGCAGTATCTACCACCGCCTTGACGTTTTCCGCCTTGGCCTCATCAAAGAAGGCGCCATTGCTTATGATGAGACCGCCATCCTGGCCGCTCGTGTCAATGAGGTTCTTCACATAGTCGGCCACCTGCTGCGGCGTGCCCAGGCTCAACAAGGCGGAAGGCACGTTGCCCATGAGACAGGCATTCTTGCCCAGCGTCTTCTTGGCGTCGGCCATGTCCGTCTGATCGATCATCCACACGGTCTTGCCCTTTGGCATGTCCTGGACGACTTCGAGGCGTGCGCTGTAGCCTCCCTCGGCTGCGGGAAGGGGTACGATGCCCTCGTCGATCAGGCCCAACATGACCTGCTTCAGCGTCGGCCAGTAGAATTTCTGGAACTGCTGGTCCGAGAGAAAGCCGTCCGCTCCCTTGTGGAGTGGGATAAAGATCAAGGGATTGCCGGTCGCCCGCGAATTGGACACGCCCAGGCGGATCATGAGCGGCACCAGGGCTTCCACGGCCTCGAGGAGCTTGTTGGGCTGCCGGTAGATGTCCAGCATGATCCCCTTCGTGCCCCGCAACGTATCGCCGATGACGTCAAAGGGCGCCTTGGTGAATCCGCCAAGGACGGTGGGGAAGCCGAACGTGGCCAGGGCACCGTCGGCGCCGCCGATGTGCCCCACCCATTTCAGCGCCTCGGCGCCGGCCTCAAAGAGGGCCTGGTAGGTTGCCTGTACCGGGGGCAGCCCAAAGGGAATAAAGTTGAGGGCAACGCCATAGATCTCGAGGATGCCGGGCAGGAACGGCAACATCTGGAATCCACCCAGTGCTCCCCACACACGCGGCAGATACACCTGGCTGAAGTAACCCGACGGATCCTGGATCAGGGCGTCGTATTCGTCGGCCATCATGTACTCGCCTTCGTTGCACTGGTAAGAGTGCTCCGGCGCAACGCCATGCCCCGGCCACGAGTAGAGCTTGTAGTCCAGGATCTCGTACAGCTTGCCCGAGCCGGCCTGGTACGCACCCCAATGCACGTCCGGCTCGAACTCGCACACGAAATCCTGAAAGACCTTGGCGCACTTGGCATAGTCGTACATGGCCTCTTCGACGGTCATCCCCGCGTTGGTCCAGGGGAACATGCTGGGAAAAATCGTGACCGGAACCCGGTCCGGCAGCTTTTTCATCTGAACGGCATCTTTGAAGCGAAGCACCCGATCCTTGTACGCTTTTTCCGCTTCCGGGGACTGGAACTGGAGAGGGTTCCCCTCAGGATCCTTCGGCGAGAGCTTGGCTTGCCAAAGCGCCTCCTGCTTTTCTTCTGGCGACAACTGGTTTCCCATCTTCTGTGACCTCCCTGTCTTTGCTCAGGATTCCTACACGACGCCCAGCCATTTGCGGGCCAACGTCACGCCGGCCATGGCATCTCGACCAAAGGCATCGGCTCCGGTGTACGCACGCACCTCCTCGGTGACCTGACCGCCGCCGATCATGACCTTGACCCCATCGCGCAGGCCGGCGGCCTGGATGGCTTCGACGGTCTCTTTCATGGTGTCAAAGGCCAGGGTCAGGAACCCGCTGAGGCCGATCACCTGCGGCCCAAAGTCCTGGATGGCGTCCACGAAGGCTTGCGGGGACACGTCCACGCCCAGGTCACGGACGTCAAAGCCGTTGACGTCGAGCATGAAGGTGACAATGTTCTTGCCAATGTCGTGAATGTCCCCTTTGACCGTACCGATGAGCACCTTGCCGTGACGCTTGACCTCCGGCAGCTTGGCCAGCTCGGGCTTGATGATGTCCGTGATCTGGTTCAGCATCTCCCCGGACAGCATCAGTTCGGGCAGGAAGTAGGTGCCCTCCTCGTAACGTTGCCCCACAATAGACATGGCCATCCTGGCTGCGTCCAGGATGGCCATGGGTTCCACTCCACTCTTCACCATGTCTCGGACAAGTGAGAGTGCCTCCTCTTCCCTCATGTCAGCGATGGCATGAACGAGTTGCTCTGACATTGTGCCTCCTCCCATAGATTTGTGGATTTGCCGCTATGCAAGAGTTGTCGATAGACTCCCTACGAGAAGGTCCAACCACCGAGGTTGGACGCCACTACGGGCCGCCGGCCTTGAATCGGAGCCGGAACTGCCTTGCCGTGGGCCGACCATGGCTGCGGTCGCCCAACTCGACGTTGGTTGGTGTTGATGAGGACTGGCCACGTGCAATTCTTGAGGATCCGGTTCATCAGCCGCCGTGCCTCCTTTCGAAGGTAACGCTCCATCAGGGTCGAATTCGTCCAAGAACTC
>JAAYZQ010000535.1 GCA_012514775.1 Anaerolineaceae bacterium
GCCACCAATGTACTTTCGCGATTCCTCTTCGGGGATGGGCTCTTCGCGGAGGGTTCCCTCGGTGAGGTTGACGCGCAGCAGGCGTCCATGCCAAGCATACATAGCCTATTTCCTTTCGCTGTGCGGCGTTGCGTCTGGACAGGCACACAGCCTGTCCGACAGTTGTAGGGCGGACCGTCGCTCCACCTAGCCGCCACCTACGGCGGGAAAGACCGACAGGACGTCGCCCTCGCGCAGAACCTGGTCGCGGTCCGCGTGCCGGCCGTTGATGAAAAAGGTGTAGCGGTCGCCGGCCGGGATGGGCAGCTCGTGCAGTAGCTGGCCGGCCGGGGTGCCGGGGACCACCCGCACGGCATAGCCCGCGCGCTCATCGTGGTCCGCGGGCAGGTACCGGCGATAGCTGGCCAGCAGGCGCACGGTAATCTCGACCACCTTGCCGGGCGGGTCTCCCTGCGCGCTGCCGGGCCTGTGGTCAGGGCCGGACATGGTTCTCAGGCCAGCAAGGGCTCGACGCATCGCGGGCCCTCGTTGTCGGGGTTGTTGACGTAGCGGCTGATGGGATACGCGTCCATCTCTTCGGCCGGATACGCCTTCAACATCGACTGCAGCGCGTCCACGTCTTCCAGCTCCGGGTTCAGCCACGTCTCGTAATACTCGGGCGACAGGATGACGGGCATGCGGTTGTGAAAGTTCTGGATCAGCTCGTTGGGCTCGGTGGTCAGCAGGGTGCAGGTCTCGATGGCCTGTCCCTCCGCGTCCTTCCAGAACTCCCACAGGCCGGCAAAGCCAAAGGGTTTGCGGTCGCGCAGGTGGATGTAGATCGGCTGCTTGGGACCGTCCTGCTTCTGCCACTCGTAAAAGCCATCGGCCACCACCAGGCAGCGCCGCCGGCGAAAGGCGGCGCGAAAGGCCGGCTTTTCGGCGGCGGTCTCGGCCCGGGCGTTGATCATTCGGGAGCCGATTTCCGGGTCCTTGGCCCAGGAGGGGATCAGGCCCCAGCGGAGCATGACCAGCTCTCGCTGCCCGCTGCGCGTGTTGAGCCGTACCGCGGCCACCGGCTGCGTCGGCGCGATGTTGTAACGCGGTTGGACGTCGGGCACTTCCGGCAGGTTGAACTGCACGGCCAGGTCCGCGTCTGGATCGGTCAGGGTAAAGCGTCCACACATCGATGATCTCTCCTCGCACGTGTCGCCTGGCCGGGCAAACGGCAGGCTTGCCGTTCGCCCGGGGCGCGTGAACCTTGCAAGCTCCTTTGGTTCGGGTACGCCGCGGTGCAAGGGGCCGACACTGCCCGCCATAGTATGGCACAGATCAACGCGAAAGTCAAAAATCGGGCGCCGCAGCCTGTTGCCCCGCCTGGGCGAGGGCCGAGCGGATCAGCTCCTGCTTCAGCTCCCAGAGCCCGGGGGTCAGCGACACGTGATAGATGTGCGGGTTCAGCAGGCGCCGCACGCCTGGATCGAGGCGGGCGACGTCGGCCTCGCGGCGCTGCCGAATCTCCTCGATGGATGGCATCTCGTAGACGAGCCTGCCCTCCTGGAGGACGTCCACCTGGAGCGGCTCAATTTCGGACAGCTCCTCCCGCTTCAGGGTGCGCATGACGTTCGGCTCGGAGGGGTGGTGCAGGACGAGGGTCTCCATTTGATTCGGGTCCTCGTCCTCCAGGCTGAGGAGGTCGGCCGTGGCGTTGCCCCGGGTGTCGTATAGGCGCCAGGCGCGTTTGTAGCCTGGATTCGGGGTTTTGGCCGTGGTTTCCGAAACCTTGATGGCCGGCACCCACCTGCCGCCGTCCCGCACGGCCACCAGCTTGTAGACGCCGCCCAGCGCCGGCTCGCCCCACGAGGTGATGAGCCGCGTGCCGACACCGTAAACCAGCCGGCCGATGAGCTGGTCGGCGTCCAGGCCATAGTTCGGCGCTTCCTGGGTGATCTGGGTGATGATCTGGAGGATGACCATCTCGTCCAGCTCGTTGGAGAGCACGATGGACACGTCGGGGAAGCCGGCGTCGTTGAGCTGTCTGGCGGCCTGGATGGCCAGGTAGGCGAGGTCGCCGGAGTCGAGGCGGATGCCCACCGGCTTGTGGCCCCGGCGCCGCAACTGCTCAAAGACGCGAATGGCGTTTGGCACGCCGCTGTCGAGGGTGTCGACGGTGTCGACCAGGAGCAAGCAGTCGTCGGGATAGACGTCGGCGTAGGCCTGGAAGGCCTCCAGCTCGCCCATGCCCAGGGCCATGTACATCTGCACCATGCTGTGGGCGTGGGTTCCCTTGGGAGGGAAGCCGAGCACGTGAGAGATGCCCACGTTGGACGTGAAGTGGGCCCCGCCGATGAGGGCTGCCCGCGCCCCGGCGTTTGCCCCCCGCTCGTGGCCGCGGCGCAGTCCGAACTCCAGGAGCAACTGGCCCCGGCCGCTGTCGTGGATGCGCGCCGCCTTGGTGGCGATGAGGGTCTGGTAGTTGAGCTGGTTCAGCAGCGCGGTCTCCAGGAGCTGGGCCACGAGCAAGGGCCCCTGGACGACGGTCAGCGGGACGTTGGGGTGCACCACCCGTCCCTCGGGAATGGCGCGCATCGTGAGGGCGTCAAAGGTGCCGTTCCGTCCCAGGTAATCGAGAAAGTCGTCGGCAAAGAGGCGCGTGCCGGCTGCACCTTTTTGCGCCCGCAGGTAGTCGATGTCCTCTTCTCGAAAGCGGGCTTCCTGCATCCAATCGAGGAGCCACTCGAGCCCGGCATTGACGCAGAATCCGGCCTGGTGGGTGTCATAGTTGGGGTAACGCCGGAAAAAGTGATCAAATTGGGCGAGCTTCTCGTGGAGGCCCATGCGGTAGTACAACTGGGCCATGGTGATCTCGTATTCGTCGATAAAGAGAATGCCCTCTGCCGTCCGGCGCTGTGCCTCGTTCATTTCGATCCTCCCATGCCAATCCTCCCTCGCCGGCCTACGGGTCGGGCGTCGCTTCCTCGGCCCGCAGCAGGTCGATGGTCTCGAAGGCGTGGCGCAGGTGCGGGATGACGATGCTGCCGCCGACGAC
>JAAYZQ010000536.1 GCA_012514775.1 Anaerolineaceae bacterium
CCCTCGAGGCCGCCCGGCAGCGGCATCCCGGCGTCTCTTTTGTCTACACCTGGCCCTTCCCCGTCTCCGAGGTGGCCCGCTTTCTGGCGGAGCAGATGGCCAAGATGGAGAGGCCGCCGGCCTGACCCCCGACAAGTCGCCCGTCCCACCTGCCCCACCTGCACTGCGCGCACACTTGCCCTGGCGGGCAGCGCCAGGGGGCGCAAGTGTGGCGGGCGGTGCCAGGGTGGCCGTCCGGGCCAGGGGGGAGTCCTTGGCTGCGTGTGGAGTCCCCGACTTGTCGGGGGAGTCCTGGTGCTGGGCACTCGCCACCGTGCCGAACGCGTTTCCGATTTCAGGCTGCGAATTCATTCGCAGCCGCCAACGCACGAGGCCGGCCTGGCAGCCACGCTGCCGGGCCGGCCTCGGGTTACATGGAGACCGGGCTACGGGGCGATGAGACCCGGTCTCGTCCGGATGATTAAAAGTCCTGGTAGACCACCTCTTCGTACCAGCGCTCGACCAGGTCCTTGTGGCGCAGCTCGTCCCTGGCCATGGCCTCGAACAGGTCGCGGATCTCGCCCTCGTTCTCCTCGGCCAGGTCCCGGTACAACTCGTGGGACTGCTGCTCCTTGCGCGAGGCAAAGATGAGCACGTCCTGGAAGGTCGAGTCGGGCGTCAAGGGCTTGACGACCAGGTGGTCGCCGACCTTGTAGTCCTGGATGGGCTCGGACCGAAGCCTCTTCACGCCGCGGCGCAGGCTGGCGGGATGGGCCAGCATGTTCTCCAGCATGGCCTTGTGGCCCAGCTCTTCCTGGGCCAACTCGAGCAAGGTCTCCTTGATGTGGGGCGCCTTGACCATGGTCGCGGCGTTGGTGTAGAGCTCGTACGACTCGACCTCGCCCTGGATCGCCTCCGTCAGAATCTCTTCTATTGTCATAGATCGTCTCCTTTCCCTTTGCGGCCACGTCCCGGCCCGGGCCGGGGGCAGGCCCCTTTCGTGGAAGCGGCTAGCCGCCCCAGGGCATGGAGGCGTACTCCTCGAATGCCCGGTCGTGCATGCTCTTGAACAGCTTCTCGTGTTGCCGCTCCCAGCGGGCCAGCATCTGCAACGACTTTTTGGCCATCTCGTCCTCGACGCGCTGCGACCACATCTCGTAGAACTCGGCAAAGTCGCGCTCGATGAGATAGGCGGTGCGGAGCACCGGCAGATCGGGCACCATGGCCTCGATGACCGTCTGGTCCATCAGCTCGGCCTCTGCCCTGTCGGAGAAAAAGCCGTCCTTCTCCATGTCCTCACCCACCTTGAGGCCCTCGGCGCCACGGTCCTGCAGGGCGGCGATGAGCCTCTCGATAAAGATGATGTGCTGTTCCTCCTCTGCTGCCAGCTTCTCAAAGGCGCCGGTGGCGGCGGCGTGCTGGAACCTGGCGGCGTTGTTCCGGAAAAAGTCCCGGCCCTCGCGCTCGCGCTGCAGTGCATACTCATAGATCTTCAAGATGTCCATCCTTCTTGCCTCCTGGTAGTTGTTAGAGTTGCAATCTCGGACAGCGCCGCCGGGCACCGTTGGCCAGCGGACTACATGACCCACGCTACGCGGCTTCCAACTTGACCGCGCAGACCTTGAATTGCGGGATCTTGCCCGTCGGGTCCAGAGCGGCGATGGTCAGCTTGTTGGCCGCCGCTTCCGCAAAGTGGAACGGCATGAAGACGACGCCGGGCTCGGTCATGGGACTGACCAGGGCCGTGGCCTCGACCGTGCCGCGCCGGGAAGAGATGCGGATCGTCTGCCCTTCGGCCAGGGCCAGCCGCGCCGCGTCCTCGTCGTTGATCTCGATCACCGGCCCGGGGAAGATGGCCGCCAGGCCTTTCGAGCGCCTCGTCATGGAGCCGGTGTGATAGTGATACAGTACGCGCCCCGTGGTCAGGATGAAGGGATAATCCTCGCTCGGCTCCTCGGCCGGCGGCAGCCAGTCCACGGCCTGGAGGGAGCCCAGGCCCCGGCTGAACTTGCCCATGTGCAGGATGGGCGTGCCCGGGTGCTCGGCCGACGGGCAGGGCCACTGCAGGCCCTGGTCGCCGATGCGCTCGTAGGTGATGCCGGCATAGCTGGGCGTGAGGCAGTTGATCTCGTCCATGATCTCGCCGGACGACTCGTAGGTCAGCCCGTCGTAGCCCATTCGCCGCGCGATCTCGCCGATGATCCACCAGTCGGGCCGGGCCTCGCCGGGAGCAGGCACCGCCGGGCGGATGAACTGCACCCGCCGTTCCGAGTTGGTAAAGGTGCCCAGCTTCTCGGCCCAGCTCGGGCCGGGCAGGACCACGTCGGCCAGGGCGGCCGTCTCGGTCAAAAAGATGTCCTGGACGACCAGAAAGTCGAGGCTGCGCAGGCAGTGCTCGGCGTGGTTGGCGTCGGGGTCCGAGATCATGGGGTTCTCGCCCATGACGTACAGGGCGCGGATCTCGCCCGTCTCGGCCCGGGGCAACATCTCGGTCAGGGTCAGTCCCACCTTGTCGGGCAGCGAGGCACCCCACGCTTCCTCGAACTTGTGGCGGGCCGCCTCGACGGTCACCGCCTGGTAGCCCGAGTAGACGTTGGGCAGGCCGCCCATGTCGCAGGCGCCCTGGACGTTGTTCTGGCCGCGCAGGGGGTTGACGCCGCCACCCGCCACGCCCATGTTGCCCAGGAGCATCTGCAGGTTGGCGCAGCTCATGACGTTCTTGTGGCCCGTGTTGTGCTGCGTGATGCCCATGGCGTACAGCAGCGCCCCGGGCCGGTTCGCGGCCAGCAGGTGCGCGGCCTCGACGATCTGGGCCGCCGGCACGCCGGTGATCTCGGCCACCCGCTCGGGCGGGTAGGCCATCAGCGTTTCCTTCAGCGCCTCAAAGCCCTCGGTGCGCTCGGCGACAAACTTCTTGTCGTAGAGCTCCTCGGCGACGAGGACGTGCATGATGCCGTTCAGCAGGGCAATGTCGGTGCCCGGCTTCTGGCGAATGTGCAGCGTCGCCAGGTCGGCAATCGGGATGGCGCGCGGATCGCAGACGATGAGCCTGGCGCCCCGCTGCTTCACGGCCTGGCGGATGCGCATGCCCAACACCGGGTGGTTCTCCGTGGTGTTGGAGCCGATGATAAAGTAGAGCTGCGACTGCTCGGCCAGATCGTCAAAGGAATTGGTCATGGCGCCGGAGCCGAATGATGTGACCAGACCGGTCACGGTGACGCTGTGTCAGAGGCGGGCGCAATGGTCCACGTTGTTGGTACCCATGACGGCCCGGGCGAACTTGGCCATGGCAAAGTTCTCTTCGTTGGTGCACTTGGCCGATGACAGCGCGCCAAAGGCCTGCGGGCCATGCTTTTCCTTGATCTCCTTGAAGCGCGTCGCCACCAGGTCCAGGGCCTCGTCCCACTCGGCCTCTTCCAGCTCGCCGCCCTTCTCGCGGCGGATGAGTGGCTTGGTCAGGCGGTCCGGGTGATGGACAAAGTCCCAGCCATAGCGGCCCTTGACGCACGTCCAGCCGTGGTTGGCCGGGGCGTCCCACTTGGACGAGACGCCCACGATGCGGCCGTCCTTGACGTTGAGGTAGTACTGGCAGCCCACGCCGCAGTAGGGGCAGGTGGTCGCCACCTTGTCCAACTCCCAGGCGCGGCCCTGCCCGATGCCCAGCTTGGGCTGCAGGGCTCCCGTGGGGCACACCTCGACGCACATGCCGCAGAACTCGCAGGGGCTGTCTTGCATGGTCCCGTCAAAGGCGGTGCCGATCTTGCTGCTGAACCCGCGCTGGATGACGCCGATGGCCTCCACGCCATTGATCTCGTTGCAGGCCCGCACGCAGCGGCGGCAGAGGATGCACTTGTTATAGTCGCGCAGGTAGAAGGGGTTGGAGGTGTCGATGGGATAGTCGTGCTGCACCCCCGGGAAGCGGGTCTGCTGGATGCCGTATTCGTAGGCCAGGTCTTGCAGCTCGCAGCTCCCCGTCCGCTCGCAGGTCATGCAGTCCAGCGGATGGTCAGAGAGCAGCAGCTCCAACACAAAGCGCCGCGCCTCCTCCACCTTGGGCGAATGGGTCAAGATCTCGGCGCCGTCCATCACCGGGAACGTGCAGGCCGGCTGCAAGGTCCGCTGCCTGGAAATCTCCACCAGGCAAAGGCGACACGAGCCGACCGGCTTGAGGGCCGGATGGTGGCACAAGGTCGGGATCTTGATGCCGGCCTCGGTCGCTGCTTCCAGGACCGTCTGGCCTTCCCGGGCAGTAACTTGGCGACCGTCGATGGTCATGTTCACTGTTGCCATGGATGTCTCCTATCCTACTTTTTCTACCAGCCTGCGTTCGGGTACCGGATCGAAGGCCAGCTCCATTTCTTCCAACCACTCCAGGTCGCAGCGCAGGCAGCGCTTGCACTCTTCCTGGATGGACTTCTCGTCGAGGCCCAGCTCCACCTCCCGGAAGTTGCCGCGGCGCTCCTCGATGGGCAGCTCGGGCATGACGGGCGGCCGGGCGTCGGCAAAGTCCTCGAGGTTGAAGGGCTGATCCACGACCTCGTAGCCGGGGATGGTGACAATCTTTTCCATCTCCCCGGTGCGCAGGTAGTGGTCGACGGCACGGGCCACGGCGTTGCCCTGGGCCACGGCCTCGACGACGGTCGCCGCGCCGCTGACGGCATCGCCCGCGGCAAAGACGCCGGGCCGCGAGGTGCACAGGGCTTCGTTCACGTCGAACGTGCTGTCGCGCTTGACTGCCACGCCGTCCTCACCCTCCATGCCGGTCAGGTCGGGTGTCTGGCCGATGGCCGGGATGAGCATGTCCAGCTCCAGGACGAACTCGGAGCCCGAGAGGGGCACCGGCCGCCGGCGGCCGCTGCGGTCGAACTCGCCCAGGCTGTGCTCCAGGCACTCGACCCCGGTCACGTGCTCGTCACCCAGGACGCGGGTGGGGTTGGTCAGGAAGTGCATGATGGCGCCTTCGTGCTCGGCGGCCTCCACCTCTTCGGCGTAGGCCGGCATGTCCTCGCGGCGGCGGCGGTAGATGAGGTGCACTTCGCTGGCCCCCAGGCGCCAGGCGGTGCGCACGGCGTCGATGGCGACGTTGCCGCCGCCCACCACGCCGACGCGCTTGCCGGTGAGGTCGGGTGCCTGTCCCAGCGACACGGCCCGCAAGAAGTCAACGCCGTGGACCACGCCCTCTTTGTCCTCGCCCTCGATGCGCAGCTTGCCGCTCTTGTGGGCGCCGATGGCCAGGACCACGGCCTTGTAGCCGTCTTCCATGAGGCTATCGAGCGTAAAGTCGCGGCCCAGGGCCTGGTTGAGGCGCAGCTCCACGCCGGCGCGCAGGACGTTGTCGATCTCGGCGCTCAGGATGTCGCGCGGCAGGCGGTAGTCGGGGATGCCGACGGCCATCATGCCGCCCGCCACCGGCAGTTTTTCCAGGATGGTGACGCCATAGCCCTGCTGGGCCAGGCGCAGGGCGGCGGTCAAGCCCGCGGGCCCGGCGCCCACCACAGCCACCTTTTCCTGCTTGGGCGCGCCATAGACCGGCGGCGTCCAGGGCCTGGCCAGCTCTTGGTCGGCCATGAAGCGCTTGATGTCGCGGATGGCGATGGGCTCGTCGATGTCGCCCCGGCGGCAGCGCTGCTCACAGAAAGCGGGGCACACGCGGCCACAGGCCAGGGGGAAGGGATTGGTGCGCCGGTGGATTTCCAGGCCCTCGGCGTAGCGGCCCTGGGCGACCAGCGACACGTAGCTGGGCACGTCCACGTCGGCCGGGCAGGCGTTGGTGCAGCGGGCGCGGACCAGCTCTTTGCAGGCGCCGGCCGGGCAGCGCTTGTCGACGATGTGGGCGCGGAATTCGTCCTCGAAGTAGCGCAGGGCGGCCAACACCGGCCCGGGGGTCAGTTGCCCCAGGGAACACAGGGAGCCGGTCTCCATGCCCTGGGCCAGGACGCGCAGGGTCTCCAGGTCCTCCAGGCGGCCATTGCCCTCGGTAATGCGGGTCAGCACCTCGAGCATGCGCTTGCCGCCCATGCGGCAGGGGATACACTTGCCGCAGCTCTCGGCGGTGGCAAAGGTCAGGAAGAACTTGGCGAATTCGACCATGCAGGTGTCTTCGTCGACGACGATCATGCCGCCGGAGCCCATGACGGCGCCGACCTCTTTCAGCGAGTCAAAGTCCACCTGGACGTTGAGCTGCTCCGCGGGGATGCAGCCGCCCAGGGGGCCGCCCGTCTGCACGGCCTTGAACGTCTTGCCGTCGGGCACGCCGCCGCCGATGTCGAAAATAATCTCGCCCAGGGTGATGCCCATGGGCACCTCCACCAGGCCGGTGTTGTTCACCTTGCCGGTGAGGGCAAAGATGGCCGTGCCCGGCGAGCGAGGCGTGCCGATGTTGGCGAACCACTCGGCGCCGTGGACAAGGATCTGCGGCACGTTGCAGTAGCTCTTGACGTTGTTCAGGTTGGTCGGCTTGTTCCACAGGCCGCTGACCGCCGGGAAGGGCGGGCGCGGGCGCGGCTCGCCGCGGCGACCCTCGATGGAGGCCAGGAGGGCCGTCTCCTCGCCGCACACAAAGGCGCCGGCTCCCTCCTTGATGTGCAGGTGGAAGGAAAAGTCGGTGCCCAGGATATTGTCGCCCAACAGGCCGTATTCCTCCGCCTGGGCGATGGCCAGCTTCAGGCGCTTGATGGCCAGGGGATACTCGGCGCGGCAGTAGACGTAACCCTCGCTAGCGCCCACGGAATAGCCGCAGATGGTCATCCCCTCCAACAGGCTGTGGGGATCGCCCTCGATGAGGGAGCGGTCCATGAAGGCGCCAGGGTCTCCCTCGTCGGCGTTGCAGACGACATACTTGACGTCGCCCGGGGCTCGGGCCGTCAGCTCCCACTTCAGGCCGACGAGAAAGCCCGCCCCACCGCGCCCCCGAAGCTTGGAGTTCTTGAGCTCGGTGATGACCTCTTCGGGCGTCATGGAGCCGAGGGCCTTGATGAGGGCCTGGTATCCGTCGCGGGCGATATATTCCTCGATGTTCTCGGGATTGATCATGCCGCAGTTGCGCAGCGTGATCCGCAACTGCTTGGTGTAGAACGGAATCTCGCCGTAGAAGGGCACCGCCTCGTGGGAAGTCGGCTCCTTGTAGGTCAAGCGCGGCACGATGCGGCCCTTGACCAGCGTCTCTTCCACGAGGAGCGGGATGTCTTCGCCGTGGACCTGGCAGTAAAAGATGCCCTCGGGATAGACAATGACAATGGGCCCCATGGCGCAAAATCCACGGCAGCCGGTGTGAATGACCTGGACTTCGTCCTCCAGGCCGCGGCGACGGACCTCATCCACCAGCATCTGGAAGGTGCTGGCCGAGCCCGACGCCTCACAGCCGGTGCCGCCGCAGACCAGCACGTTGGCCCTATACAATGGTTCGCTCATAGCTTACTCCTTTGCAGCCATCACTTCTTCATAATCCCCGGCAGAGGCAGGCCGGGCAGCTCGATCCCGGCCGCCGTGAGAGCCGGCCGGATCGGGCATGGCCCGCTGGCTCGGCGCCGGCCTATTCCAACGATTGTCCGATTCCCTCCTGGGGAATGCGGCCCATGGCCCATTCCTGGACCACGACGCCGTTCACCAGGTGCTCCTCGATGAGCCGCGGCACCATGTCGGGATGCACGTTGCAGTAGGTGACCCGGGGCTGGCCCGCCTGCTCGATGTCCACCAGGGGCTCCTTCGAGCACATGCCGATGCAGCCCACCGTGGTGATATTGGCGTCGATCTTGCGCTTGTTCAGTTCTTCGAGGATGGCGTGCATCGTCTCGCGGGCCCCGGCGGCGATGCCGCAGGTGCCCATACCGACGATGATCTTGGTCCCCGTATCGGTACGGATCTTCAGGTCCTGTTTGGCCTGATCGCGGATCTTTTGCAGATCCTCAAGACTCTTGAGCTTTGGCATCGTTTCCTCCCTTATGCCCAACAGCAGAATAGACGGCATCGCCCGGCTCGTGGCCGGCACCTCTTCCTCCAGGCCCGCTGGCCCGGCCCGCTGCGGCCAGGCCGGCCTCGCCCTCGGCAATATAGTCGTGCAGCCAGTCGCGCAGAGGGGGATAGGACAGCGGCACCTCGCCCACCTCGGCTTCGATGGCGGCCGAATCGAACTCGAATGTCTCGTCGCCCACCTGGTGGCGGTAGCGCAGGCGCGGCGGCCGGCCGTCGCCCCCCAGGAGAAAGGCCAGCAGCGTGCCGGCCATGTTTCCCAGTGGCGCCCGGTCGATGTGGCTGTGACGAAACGTGGCCCTGACCACCGTCCCCGAGCCCGGCTGCGAATCCACCGACAACTCGCCTTCACACCGCTTTGCCGCCGCGGCCAGGAGGGGCAGGCCCAGTCCCACGTGGCGCGTCGTGCGGGTTGTAAAGAAAGGGTTCAGCGCCCGCCGCGCCATGTCGGGCGACATTCCCCGCCCGTTGTCCCGAACCTCGATGATCAGTCGATCGGCCGTCAAATCTTCCTCGATGCTCACGTCCAGGTGCGTAGCCCCTGCCTCCAGGGAATTCTGGAGCAGATCCAGCAGGTGCAGGGACAGCTCGCGCATCCTCCCCTCGTCACTCCGGGTCGCTATTCCAGCTCGTTCACGAGCTTGACCATGGACTCGGGCACCAGGTGGCCCACCACCTTGTCGTCGACCATGGCCACGGGGGCCAGGCCGCAGGAGCCCAGGCAGTAGACGACCTCGAACGTGACCCGGTAATCGGGCGTCGTCTCGCCGGCCTTGATGCCCAGGGTGTTCTGCACGCTATCGACGATCCGGGCCGCGCCCTTGACGTGGCAGGCCGTGCCATCGCACTGGCGGCAGACGTGCCGGCCGCGGCGAGACAGGTAGAACTGGGAATAGAAGGTCACCACGCCATAGATCTGGCTCAGGGGCACCTTCATCTCCCGGGCCACGACCTCGAGCACCTCTTTCGGCAGCCAGCCATAGAGCTCTTGCGCTTTTTGCAGCACAGGAATCACGGCGCCATGCTGCGTCCTGTACTCGTCCAACACGCCATACAAGGGCGCCAGGTCAAGAGTTTCTTCCTGCTCCATGCATGTCCTCCTCGAACGTTTTTGCTTCCACGAGCGTCTCTGACGCCTCAGCCCGGGTAGATCTCGACCCGGCGGCCCTCGCTGCCGGCGAGGGCCAGGGCCAGCTCGGCTACCACGGGCGCCTTGACCTTGAACATCGTTCTCGCGGTCATCTCTTCCAGGCGGTGGGCGTCGCCGCTCACCACCCGGCCAAAACCGGCCAACTGGGGCAATCGCCGCAGCACCGCCTCCGGATCGGCGCGCCGCGACAGCTCAATGCCCGCAATCTCGAGGCCGGGCGGCACAAACCCCAGGTTGGCCACCAGGCTAAAGGATGGCCGGTCCACGTGTGCCGCGATGACAATGCCCCCCAGGGCTCGCGCCCCGGCCACCACCTGCTCGACGGACAGCGCCGTCGAAATAGAGAGCAGGCGCGTTTCCGTCTCCACGTATTCGCCTTCGGCATCCACCACGTACTGGGCGCCAAAAAAGGCCTCGTCGTTCTCCCGGTCGGGCAGGGCAGCAAACACCTGCTCTTGCCAGGCCAACACCTGCTCCAGCGTATCGAACAGGCACACCAGGTGCACCTCTTCCCGGCTCTGGACCTCCATGCCGGGCAGGACGGTGATGCCCGTGCCTGCCGCTGCTGCCATTACCGCCGCGACGTTGCGTGCCGCATTGTGATCTGTGACGGCCAGCATCTGCAGGCCCAATTCTCGCGCCCGCCGTACGATGAGCGGCGGGATCATCTCTACCTCAGCACAGGCCGAAAGCACGGTGTGCAGGTGGAGGTCGGCCGTGAGATAGCACCAATCCCCGCCGGGCCTGTCGGCCATCGCGCCTATTCCCCCGGGGGGATCCCCAGGGCGGCCAGGCGCGCCACCAGGGCGTACGTGGTGGCCGGCGAGCCCAACACCGTGACCCCGTTCTCCTGCGCCCGCTCGATCGTTTCCACGTCGGGGGCGACGCCTTCACTCACCAGCACGGCGGCCAGGTCCAGCAGAGAGGCAACCGCCACCACGTTGGGATGGGCCTGGAGTGTGATCCAGACGTTGCCCGCCCTGGCACCGGCCATGGCGCAGCTCAGGAGATCGGTGGCATAGCCGCCCGTCACCTCGCGCTCCACGTTGCCCGGTGAATGAACTTGTAGTCCCAGCTCGTCCACCAAATCCCGGACGATCATAACAGGTCCTCCTCGGCGCTCGTCGCCTCCGGCGCCGGCGTTGGTTGTGGCACCCTGATCACGATCTCCAGCCGGGTGCCGCGCCCGGCGCGCGAATCGATGCTCATCTCGTCGGCGCAGCGCTTGATGTTCAACAGGCCCATGCCTGCCCCAAAGCCCATCTCGCGGATCCATTCCGGCGCCGTCGAGTAACCGGGCTGCATGGCCTGCTCCAGGCTCTCGATCCCCGGCCCGTCGTCCACCACCAGGATCTGCATCTGCTGGGGCTGGATCTCGACCTGCATCTCGCCGCCGTGGTCAGTATGGATGACCAGGTTCATCTCGGCCTCGTAGGCCGCCACGGCCACCCGGCGGGCGATGGCCGGGCTGCCCCCCAGGCGCTCGATGGCCCGCTTGATCTTGCTCGACGCCACCCCGCCCCGCGAAAAATCCCTGGCCTCGACCCGGTAGCGCAGCATCAGGCTCGTCCGGTCCGAGACAATGTCCTCGAAAATGTGGCTGGCGCGGTAGCGCTCGATCTCTTCTTGCTGATAGTTTACCTCGATCTTGCGCAGCAGCCCCCGCAGAATGTCGCCCCGCGTCAGAATGCCCACCAGCTCGCCCTCGCGGGTGACGACCGGAAAACGCCCGAAGCCAAAGCGCGCCATGCGGTTCACGGCCTGCATCACCGACTCGTCGGTGTAGAGGCACTCTACCTCTTGGGTCATCTTTTGCCCCACGGAGGCGTCCATGCCCCCCTGCTCCAGGGCGCGGATGAGATCCTCCAGGCTGATGAGGCCCACCAGGCGGCCTCCCTCGACGACCGGCGCGCCCGAGATGCGACGGGAGCGCAGCAGTTCCTTGAACTCTCGCATGCCCGTCTCGGGCGAGACAGAGATAACCTCCTTCTGCATGACCTCTTCGACGCGGAGCCGGTAGACAAGCTCGTGCAGTCGAGAGATCTCGATGCCGTCCTCCATTATTGTGCTGCCCGCTCCGGCAGATCGTAGAGGGCGCAGGGACCGGGGCCCACCAGGCCGGCGTGGTACAGCAAGCCGCAGGCTTCGTACATGGTGTAGCGGGTGCTGAGCAGCGGGATGCCCACCTCCTCGGCCAGCCGGATGGTCTCGGCCGGTGGGTGCTTGCCCCGCACAAAGACGATGGTCAGGATGCCTGCCATCTCGGCCGTCCGCACCACCTGGGGGTTGATGAGTCCGGTGAGCAGCACCGAGCTGGTGGGGGCATAGCTCAGGACATCGCTCATCAGGTCGGCGGCCGCCCCGCACTCGAAGGTAAAGTTGTGATTTGCGTGCCGGGACAGGACCTCGGCCTTTAGCAAGCTCACCACCGTTTCAAAATCCATGAATGACTCCTAATAACGCCGGTTTGCCCCGTACAGCTCCGCCAGCCCAAGCTCGGCCAACACCCGCTGGTGGCTGGCCATGAGCCGCTCGAAGGAAATGTTGAAGGCGTTTTCCAGGACGGTCATGCCGATGCCTGGATGGCTCTTTATCATGGCCTTCAGATCGTCGCTGCGCACCACAATAACCTGTGCGTCGCGCGTGCAGCGCGCCGTAAAGAACCAACGGTAGGGTCGCAACAGGGCGCACAACCCCAGGGCACCGTTTTTGCCCACCCGTTCCACCGCGATGCTTTTGCCCGGGAGTCGCTCCTCGACGTTAATCTCTTCTTCCAGGCAGAACTCGCCGGAGACGACCACGTACAGATCCCTGGCCTCTCCACCTTTGTTAAAGAGCACCTGGCCCTCAGCCACCGGTATCTGGCGGCAGGGCGGAGCGATGAGCCGTAACTGCTCCTCGCTCAGGCCGCTGAACAACAGCGTGTTGCGCAGGATCTCGGTACACACTTTGCACTCTTGCTCGCCACTCGTCGCGAAAGGCTGTCCATTTCGACTCTTCCGGGTCACGGTAGACGGCATCCCACGCCTCCTTTGCTGCGAGCCGGCCCACGCATCCTTGCCGCACAACCCCGCAGCGCCTTGTGTGAATTCTAACACAAAGCCCGGGGCGCGTCAAATACCCGCGCCGTGCGGACTTCGAAATATGGAACGACGGAGCCGTCAGTGAGCGAAATCGTGTATCTCACGGCCCATCGATTGCGAAAGATGTAAGTCCTCCCCGCCACGCCTCAGGAAATCGCAAAAATGACGGCGGGCACGGCGGCCCGGGGGGCGGCCTCCACCGCGGGATCACCCCCGGCCCTCGAGCCACGCCACCCACGCGTCGAGCCCCTCGCCCGTCTTGCACGAGAGCTGGAACAGGGGCGCGCGCGGGTTCAGAGCGCGAAAGGCTTCCTGGAAAGCCGCCAGGCAAAAGTCGACGTAGGGGGCCAGGTCGGTCTTGTTGAGGACCAGGGCATCGACGGCGGTGAACATGCCCGGGTACTTGATGGGCTTGTCGTCACCTTCGGGCAGGTGGGCGATGAGCACCTTGCAATGCTCCCCCAGGTCAAAGCCGGTGGGGCAGATGAGGTTGCCGACGTTCTCGATGAACAGCAGGTCGATCTGCTCCAGGGGCAGCCGCTCCAGCGCGCCCGCCACCTGGGGCGCATCCAGGTGGCAGCCGCCGCCGGTGTTGATCTGCACCACGGGCATTCCGGTGGTGGCGATCTTGTCGGCGTCCACCCGGCCGGCGACGTCGCCCTCCACGACGCCCACCCGCAGCCGGCCGTCGAGGGCGGCGATGGTGGCCAGGATCAGGCTCGTCTTGCCCGCCCCGGGCGCGGCCATGACGTTCACGGCCACCACCCCGTGGCGGTCCAGCAGCCGGCGGTTCTCCTGCGCTACCCGATCGTTGGCGCTCAATATTTCTTCCAACACTGGCAGTTCCCGGGCCATGCTCCTCTCCCTGGCGCGGGTACGAGGGCCCGCGCCGCTTTATTCCACTTCGATGCTGGCCACCGAGAATTCGCGCCCGGCGGTCACCTGGCCGCCGGGGGTCCGGCAGTCCGGGCAAGCCCACATGCGCGCGCGGGGCGGCTCGTACTCGGTGCCGCAGGCCTGGCACCGGACGCGGGCCGCGACGCGCTCGAAGCGCAGCTCGGCGCCGTGGGCCACCGTCTCTCGCGACAGGAAGTCAAAGTAGAACTGGATAGACTCGTCGATAAAGCCTGTCAGATCGCCGATGACCAGGTTGATCCCGACGACGCGCCGCGCGCCCGCCCGCTGGGCGTGGCGCACGACGATCCCGAGGATGCTTTCCGTCACGGCCATCTCGTGCATGATGGGCATTATAACACAAGTCGGGTGATGTGCAACTTGTTTCGATCCTCGGCGAATTCAAAATTTGCACGCTGGCGCAAAGTGGAGTATACTACCGCCCGGCGTTAGCACTCTCTCTGCCCGAGTGCTAGCGCGCAAATTGTGCCTGCATATCAAATCTAAGCACAGGAGGGATTTCGAATGGCACTTAATCTCAAACCCCTGGCAGACCGGTTGGTGGTCGAGCCCATCGAGCGAGACGAGGTGACCGCCAGCGGCATCTATGTCCCCGAGACGGCCAAGGAAAAGCCCCAGGAGGGCAAGGTCGTCGCCGCCGGCCCGGGCC
>JAAYZQ010000537.1 GCA_012514775.1 Anaerolineaceae bacterium
CGGCCAGGGCACGGGAGAGGCTGGCGGCGAGCCCCGCCCCCGGCACCAACAACGTCCTGGTGGCCCACGGCAACGTCATCGCCGCCGCGGCCAATATCACGCTGGCCGAGGGCGAAGCCGCGGTCCTGGCGCCCGGCATCGGCGAGGCCAGCTTCACGCTGATTGCCCGGGTGCTGCCCGGGGAGTGGGCCGAGCTGGTGTCGCAGTACGGCGCGGACGGTGCGGCGCAGACCTGCGAGCCGACGGCCCCCGACCAGCTTGGGCCGTTCTACGAGCCCGACGCCCCGGAGCGGGACAGCGTCGGCCAGGGCCACGTCCTGGAGGGCATTGTCCGCTCGGCGGCCGACTGCTCGCCTATCCCGGGGGCGCGCATCGAGTTCTGGCTGGCCGGGGCCAACGGCCAGTACGACGACGACCACCGCGCCACGGTCGTGGCCGGGCCCGATGGGACCTACCGCTTCGAGAGCAACCCGCCGCCGCCCTACAGCGGCCGCCCACCCCATATCCATCTCCGGGTGACGGCCGCCGGCCATGAAACGCTGGTGACCCAGTACTATCCCGAGGCCGGCCAGGCGGAGGGCATCTTTGACCTGGTGTTGGTGCCGCTCCCCGGCGCCGCCGGCGAGGACGCGCAGGCGCCCGCCGAGCCGGTCATCGTCGAGTATCCCGTGCCCGCCGGCTCGCGGCCCCACGACGTGGCGCCCGCGGCCGATGGCGGGGTGTGGTACACGGCCCAGGGCTCCGGCGAGTTGGGCTACCTGGACCCTGAGACGGGCGAGACGCGGCACGTGGCCCTGGGCAGCGGCTCGTCGCCCCACGGCGTCATCGTCGGCCCCGATGGCGCGCCGTGGATCACCGATAGCGGCCTGAACGCCATTGTCCGCGTGGACCCGGCCACCGACGAGGTGCAGCGTTTCCCGCTGCCGGACGATAGCCCCCGCGCCAACCTCAATACGGCGGCCTTTGACGGCGACGGCGTGCTGTGGTTCACCGGGCAGAACGGCGTCTACGGCCGGCTGGACCCGGCGACCGGCGACGTGGAGGTGTATGACGCGCCGCGGGGCCGCGGGCCCTACGGCATCACCGCCACGCCCGACGGCGGCATCTACTACGCCTCCCTGGCGGGCAGCCACATCGCCCGGATCGACCTGGAGACGGGACAGGCCACCGTCATCGAGCCGCCGACGGCCGGGCAGGGGGCCCGGCGGGTGTGGTCCGACTCGACGGGCCGCTTGTGGGTCAGCGAGTGGAACGCCGGCCAGCTCGGGATGTACGATCCGGCGGGCGACTCCTGGCGCGAATGGCGCCTGCCCGGCGACCACCCGCAGGCCTATGCCGTGTACGTGGACGACGAGGACATGGTCTGGCTGAGCGACTTTGGCGCCAATGCCCTGGTGCGCTTTGACCCGCGTACGGAAGAATTCGAGCAGTTCGTCCTGCCCGGCAGCCCGGCGGCCGTCCGCCAGATCCTGGGCCGGCCGGGGGAGATATGGGGTGCCGAATCGGGCGTGGACCAACTGGTGATGATACGAACCCGGTAATGACCGGGATCTGTGGGTTGAACGATCACCTGCCGGGCGCCCAGGCCCGGGCCAGGCGATGGCGAGTGCCCGGCCGTGGCCTAGCCCAGGAACCGGGCGCGGATGGCGGCCCAGACGACGTTCAGGATCAGGCCCAGGACGAACAACTGGCCCACCCGGCGGTTCAGGAGCATGGCCCAGCCCACGTACCACAGGGGCCAGACCGTCCAGCCGGGCGGGGCTTCGTCGGGCCGGGGCCGGGCATAATGGCGCAGGGCGACGAGGAGGTGCGGCAGGGCCAGCAGGGTCAACAGGATCCAGAAGCCCATGGCGCCCACGGCCACCAGGACGACGAGGAGCAGGAAAAAGAGGACCATGAGGGCCATGTTCAGGACCCGCGCGTTCTTACCCCCCAACAGGACGGGAATGGAGTGCACGCCGATGGAGGCGTCTTCTTTCAGCTTGTCGATGTGCTTGCCCACGAGCACGGTGGCCACGAGGAGGCCGTAGGGCAGGGTGGCAAGCCAGGTCAGGGGCGAGATGGTGCCGGCTACGACGTAATAGGTGCCGCCCGTCATCAGCGGGCCCCACACGACGAGGGCGGTCAGCTCGCCCAAGCCGCGGTGCTTGAGCTTGATGGGCCCGGCCACGTAGAACACGCTCAGGGCCAGGCCGGCCAGGGCAAAGGCGAAAACCCACGGGCGGCCGGCGGCGAAGCCCAGGTAGAGCATGATGGCCGCGTCGAGCAGGTTCAGGACGAGGATGGCTTGCAGCAGCCTGCGCGGCGTGGTCAGCCCGCCCAGCAGGGGGTGTGGCGCGTACTGCGCCCGGGGATAATCCTCGCTGTCCACGCCGTTCTTGACGTCCAGGTAGTCGTTCAGCAGGTTGTTGGCGGCGTGGGCAGCCACCAGGCCGGCGAGGCTCAGGAGAGCCAGGCCGGGCCGAAAATAGCCGTCGGCGGCGGCCAGCAGCGTGCCGATGAGCGCTGAAATGATGGTCATGGCAAAGACGCACGCTCGGCTGATAACCAGCCAGCGGGCGATGGGATCCGCCCCGGAGACGTCGTCGACGTTGCAGCCGCGCAGGGCCTGCGCCCAGCTCCCAAACCTCGAACCCAACCTTGCCATGGCCTATCTCCTTTCCATGTACCCTCCCATTATGCACGGTCCCCGGCAATTTGTCAAAATTAATATCGGGTAATTCATCATAATGTGGAGCTGGCCCCGGCCGGTCAGTCAAAGGCGGCGGGGCGAGCTGGATCGTGGAGGTGGGCGCGCACTTCGGCCAGGTGGCGCTCGTTGGTGCGGTTCGACGACAGGGGCGGCAGCCCGTCGAAGGAAAAAAAGCCGGCGTCCAGCGTCTCGTCGCTGCCGCGGGCCTCGCCGCCCACGATGTCGCACAGAAACACGAGCTTGTAGGCGTGGTACAGCGACAGGGGGCGGCCGCTGCGATTGGCGTCAAAGACGCCGGCCAGCTTGCGGGCGACGACGTGAAAGCCGCTCTCCTCCAGCACCTCGCGGACCACCATCTCCGAGGGCTGATCGCCCACGTCGGCCCAGCCCCCGGGCATGCACCACAGGCCGTCGACCCGTTCCTGCACCAACAAGATCTGCCCGTCGCGCACGACGGCACCGCGCACGTCTACCTTGGGCGTCGCGTAGCCGGGCTGGGCGTGGAAATCGGCCAGCATCTCTTCTCTGTCAAGGGAGGTGTGGCCGGCGACGATCTCGGCGGCAATCTCCATGAAGCGCGTGTAGCGCTGCACCTCGTAGGGGCTGTTGCTGTAGGTCAGGCCCGTCTGGCTGAGGGCCTGGATCTCTTGAGCCCACTGCAGCCAGCGGGGTATGGCGGATTCTGGCATGAACGGATCCTCCCGCGCCCGAATCGCGGCGCGGTCGCCGGCACGCACCCCCCGGGCAGCACCTGCCGGCGACCGCAAAGGGGAACAGGCGCTTCAGTCTGATTCCAGGACGGCCACTTCCTTGTCGCACCTGTCAGCGAATTCGCGGCCGTCGGCGGAGGTGCCGATGCCCGATCCGTAGTGCATGGGCACGACGATCTCCGGGTTCAGCGTCCGCGCTGCCTCGGCCGCTTCTTCGGCGGTCATGACGTACGTGCCGCTCACCGGCAGAATGGCCACGTCACACTGGATGTCGGCCATCTCGGGGATGTGATCGGTGTCGCCGGCAAAATAGACGCGGACTCCCTGGACGGTGATGACATAGCCCACGTAGCCCGACTCGCGGGGGTGGAAGGGCTTGCCGGGCGAGCGGAACTTGTTGATGTTGTAGGCGGGCACGACCTCGATCTCGACGCCTTTGAGCGACAACTGGTCGCCGGGCTTGACTACCCGCGCCCCCGGGAGCTGGGCCGCCGCCGCGGCGGGAGCGACGATGGCAGTATCCGGCTTGCGGATCTTGGTCACGTCGTCCGCTGAGCAGTGATCGTAGTGCTCGTGGCTCACGAGCACCAGGTCGGCAGGGGGCAGGTCGCCCTTGAGCTGCCAGGGATCAAAGTAGATGACGGGTGGGCCGTCCAGCCGGAAGCTGTCGTGGCCCAGCCACGTCAAGCGGTTCACCAGGTCTTGAGCATTCATACTTATGCCTCCATTTCTCTATACTGCTCTCTACGCATCCAGAGCACTTCCCAAGCGACTGCGGGCAGCCGGGGCCGGAATTCGATGGCCGCGGGACAGGGCCGGCCCTAGCACGGGCGGGCCCGCTGGTACTGGCGCGGCCAGGCAACGTCGCGACCCAGGGTGCCGGCGGCATCCAGGGGCCAGTAGGGGTTGCGCAGCAGCTCGCGGCCCAAGGCCACCAGGTCGGCGCGGCCGTTGCGCACGATCTCGTCTGCCAGTTCCGGTGCGCCGATGAGTCCCACGGCCACCGTGGCGATCCCTGCCTCGCGGCGGATCTTTTCGGCAAAGGGCACCTGGTAGCCGGGGCCGACGCCGGGTGGCGCGGCGGGCACGGCGCCGCCCGAAGAGCAGTCTATGACGTCGACCCCCCGCGCCTTCAGCTCCCGGGCGACGACGACCAGATCGTCGGGCGTGAGGCCCCCTGCCGCCCAGTCGGTGGCCGACACGCGGACCAGGAGGGGCCGATCCTCCGGCCACGCGCCGCGCACGGCGTCGACGACGCGCATCAAGAAGCGGCTGCGGCTTGCCAGGTCGCCCCCGTACTCGTCGTCGCGGTGGTTGGAGAGGGGCGACAGGAACTGGTGGCACAGGTAGCCGTGAGCGCCGTGGATCTCGACGGCGTCAAACCCGGCTTCCAGGGCGCGGGCCGCCGCTGCCCCCCAGCCGGCGACGACGTCGTCGATCTCGCCTGCCGTAAGGGCCCGCGGGCTCTGCCAGCCCTCGTCAAAGGGGAGGGCGCTGGGGGCCACGGCCGTCTCCGGCCCCTGCCCCCGGGCAGAGCTCCAGGCCTTGCGGCCGGCGTGGGCCAACTGCACGGCCATGGCCGCGCCCTGGGCCTGCACCAGGCGCACGATGCGGGCCAGGGGCTCGATCTGGGCGTCGTCCCACAGGCCCAGGTCCTCCGTGCTGATGCGCCCCCGGGCCTCCACGGCCGTCGCCTCGGCGATCAACAGGCCAACCCCGCCCACGGCCCGGGCCAGGTAGTGACCCAGGTGCCAATCGTTGGCCAGGCCATTGCTGGCCGAGTACATGCACATGGGCGACATGACGATGCGGTTGCGTAGGGTTACGTCTCGCAAGGTCAGCGGCGAAAACAGGTCGGGCATCGCGCCTCCTTCTGGTAAGCTCGACTCTCGGGGTTCATTATAGCGACTTTTTGCGCCTGGTGCAACTTGCCCTCAAAATCGCGCAAATTTGGGCCGCGAGGCTCGAAAACCCGTTGACATGACCTGTCTTTTGTGCTATAATATTAGACAGAATTCGGTTATAATCATCATTTATGTGAAGAAAAGCGAACATCAGTTCGTTATGCTGGATGGTGACCTTGACTTGCTCACAACCTTCCAGGGTCCGGATACCGCCGATCTGCGGACGACTCGGCGGCTCACAGCGATCGAGCTGGGAACGGGGGCACGAGCACTACTTCTCGAAGCCCTGTTGCGAGACCGGGCCATGGGTGCTCGTGGGCCATCCGCCTTCCAACGCGAGCAGGCCCCGGCCATGAGTCAGGACGGGAGCGGCGCACCCTCGTCCAAGCCAGACAGCGGCCTCCAGGTCCAGCTCGCCGCCCTGATTGCATCCCCTGCCTTCGACCTCCTGGGCTCACCTCCCCACGCCAGGCAGCCGGGCCTGGCTGCCTACTGCCTGGGCTCGTTCCGCCTCGTTTACAACCTGCACTCGGTCAGCCCCTGGCCCAGTCGCAAAGGCCTGGGCATCCTCGAGTATCTCATTCTCCACTATCCCACGCCAGTTTCCAAAGACGTGCTGATGGATGTTTTCTGGCCCGACGACGGACCCCAGGCAGCCCGCCGCAACCTGCACCAGGGGCTTGGGCGCTACCAGTTGGACCTGGTCGCCCGCCTGTTGCCTCCCGGCAATGGCCTCGGCCGGCTGGCAGGCCCCGTGATCGTCGTGGAGGAGTGACGGCCCCTTTCTCCCCTAGCCGTCCGGCGTGGAGCCCGCATTGCGTGAGCGCAGTGTGCGCACCGCGTCCTCTTTCATGCGTGTGAAACAATCCGGGCACATCCCGTGGGTAAACTGGGCGTGGGAGTGGGCCTGGATATAGGCCTCCACCGGCACCCAATTGCCATCCTCGTCTTCAATCTTGCGGCCGCACCAGGCGCAGATGGGAATGAGCCCACTCAGGGTCTCGATGGTGTGCAAGGCCTCCTGGAGCTCGGTGTTGCGCGTTTGCAGCTCGGCGTTCTGCTGCTCCAGCGCCCTGTTGGCCGTCTCGAGCTGCTTCTGTAGGCGGCGCAGGGCGATGTGCGTTTATACGCGGGCTAGCACCTCTTTGGCGTGGAAGGGCTTGGTGATATAGTCGGCTGCGCCCGCGTTAAAGGCCCGGATCTTGTCGTCTACCTCGGCGAGGGCGCTCAGAAACAGCACGGGAGTGTCTCGCGTCTCCTCGTTCGCCTTCAGGCGCTCGCATACCTGGTATCCGTTGAGGCCGGGCATCATCACGTCGAGCAGGATCAGGTCGGGCAGGATGTGTTGGGCCCGGTGCAGGCCTTCGTAGCCATCGTGCGCCACGCTGACCTGGTGCCCGCCGCTTCCGAGGATATAGCTCAGAAGTTGTGCACTGGCAATCTCGTCTTCGACGACGAGGATGCCACCTTTGCCAGCCGGGTGGCTGTGCACAGGGGTTCCAGACATGATCTCAGTCTCTCCTGGTGGCCAAGAACGTGGGAGTTGCACACGGGGGGCACGACCCCGTTCCCAACTCGAGAAGGGCGTCACTGGCTTCACGGCAACATTTGCCATTCGCGGCGCTGCGCTGCAGCCTGTCCGATCCGGGTAGATTATACCGCCAACCGCCGGAAACGACAAGTGCGAAGTTCTAACAAAACGCTAACAGTGATCTAATCCCATTCTAACAGAGTATGTGTATGCTACCTTTGCATTAGTGTGAGGCCGGCCAGCTAGATCTAGATCGAGGCCGGCGGATTTGTGAGTGAGGGAGTGAACTATGGCTAAAATCATCGGCATCGACCTGGGAACCACGAACAGCGTGGTGGCTGTCATCGAGGGTGGAGAGCCCACCATCATTCCGACGGCCGAAGGCGGGCGTCTTTGCCCGTCGGTGGTTGCCTTTACAAAGAACAACGAGCGGCTGGTGGGCCAGACGGCCCGCCGCCAGGCGGTGGTCAATCCTGACAACACGGTCTTTTCCATCAAGCGACTGATGGGCCGCCGCTACGACGAAGCGGAAGTGGAAAAGGCGCGCACCATCCTGCCCTACAAGATCGTGCAGGGTCCGAGTGGCGACGCCCGCGTCCACATTCCGCAAACGGGCAAGGAATACACGCCCCAGGAGATCTCGGCAATGATCCTGCGCAAGCTGGCTGACGACGCCGAGGCGTACCTGGGCGAAAAAGTCACGCAGGCAGTGATTACCGTGCCGGCGTACTTTAACGACTCGCAGCGCCAGGCGACCAAGGACGCCGGCAAGATCGCCGGCCTGGAAGTGCTGCGCATCATCAACGAGCCTACGGCGGCCTCTCTGGCCTATGGCCTGGACCGCGAAGGGGCCGAAACGATCCTGGTGTTCGACCTTGGCGGCGGCACCTTTGACGTTTCCATCCTGGAAGTGGGCGAGGGCGTGGTGGAGGTCAAGTCCACCAGTGGCGATACCTTCCTGGGCGGCGACGACTGGGACGATCGCATCGTGGATTGGGTGGCCGGCGAGTTCCGAAAGGACCAGGGCATCGACCTGCGGCAGGATCGCCAGGCGTTGCAGCGGCTGAAAGAGGCCGCCGAAAAGGCCAAGATCGAGCTGTCCACCGTCCTGGAGACCGAGATCAACCTGCCCTTTATCACCGCCGACGCGACGGGTCCCAAGCACCTGCAGATCAAGCTGACCCGCGCCAAGCTCGAGCAGCTTACCGAAGACCTGGTGCAGCGCTGCCGCGGGCCCTTTGAGCAGGCATTGAAGGACGCGAAGCTGAATGCCAGCGATATCGACCAGGTGGTCCTGGTGGGTGGCGCGACGCGCATGCCCATGATCCAGGATCTGGTGCGCAACCTGACGGGTGGCAAGGAGCCCCACAAGGGCGTCAACCCGGACGAGGTCGTCGCCATCGGCGCCGCCATTCAGGCCGGCGTGCTGGGCGGCGAAGTCAAGGACGTGCTCCTGCTGGACGTCACCCCGCTGACGCTGGGTGTGGAAACGCTGGGCGGCGTAATGACGCCTCTCATCGACCGGAATACGACCATCCCGGTGCGCAAGAGCGAGATCTTTTCTACGGCCGAAGACGGGCAGACGGCGGTGACCATCCACGTGCTCCAGGGCGAGCGCACCATGGCCGCCGACAATATGACCCTCGGCCGGTTCAACCTGGAGGGCATCCCGCCCGCGCCTCGCGGCGTGCCGCAGGTCGAGGTCACCTTTGACATCGACGCCAACGGCATTCTCAACGTAACGGCAAAGGACAAGGCCACGGGCAAGGAGCAGCGGATCGCCATCACTGCCACGACCAACCTGAGCAAGGACGAGGTCGAGCAGAAGGTGCGCGACGCCAAGCGCCACGAGGCCGACGACCGGCGGCGCCGGGAGAGCATCGAGGCGCGCAACACCGCCGACCAGCTTATCTACCAGACGGAAAAGGTGCTGCGCGACATGGGCGACCAGGTGCCGGCCAACGACCGCGCCACCATCGAGGGAACGCTGGAAGAGCTGCGGCGGGCGAAGGATGGCGACGACGTGGCTCGCATCCGCCAGCTCACCGAGCAGTTGCAGCAGGCGACCTATGCCATCGGGCAGCAGATGTATGCCCAGCAGCAGGCTGAGGGCGGTCCCCAGGCGGGCCCGTTCCCCGGTGAGCCCGGCCAGCCGGGCGGTCCTGGCCGCCAGGACGGCCGCAATGGCGACGATGACGACGTCGTCGACGCCGAATTCCGAGAAGTCTAGCCAGGGCATCCGTCCCTCCGCCAGAATCCGCCCGTGGACATCCACGAGCAGGCGGAGGGCGGTCCCTGATGGCGGGCCCGTGGCATCCACGGGCCCGCTTGAAGGAATGACCACCGAACATGGATAGAAGAGTGAGGATTCCGGTCCGGCTCCAGAACTCTCCGGCCAGGCTGGAGACGGGGGAGCGGGACCCGGACAACGCCGGGCCGCGCCCGGAAGAGATCAGGCCAGCCGGTGCCGGCAGCGTGGCACAGGGGGCGGGGCCAGGCGGAGAAACGGCGGCCGAGGGACGGACCGCCCGGGAACAGGACGTGGATTGGCGCGACCTGGCGCTGCGCCTGCAAGCCGAGATGGAGAACTATCGCAAGCGCCAGCAGCGGCTGGCGCAGGATCAGATCCAGGCCGAGCGGGAGCGATTGCTCGCCGCTTTCCTGGCAACCGTGGACAACCTGGAGCGCGCGCTCAAGTCGCCCGGTGACGGGCAGGCGCTTCGGCAGGGAGTTCAGTTGACCCACCGCGAGGCGATCCAGTTCCTGGACAAAGAGGGCGTCAGGGAAATCGAAGCGCTGGACCGCTCGTTTGACCCGGCCTGGCACGACGCCGTGGCCACCGTTGGACACCGGCAGGCGAACGTTGCCCCCGAGACCGTGGTCCAGGTCCTGCAGCCGGGCTATCGCATGGGCGACCAGTTGTTGCGACCGGCCAGGGTCATCGTGGCCGTCTAGCCACCAGGCCCTGGCACCGGCACCGGTTTGCAGGAGCCGCGCGGGCTCCTGCCTGAACCTGCCGAGGAGGAGAGGGGAACCGAAGAAGGACCTTTATGGAGTACAAGGACTATTACAAGACCCTGGGTGTGAGCAAGGATGCCTCCGAAAAGGATATCAAGAAGGCCTTTCGCCGGCTGGCCAGGCAGCACCATCCCGACGTCAATCCTGACGACCCCCAGGCTGAAGAGCGTTTCAAGGAGCTGAACGAAGCCTACGAGGTGCTCTCGGATCCGGAAAAGCGCCGCAAGTACGACCAACTCGGGGCCGATTGGCAGCGCTTCCAGCGCGCCGGTGGGCAGCCCGGCGACTTTGACTGGCAGCGCTGGACCGGCGGCGCACCTGGCGATCGCGTCCACGTGCGCTACGGCCGGCCGGAGGATTTCGAAGATCTCTTTGGCGGGGGCAGCCCCTTTTCCGATTTTTTCAGCCAGGTCTTTGGCGGGATGGGCGGCGGCCGGGCCGCGCCGGGCGGCGGCGGCTTTCAGTACGAGATGCGGCCGCAGCGGGGGCAGGATTACGAGCAGCCCGTGGAGATCAGCCTGGAAGAGGCGTACCATGGCACGACGCGCATGTTGCAGAAGGACGGGCAGCGTCTGGAGGTTCGCATCCCTGCGGGCGCCAGGACCGGCACCCGCGTGCGCATGAGCGGCGAGGGCGGAACCGGCGCGGCCGGCGGTCCGGCCGGCGACCTGTATCTGCGCGTCCAGGTTCTGCCCGATCCCCGCTTCGAGCGGCGAGATGAGGACCTGCACACCACCGTCACCACCGACTTGTATACCATGATCCTCGGCGGTGAGGTGCAGGTGCCGACCATGAACGGCCACGTGGTCCTGACCATCCCGCCCGGCACGCAAAACGGCCGCACGTTCCGTCTACGCGGTAAGGGCATGCCTCGCCTGCGCAACGTGGAGCAGCATGGCGACCTGTATGTCAAGGTCGAGGTGCAGTTGCCCACGCGCCTGACGCCGGAGCAGCGCCAGTTGTTCGAAGAACTGCGAGGCTTGAGGGAGGCGTAGGAAACCATGGGCCGGCGAAAGGAAGCAAGGGTCATCACCGTCACTGTGGCCGTGCGGAGCAGCGGGCTGTCGCAGCGCCAGGTTCGCGAGTGCCTGGTGCGCAGCCTGGTGCAGGAGCCGCTGACGGAGGACGACCTGGCAGAGTTGCGCCGCATCCGGCGCCTGCTGGAGCTGGGCATCAACCTGCCCGGCATCGAGGTTATCCTGCGCATGCGCCGCCGCCTCCTGACCATGAATGCCAGCCGGCGGGCCGCGGCGTGGGAGTGGCCTGGAGACGACTGGGACCTTGACGCGCGGTGGCAGCGCTTGCTCCCCTGGGAGCCCGAGGAATAGGCCGGAGGTGTGAATGTTCCGCAAGATCCTGTTTGCTAACGAGGGCTCGCCGGCGGGCGATCGGGCGCTGCTGTACGTGGAGCACCTGGCCCTCGTCGACAACGCCGAAGTGATTGTGCTGCACGCCTTCCAGGTGCCCGCGAATTACAGCACCTCGGACAGCTACGAAGATCTGCACCAGGCCTTTCAGAAGGTGGCCTGGTCGGTGGTGGACGACGTTGTGGGCGAGATGGAGCGCAACGGAGTCCGGGTGCGCGGCCTGGTCCGCGAGGCGCCCGCGGCGCGGGCCATTCTGGAGGTTGCGGACGAGGAGGGCGCGTCTCTCATTGTTCTAGGCACACGCGGCCCCTCCAGCGCGCAGGAGTTGCTCCTGGGCAGCGTGAGCACCGAAGTCTTGCGCTTTTCGCGCTGCCCTGTCATGACGGTTCCCTGAACCATCGGGCCGCGCCGGCCCCGGATGATCTCCCGGGTGGGCCGGCCGGACCCGCGTCACATCAAATAGACCAATAGAACGCGAGGATCGAACATGAGCGAAGAAGCCAACCGCAGCCAATCCTTTGAGTTCAAGGCCGAGATTCAGCAACTGCTGAATATCCTCGTCCACTCGTTGTACACCGAGCGCGAGATTTTCCTGCGCGAGCTCATCTCAAATGCGTCCGATGCCCTGAACCGTCTCCAGTTCGAGATGCTGACCACGCGCGACGTCGTCGATCCCGATGCCGAGCTGGCCATCAGGCTGGAGGCCGACTCCGAGGGCCGGACCATTACCGTCTCCGATACAGGCGTGGGCATGACCCAGGACGAGGTGGTCCAGGACCTGGGCACCATCGCCCATTCGGGGGCAGCGGCCTTTTTGAAGCAACTCCAGGAGGAAAAGCGCCCCGGCGTGGAGATGATCGGCCAGTTCGGCGTGGGCTTTTACTCGGTGTTCATGGTGGCCGAAGAGGTTCGCGTCATCAGCCGTTCCTACAAGCCAGAGGCCGAGGCCGTGGAGTGGGTGTCGGACGGTGGCAGCAGCTACCGCGTGGGCCCGGCCGACAAGACGAGCCGGGGGACGCGCATCGAGATCAAGCTCAAGGAAGACGCCGCCGACCTGGTCAGCACCTGGCGCCTCGAGCAGATCGTCAAGAAGCACTCGGACTTTGTCCAGTTCCCCATCTATATCGGAGACAAGAAAGAAGCGGTCAACCGCCAGACGGCGCCCTGGCGCAAGGCGCCCCGCGAGGTGACCGAGGAGCAGTACGTCGAGTTCTACAAACACCTGACCCTCGACTTTGAGAATCCGCTCCTGACCGCTCACCTGGTGACCGACGCCCCGGCCAACGTTCGGGCCATTCTCTACGTGCCGTCCAGGCGCGAGCGCGGCGTGTTGAGCCTCAGGACCGACCATGGGCTCCAGCTTTACGTGCGCAACGTCCTCATCCAGGAGTATAACAAGGACCTGCTGCCCAACGCATGGCGTTTCGTGGAAGGCGTCGTGGAGTCGGAGGATCTGCCCCTCAACATCTCTCGCGAGACGGTGCAGAGCAGCCCGGCCGCCCGCCGCATCCAGCGGGCGCTGGTGCGCAAGCTGGTCAAGGAACTGGAGACCATGGCCGAGGAGCGGCCGGAGGACTATGCCACGTTCTGGCGCGAGTTCGGGCCGTTCCTCAAAGAAGGGGTGGCGACCGACCCCTCGTCCCACGGCGACCTCTTGCCCCTGCTGCGCTTCCACTCCTCCCGGGATGGCGGCGAGCTGGTCTCGCTGCGCCAGTACGTGGAGCGCATGGCCGAGGATCAGCAGGCGATCTACTACCTGATTGGCGAGGACGAAAAATCAGCGGCCCGCAGCCCGCACCTGGACTATTTCCGGGCCCACGATCTCGAAGTGCTCTACCTCGTGGATCCCATCGACAGCTTTATGGCCGTGGCCCTGCGCGAGTTCGAGGGCAAGCCGCTAAAGAACGTTGACGACGCGGGCCTGGATCTGGACGTGAAGGAGGAAGCGCCCGTCGACGGCGCCGTGGCCGAGGCCGACTTGAACCGGCTGATAAGCCGCTTTGTCAAGGTGTTGGACGAGCGCGTGCTGGAGGTCCGGGAGTCGAGGGTGCTCAAGGACAACCCCGCCCGCCTGGTCTCGCCCGACGACGCGCCGGCCCGCGAGATGTCCCGGGTGTATCGTATGTTGGGCCAGGAGTACGAGGTCCCGCGCCGCATCCTGGAGCTGAATCGCTCTCATCCCATCGTGGCCAACCTGGCGCGCCTCGTGACCGAGACGCCCGAGAGCCCGGTCATCGACGATTCCATCGAGTTGCTCTTCGAGAGCCAGTTGCTCATGGAGGGCCTGCACCCGAACCCCACCGACATGATCCCGCGCCTGCAGCAACTGATGCAGGCGGCGACGGCCCGCGGCTGATGGGCGGCGGACGAATTCCCGGCATGAGGTAGGCTGGCAGTGACCCGCTACAAGGAGACGAAAGCCATGCGCAAATCAACCTCCCTTGCCCTCCTCGCCCTGTTCGTGCTCGGCCTGGTTTTGCTCGCCTGCTCTCTGCCCAACGAGCTGCAGAGCCTGCTCCAGGGTACGCCCACGCCCGTGGCCGTTCCGACGGCGACCCCGGCGCCCGAGCCGACGCTGGCTCCGCCCCAACCTGCCCCGCAGGGCATGTTCTCGCTGGAGCAAGACATCATTGCAGTGTACGAGGCGGTGGGCCGGGGGGTGGTCAACATCACCAACCGCAGCTATGCCTACGACTTCTTTTTTCGGCCTGTGCCCCAGGAGGGATCGGGTTCCGGCATCGTCTACGACCGGGAAGGACACATCATTACCAACTATCACGTCATCGAGGGCGCCGAGGAGTTGTTCGTGACGCTGCCCGACGAGAGCACCGTACCGGCGAAGGTGGTCGGCTCTGATCCGTCCGTCGACCTGGCCGTGATTCAGGTCGAGGCCGACCCGGACCTGTTGCAGCCGGTGCCCCTTGGCGAGTCGGAGGACCTGCGCGTGGGCCAGTTCGTCGTGGCCATCGGCAACCCCTTTGGGCTGGAGCGCACCCTGACAGTGGGTGTCGTCAGCGCCCTGGGCCGTGTCATCCAGAGCCCCGACGAGAGCTTTATCGGCGAGATCATCCAGACCGACGCGGCCATCAATCCGGGCAACTCGGGCGGGCCGCTCCTCGACCTCTCGGGGCGCATCATCGGCGTCAACACGGCCATCTTTAGTCCCAGCCAGGCCTCCGCGGGCATTGGCTTCGCGGTGCCCGTGGACACGGTGCGGCGGGTCGTGCCGGCCCTCATCGAGAACGGCTATTACCCACATCCCTGGTTGGGCATCAACTATGTCTGGTCGTTGACGTCGGAGCGTGCCGAGATTTTGCGTGAGGCGGGCATGGACGTGCCCGTGGAAGAGGGCGTTCTGATCATCGAGGTCGCCTCCAACGGTCCCGCCGCCCAGGCCGGACTGCGGGGCGGCCGGCAGCGCGTCCGCATCGGGCCGGCAATCCTGACCATTGGCGGCGACATCCTGACCGCCATTGACGGGGAGCCCATCACCAGCGATCAGGCGCTGCTCCAATACCTGGACACGCAGACCGAAGTGGGAGATACCATCCAGGTGACGCTGTGGCGCGATGGCCAGGAGCTGACCGTGCCGGTAACCCTGGCAGAGATGCCCCGCTGATCATCTGGTACCCGTAACAGAGGCAAGTGGTTGACCACCGTGGCAGGCGCGCCACAGACCGATCGAAATTTGCACGCTGGCGCAAAGTGGAGTATACTACCGCTCGGCGTTAGCACTCTCGCTGCCCGAGTGCTAGCGCGCAAATTGTGTCTACAAAAATAGGAAACCAAAGGAGGATCAGGAATGGCACTCAATCTCAAGCCCCTGGCAGACCGGTTGGTGGTCGAGCCCATCGAGCGAGACGAGGTGACCGCCAGCGGCATCTATGTCCCCGAGACGGCCAAGGAAAAGCCCCAGGAGGGCAAGGTCGTCGCCGCCGGCCCGGGCC
>JAAYZQ010000538.1 GCA_012514775.1 Anaerolineaceae bacterium
AATGAGATGAAAACAGCCAGGTTGGTGGCTCTTCTTTTGACAGTCGCCTGGGGATGCAACAGCCTGTTGGGCGCGGGACTGCCCGTCCTCGCCCAGGGGGAGGTCTCCCAGGACTTGGAGCAAGCCTGGTCGTTGGCCGTTGCCCGGGATGGGCAGGGCACGCTGTGGGCCGCCTGGGAGGTGGACAACGGGCACGATACCGAGATCTACACGGCGCAGTGGACCGGCCGCGATTGGTCGGGAGCGGGACCGGCACTCCAGCGCCCCGAGGCGTGGGATGGGGCGCCCAGCCTGGCGGTAGCCGCCGACGGCACGCTGTGGCTGGCCTGGTCGTCGACGTTGAGGAGCAGCCCGGAAAAGACCCGGATCTATGCCAGCCGCTGGACCGGCGATAGATGGAGCAGCGCCGAGGTGCTGCCCGAGGGAACGGCCTTTGGCGACTGCGCCTCCTGCGGCCACGCCACGGAACCGGCCCTGGCCGCCGCCCCCGACGGCACCATGTGGGCCGCCTGGGTGGGCGCCGACGGACAGGAAGAGAACATCTTTGCCCAACGCTGGTCCGGCGGGGTCTGGTCACAGCCGCGCCAGGTCAGCGCCGGCGACGGGTCCCCGCTGCTGTACGACCGGCAGCCCCAACTGGCCGTGGGCGAGGATGGGCGCCCCTGGATCGCCTGGACGGGAAACCAGGCGGACAGCGACGGCGTGCCCATCCCCGGCGACGACGAGATCTATGCCAGCCGCTGGACGGGGGACGCCTGGACACCCGAGCAGATGGTCAGCCGCGACGACGAGAGCCTCGATACCGCGCCGTCCCTCGCCCTCGACGCCCAGGGCCAGGCATGGATCGCCTGGCAGGCCCGCGTCACGGAGGACACGGTCTCTCGCCTGCGCGTGATCGTCTCCCACTGGGATGCTTCGCGGCAGGCGTGGGCGGTGGAGAGAATCGCCTCGTCGCCGCTGGCCGCTGAGGTCGACGAGGTACACCCCACCCTGGCGCCCGCGGGGAGCGGCAGCATGCAGGTGGCCTGGGAAGCCACGTCGGCGAGCGGGCCGGCCCTGGGCTACGCGCGGCGAGGAGATACCGGCTGGAGTGTCCCGCGGCTGGTGGCTTCGGCAGCCAGCGACGGCATCTCGGCCGGGGGCGAAGCGAGGCTCGTCGCAGGCGACGGCGAGGAAGCCATCCTATGGCTCGACCCCCTACCCCAGGGCCCCCTGCCCGTGCAGCGCTTTGACGTGCCGCTGGAAGAGGACAATTCGCTGGCAAGCTGGCTTATCGCCCAGCCTGCGGACGTTCAAGCCACGACGGTGGACCCCTGGCCGTACCGTTTCCTGGCCTTTGGCGACAGCATCACCTGGGGCCACTATCCGGTCGACGACCCGGTCCAGGACCCGTTCTATCCCTATCCGTCCATCCTGCAAGACACGTTGCAGCTCCGCGCCCTCATCAATTACAACGTTGTCAACGCCGGCGAACCGGGGGAGCGCACGCTGGATGGGGCCAACCGGATCAAGATGGAGGTCCAGGAATACAGGCCCAAGTACATCCTGATCATGGAGGGCACCAACGACGTCTCCAAGGGCGTTCCCCCGGCGGAGGTTTACGACAGCCTGGTGCTCATGCTGGCCAACGCTGCCAAGCACTCCGGGGTCGAGGGCGTCAAGGTCATGATGGCGAGCATCATCCCCAGGTTGGACGGCGCCGCCCGTTTCGAGCAGACCAGGCTCATGAACGAGCTGGCCATCATGAAGGTGGCGGCCGACAAGGGCCTGCACCTGGCCAACCAGTGGCAGGCCTTCTTGGATTATGGCGACTGGCAGAGCCTGATGTGGGACGACAAGCACCCCGACCAGGCCGGCCTGGAGCTCATCGCCAGGACGTTCTACGACCGCATCATCCTGGGCTGGGCGGCTTTTGTGCAGGAAGAGACGGTGCCCCCCACGACCTGGATCGAGCCGCTGCCCGCCACGAGCCCGTGCAGCGGCGTGGCGGTGGCCTGGGACGGCACCGACGCCATGAACTGGGTGGTAGACTATGACGTGCAGGTGCAGGTCAACCTGGGCGCCTGGACCGACTGGCTCATGGGAACGACCGAGAAGAACGGCGTCTATAGCGGTGGGCGGGAAGGAGATCAGATCGGCTTCCGCGTCCGCGGGCGAGACCTGGTGGGCAACCAGGGCGAGTACAGCGCCGCCGTCTCGACGACCATCACCGACGACAGCCTCCCCGAGGCCCAGGTGCTGCCCCTGCCGGCGTTCCAGGCAATCCCCTTCACGGTGAGCTGGCAGGGCACCGACGCCTGCGGCAGCATCGCGGGCTATAACGTCCAATATCGCTTCGGGCTGGGCGGGACCTGGGTCGATTGGCTGACCTCCACTCCCAACACGTCCGCATCCTTTAACCCAGCGTCACCTGTCTATGGCGAAACGGTCTACTTCCGGGCCCAGGCCAGGGATCAGGCCGGGAACTGGAGCCCCTGGTCGCCCGAGGTGTCGACGCTCCTGGCCCGCTACACGGTGGGAGGGCAGGTGGTCAATATCCGCCACCAGCCTGTGCTCGGCGCGACCACGAGCCTGAATCCCGCTGCCATGGCGACCCTACCGCAGCCCGGTGGACGTTTCCTGGCTTTGCTGGCCAACGGGGGAACCTACGAGATCGCTACCCAGCGCGACGCGCTCTTTGGCTCGCTGCCGCCCATGAAGAACGTGGAGGTTAACGAGAACGTGGCGGGGCTGCTCTTTGTCCTGCCCCCCAAGGACGACGCCGTGCTCAACGGCGACTTTGAGGCCGGCAGCCTGGACGGCTGGACGCCGGCCGGCACGTCGCTGCCCACCCTCAGCGGGCAGGCACACACCGGCGACGGCGCCGCGCGGCTGGACGCCGCCGGGGGCAACTCGTCGCTGAGCCAGGCCATCAATCCGGCGTCGGGCGCTGGCCCGGTCTACCTCTCCTTGCTGGCGCGGCCGGAGCAGCCGGGCGAGACCGGCGAGCTCAAGATCGTGCTCTCGAACGGGGGCAGCTTCGATCCGCCCATCACCCACACGCTCTCCCTGGCGGGCGACGGCTGGACACACGCCTGGTACGAGATTGGCGACCTTCAGGGCGAGGCGGTGACGGTGACCCTGGAAGCCTCGGGCTCGCCGGCCATCCTGCTGGACGAGGTGAGCGTGGGCACGGCGGTGCCCGGCGGGACCTGGGCATACCTGCCTCTGACCTTGAAGCAGTAACGAGGACTGCGGAGTCACGGCCCGGCCTGAAGACGGTCCAGGCCGGGCCGGTTTGCTATCCAGGACACGAGGCAAGGGTCCATGCCAAGGCTGACACTTTCGATTCTCATGCTGATGGCCCACCGTGCTGGCGGGCAACGCGGCGCCGGGCCACGACCCGGCCGGCGATGCCATCCCGAACCGCGTCCTGGCCTTTGGCGACAGCATCACCTGCGGCCGGGTTCAGAACCTGCGGGGGCAGCCCATCGCCGGGGCGCAGGTGCAGTTGGTGCCCGCCCCGCGGCGCGTGGCGCCGCTGCCCGGCTGACCTTCAGGAATCCTTGAATGGACGAGCAGCAGTATCAAACGGCGACGATGAAAGGCGGCTTTCGCCAGAACCTGGCCCGCTACGTGCGGCGGGTGACGGGCGGCGAGGGCTTGCTCCGTTTTCTGTGGCAGGGCACCGTCCTCACCCTCCTCTCGCCCCTGCCCACGGTGGGCGCCTCGGTGCTCCGCGGGCGCGCCTATCGCGCTGTCCTCGGCGCGGCGGGGCCGGGCTGCTTTGTGGAGCAGAACGTGCGCCTGCTGGTGCCGCGGCGCATCTTCCTGGGACGCCGGGTGATGATCGGTGAGGGCTGTTTCCTGGACGCCAACACGCCCCAGGGGCGAATCGAGCTGCAGGACGACGTCTGGCTATCGCGGGGCTCGCTCATCGTGGCCGGCGAGTCCGAGGTGGTGGTAGGGCCGGTGACCTACGTGGGGCATCGCTGCCTGATGTACGGCCACGCGGGCATCCGCATCGGGCGCGACGTGCTGCTGGCCAACGACGTGCAGCTCATCTGCGGGAACCACACCTTTGCCCACCGCGACGTGCCCATCCGCGCCCAACCCACGGAGGGCAAGCCCATTGTCGTCGAGGATGACGTGTGGCTGGGTGCCTCGGCCATCGTCCTGGGCGGCGTGACCATCGGTCGGGGCTCGGTGGTCGGGGCCGGCTCCGTGGTCACCCGCAGCCTGCCACCCTATAGCATCGCCCGGGGCGTGCCCGCCCAGATCGTGGGCGTCCGCGGAGAGGACCCGGCAGCGGAGGAAGCGAAGACCTTGTGAGCGCCGGCCGGCAGTTGACCCGCGGCACGCTGTACGTCGCCGTGGGGCAGGGCACATTCCTGGTGACGGGCTTCCTGCTCCACGCCATCCTGGCGCGCGAACTGTCGACGGCGTCCTACGGCATCTTTAACGTGGCCATGACGCTGCTGGTGTGGGTCGAGATCACGGTTAACAACGGCGTGCCCTCGGCCCTGAGCAAGTTCCTGCCCGATGCCTCCCTCTCCGAAAAGTCGGTGCTGCGCGCCGCGGCCCGCTGCCAGGCGCTCATCAGCCTGGGCGTCCTCCTCGTCATGTTCCTGGCGGCGCCCCTCCTTGCCCTGCTGCTGCGCGATCCCGCCCTGACGGGCTACCTGCGCCTGGCCCTCGTTGACGTCCTGGCCATGGGTGCCTACGCCTACTACCGGGGCGTGCTCAACGGCTGGCGGTTCTTTCGCCAGATGGCCCTGGCCATCACGGCCTACGCCCTGGCCAAGCTGGTGGCCATCACGCTCCTGGTGGTCCTGGGGTTCGGCATCGAGGGCGCCCTGGCAGGCAACGTGTTGGCGTCGCTGGGCGGATTCGCGGCCGGTTATTTCTGGACGAGGCGCCGGCAGCGCGCCCTCGACGCGCTGCCCGGCGACGTCGAGGGCACGGACCCTGCCCGGCCTGCCCAGACCGTCGGCGAGGGCCAGATCCTGTCCTTTGTGCTGCCCACGGTTGTCTTTACCCTGGCGAGCAACGTGCTGCTGGGCCTCGACCTGATGGAGGTCCAGGCCCTGCTGCCTCCCGACCTGGTGGGTTACTATTCGGCGGCGGTCAAGCTGGCCGAGGCGCCGCGGCTGGTGCTCCTGGCGTTCACCTTTACGCTGCTGCCCTCGCTGTCGCACGCCATCGCCGCCCTCGACGAGGCCCGCGCCCGCCACTACCTGGAGCAGACCATCCGCCTCCTGGCCCTGGTGCTGCTGCCCCTCATCGCCCTGGTGACGGCCACGGCCGAGGGGGCCATGACCTTTGTCTTCCCCGCCGAGTACCGGGCCGCGGCGCCCATTCTGACGGTGCTGATCCTGGCCTACACCGCCTACGCAGTGTATATCACCCTGGTCACCACCCTCCTGGCCGAGAACCGGCCCCGCCGGGCGCTTCTCATCCCCCTCGTCGTCCTGCCCGTGGAGGCAGCCGTCATCTGGCTGGCCATCACCCGCCTGGGCGTCATCGGCGCGGCCCTGGGGTCTCTGGCCAGCGTCGCCGCAGCGGCGACGGTGGTCCTCATCTACGTCTTTCGCCGCTACCGGCCCTCCCCGGGCCTGCGCACCCTGGCGCGCACGGGGCTAGCCTCGGCGGCCATCTGGCTCATCGCCCGGTGGTGGTCGCCCTCGGGGCTGGCCCTCCTCGTGGCCTATGGGCTGCTGGCGGGGCTGTACCTGGTCCTCCTGCTGCTCCTGGGCGAGCTGCGGGCCAGGGACCTGGGGCAGGTGGGAAGCTGGCTGTTTATCAGGAAGGATAAAGAAAGCTGATATGATCAAGCCTCGCAGAAAGGCCATCGTCCTCGGAATGGACGGCGCGACCCTGGACGTCCTTCTACCCCGCTCCGGCGAGCAGGGCGGAGGGATGCCGAACGTCGCGACGCTCCTGGCCCAGGGCTCCTGGGGGGCGCTCCAGTCCACGACGCCGCCCTTCAGCGCCCAGGCCTGGGTCTCTATGGTCACGGGCAAGAACCCGGCGCGCCATGGCGTCGTCGACTTCTGGGAGCGCTTGCCCGGGCAGCGGCCGGGCGAGCGCCGCGGGTTCGTCACCGCGCGCCAGATCCACGGCGAGACGTTGTGGCAGATCGCCGGCCGCCACGGCCTGCAGGTGGGCATCGTCAACGTGCCGGTCACCTATCCACCCACGCCCCTGCTGGGCTACCTGGTCTCGGGATTCCTGACCCCCCAGGGCAAGGAGGATTTCGTCTATCCGACGGCCCTCCGCAACGAGATCCTGGCCCTCGTCCCGGGCTACAATCCCGACCCCTTTGACCCGCTGGGCGCTACCAAGGGCCAGCTCCTGGAGATCGACGCCTGGATGGGCAAACACGAAAAGGTGGCCCGCCACCTGGCGGCCAAGTACCCGGTGGATCTCTATTTCAGCGTCGCCCAGGCCCTGGACCACCTGCAGCACCTCTTCTGGAACGAGGCGGCCGGCGGCCCTGAAGCCGAAAGAGGCGAGATTGCCGCCCTGGTGGATCGCTGCTACGCGCGGGCCGACGAGATGGTAGGCCACCGGTTGAGCATGCTGGACGACAAGACCAACCTGTTCCTGGTGTCGGATCACGGCTTTGGACCGGCGCGCAAGTGGCTCCATCTCAACCGCTTCCTCCAGGAGCGGGGCCTCCTCGTCCTGGGCGAGCCCGGCGGCGGGGGCGCGGGCGGGTTGCTCGCCCGCCTGGGGCTGACCCCCCAGGGGCTGCGCGAGGTGATGCGCCGCCTGGACGTGCTGGGGCTGCGCCGCCGCGTCGGCCGCCTGGCGCGGGTGACCATCGGGCGCCGCCTGGACGAGAGCCTGGCGCCACCCGTCGATTGGGCGCGCACCCGGGCCGTGGCCGGCAGCCCGGCCACGGAGGGCGTGTTCGTCAACCGCGACGTGGTGGAGGGGGCCAGCGCCTACGAAGCGCTGCGCGACGAGATCATGGCCGCCCTGCTGGAGCTGCGGGACCCGGACACGGACCAGGCCGTGGTGCACGCCGTCCATCGCCGCGAGGAGCTGTACGAAGGGCCATTCCTGGACATGCTGCCCGACGTCGTCCTCGATATGGGCGACAACCCCTACCTGATCAGCGACTCGCTCACGGCCGAACAGGTGCTGGCCCCTTTGCCCCCCGAGCAGTTGCAGGGCCGCCACCGGCCCCTGGGCGTGTTCGCCGCCGCCGGACCCGACATCCGGCCCCTGGGCCGCTTCGAGGGAGCGCGCATCGTGGACGTGGCGCCCACGGTGCTCTATGCCCTGGGCCTGCCCATCCCCGACGACATGGACGGCCGCCCCCTCGTCGAGATTTTCTCCGATGAATATCGCGCCGCCCACCCCGTGCAGCACGTGCCGCCCGGAGGCCAGCCCCCGCCCCCTCCCGATTCCGCCTACGACGACGAGGACCAGGAAGAGATGGAGCGCAGGCTCAAGGGCCTGGGGTACGTGAGTTAGAGCGACCTCTCCCCCAGCCCGATCCGGCCCGTTGGGTCCTCCCCTGCGAAGGGAGGGGAGTTGCTCCCCCTTCCCGTGCCGGGAAGGGGGCCGGGGG
>JAAYZQ010000073.1 GCA_012514775.1 Anaerolineaceae bacterium
ACAACCCCGCCGGGCGGCTGCCGGTCACCTTTTACCGGTCGGTCGACGACCTGCCGCCCTTTGAGGATTATAGCATGGAGGGCCGCACCTACCGCTACTTCCGGGGAAAGGCCTTGTACCCCTTCGGTCACGGCCTGAGCTATTCGACCTTTCACTACGAGAACCTGCGCATCAGCCCGGCACAGGCCACCGTGGGCGAGCAGGTGACGGTCAGCGCCGACGTGACCAACACCGGCGAACGGGCCGGCGACGAGGTGGTACAGTTGTACGTTCGCCACCCCGGGGCCCCGGAGCCGCGCCCCATCCAGGAGCTGAAAGCCTTCTCCCGCATCAGCCTCGAGCCCGGCGAATGCCGGACCGCCACCCTGGTGCTGGACGTCGACCAGCTCGGCCTCTATGACGACAGCGGGCGTTACGTGGTCCGGCCGGGCAGCGTCGAGGTGATGGTCGGCGGCTCGTCGCAGCACCTGCCCCTGGCCGGCAGCCTCCAGATCGCCGGCCGGCAGCCGGATTGAGGCCGCCGGCCATCGTCGAGATCTGGCGGCCACGTGCCGGGCCCCGTGGCCACGGCAAGGAGCAATGAGCATACAACAGGAGAGAGTGCCATGACTGACCAGTATCAACCCAAACCGGAGCAAAAGTTCACCTTTGGGTTGTGGACGGTGAACAACCCCGGCTCCGACGCCTTCGGCCAGGCGGTTCGACCCAAGATGCCGCCCGCCGACGTCGTCTATCTCCTGGCCGAGGTGGGCGCCTACGGAGTCAACCTGCACGACAACGACCTCATCCCCATCGACGCCACGCCCGGCGAGGCCGAGACCATCCTCACGGCTTTCAAGAAGGCCCTGGCCGACACCGGCCTCGTCGTGCCCATGGCCACCACCAACCTCTTTGCCGACCCCGTCTTCAAGGACGGCGCCTTCACGGCCAACGACCCGCAGGTGCGGGCCTATGCCTTGCAAAAGACGCTGCGCGCCATGGATCTGGGCGTCGAGCTGGGGGCGGAGGTGTACGTCTTCTGGGGCGGCCGGGAGGGCATCGAGGTCGACGCCGCCAAGGACCCCGTGGAGGGCATCAAGCGCTTTCGCGAGGCCCTCGACTTCTTGTGCGACTATGTCCTGGACCAGGGTTGGAACCTCAGGTTCGCCCTGGAGGCCAAGCCCAACGAGCCGCGCGGCGACCTGTACTTCCCGACCACCGGCGCCTACCTGGGCTTTATCCAGACGCTGGCCCATCCCGAAATGGTGGGCGTCAACCCCGAGGTGGCCCACGAGCACATGGCCGGCCTGAATTTCATGCACGCCGTAGCCCAGGCGTGGGAGGCGGGCAAGCTGTTCCACATCGACCTCAACGACCAGAACTATGCCCGCTTTGACCAGGACTGGCGCTTTGGCGCACAGAACCTGAAACAGGCCTTCTACCTGGTCAAGTTCCTGGAGGAAGTCGGTTACCAGGGCAGCCGCCACTTTGACGCCCACGCCTTCCGCACCGAAGACGTCGAGGGTGTGAAGGACTTTGCCCGGGGCTGCATGCGGACCTACCTCATCCTCAAGGAAAAGGCGGCGCGATTTGCCGCCGACGGCGAGATCCAGGGGCTGCTGGCCGAGATCCGCGCCGACGATGGCTCCATGGACGCCTTCCGGGGCGCCTACAGCGCCGAAAAGGCCGCCGCCCTCAAGGCCCACGCCTTTGACCGGGTGGCCCTTGCCGCGCGGGGCATGCAGTACGAGAAGCTGGACCAGTTGGTCAACGAGCTGTTGATGGGAGTGCGCTGAGATGTCCTATTTCCTGGGGATCGATACGTCGACCACGGCCACCAAGGCCCTGCTGGTGGACGCCGGGGGCCAGGTGGTGTCCGTCGCCTCGTCGGAATACACCTACGAAACGCCCCGGCCGCTGTGGGCCGAGCAGCACCCCGACCTGTGGTGGCAAGGGACGGTCGCCAGCGTGCGACAGGCCCTGGCCCAGGCGGGCATCGATCCCGCCGAGGTCAAGGGTGTGGGGCTCACCGGCCAGATGCACGGCCTCGTGCTACTGGACGAGGCCGGCGTCCTGCGACCCGCGATCCTGTGGAACGACCAGCGCACGGCGGCCGAGTGCGACGAGATCCGGGCGCTCGTGGGCCGGGAGCGCCTCATCCAGATCACCGGCAACGACGCGCTGACCGGCTTTACCGCGCCCAAGATCCTGTGGGTCAAGAACCACGAGCCCGAGATTTTCCACCGGGTGCGCCACATCTTGTTGCCCAAGGATTATGTCCGGCTCAGGCTGACCGGCACCCATGCCACCGACAAGGCCGGCGCCGCGGGCACCATCCTTTTTGACCTTCAGCGGCGCGACTGGTCGCCGGAGGTGGTGTCGGCCCTGGGCATCGATCCCGCCTGGCTGCCGCCCACCTACGAAGGCCCCGCCGTGACCGGCAACCTCACCGGCGAGGCGGCCGAGGCCACGGGGCTGCGGGCGGGCACGCCCGTGGTTGGGGGCGGCGGCGATCAGGCCGCCGGGGCTGTAGGCACGGGCGCCGTCGTCGAGGGAGTGGTGTCCCTCAGCCTGGGCACTTCGGGCGTGGTCTTTGCCGCCGTCGACCGGCCCATGGTCGAGCCCCAGGGACGGCTCCATGCCTTCTGCCACGCCCTGCCGGACCGGTGGCACCTCATGGGCGTCATGCTCTCGGCGGCGGGCAGCCTGCGCTGGTACCGCGACACCGTGGCGCCCGGCGCCGGCTTTGACGCCCTCCTGGCGCCGGCGGCGGACGTCGCTCCCGGCAGCGAGGGCCTGATCTTCCTGCCCTACCTGACCGGCGAGCGCACCCCGCACCCCGATCCCCTGGCCCGGGGCGCCTTTGTGGGGCTCACCGTGCGCCACACCTTGCCCCACATGACCCGGGCCCTGCTGGAAGGCGTGGCCTTGGGCCTGCGCGACAGCTTTGAGCTGATGCGCGCCACGGGGCTGGCCGGCATCAGCCAGGTGCGTGTCACCGGGGGCGGGGCCCGGAGCCCGTTGTGGTGCCAGATCCTGGCCGACGTCCTGGGCGTCGAGCTGGCGACGGTCAACACCACCGAGGGCGCTGCCT
>JAAYZQ010000074.1 GCA_012514775.1 Anaerolineaceae bacterium
ATTTCGGCCTCGTCGCGGATGCCGCCCAGGGAGACGCGCACGAACTTGCGGCCCAGGGCCTCGGCGATGGACCGGCCCAGGGATGTCTTGCCCGTGCCGGGCGGCCCGACAAAGCACAGGATGGGGCTGCGCGTGGAAGGCTTGCCCTCCGACAGCTTGCGCACCGCCAGGTACTCCAGGATACGCTCCTTGGCCCGCGGCAGCCCGTAGTGGTTGGCATCCAGGGCCTTGGCTACCTGGGCGATGTCCAGGTTGTCCGTCGTCGCCTCGGTCCAGGGCAGATCCAGGAGCCAGTCGATGTAGGTGCGAATGATGGCCGTCTCGGGCGACGCCGGCGGCATGGCCTTCAGGCGGCTCATCTCCTTGCGGGCCTTGGCCATCACCTCGTCGGGCAGCTCCGTCCGGGCGAGCTTTTCCTCCAGGTCCTGGAGCTCGGCCGTTTCCCCGTCCATCTCGCCCAGCTCGCTCTGGATGGCCCGCATCTGCTCGCGCAGGTAGAACTCGCGCTGCGAGCGGTCCACCTCTTGCTGGACCTTGTCGTGGATGGTGTATTCCAGCTCCAACACGTCCAGCTCGTTGGCCAGCAGGATGCTCAGGCGCTGCAGCCGCTCAGAAGGCTCCAGGAGCTCCAGCAGCTCCTGGTGATCGGGCATGTCCAGGTCGAGGAGCGAGCCGATGAGGTCCGCCAGAGGGCCAGGCTGGTCAATGTTCATGGCCGCCACGTAGGCATCGTCGGGCAGGGTGCGCGACAAGTGGACCACCTTTTCGAACAGCGACAGGACGGCGCGCATGAGCGCCTCGGTGCCCAGGCTGACGTGCTGCGACTCGGGCATCGGCTGAATGCTGGCCCGAATATATGGTCTCGTCTGGCTCAGGCCGGCAATCTGCACCCGACGCCGGCCCTGTCCCAGGACGTTGGTCGTGCCATCAGGCATGCGCAGGATCCGGCCCACCACCATTTCGACGCCAACGGTGTGCAGGTCTTCCATCTCTGGATCCTGCACCTCGGGATCGCGCTGGGCAACGACCACCACGCGGTTGTCGGTGGCCATGGCCGCCTCGACAGCCTTGATGGAACGGTCGCGGCCCACGGCCAGGGACCTCATCATGCCCGGAAAGACGACGGTATCCCGCAGCGGCAGCAGCGGGAGGTCGTCGGCAAAAACCTGGTCGCTTTCGTCGCTGAAAGCGTCCACATTCAACATGCTAAAATCAAAGTCGTAATCGTAACTCAACGCCTAATCCGCCTCCGAATCAGAGAAAAAAGTTCAAGTGAGCACAGTATAGACGATAAGACCGCCATGTGTCAAGTTGGGTCTACAGGTGGCAGTGGCAAGCCCTGCCGGGCAAACCAGGCCTCGCGGACCTCGGCGGCGACAAACACCGAGCCCGTGCAACAGATGAGGTCCCGGGGACCGGCATCCTGCAGGGCCATCTCCAGGGCGCGGGGGATAGAGTCGCTCACCTCCATCTCAAAGCCCATCTCCCCGGCCCGCTCCTGGAACCAGGCAGGGGCGGCGGCGCGGGGATGGCGCGAGCGCGTGGCGATGGCCCGGCTGGCGGACGGCAGGAGCGCCCGGAACAGCTCGGGCGTGGCATGGTCGGCCGAGCCCCCCAGGAGGAGGATGAGCCGCCTGTTGGGGCAGTGCCTTTCCAGGGCCGCCATGAGCTTGCGGGCAGAGTCGCCGTTGTGGGCGCTGTCGGCGACCAGCAGGGGCTCCCGCGACAGGATCTCCAGGCGACCGGGCCACTGGATGGCGCCCAGGCCACGGCGGAGGGCGTCGGGCGCCAGGCGCAGGCCCGCTTCCCAGATGGCGGCGACGGCCGTGGCGGCATTCACCAGCTGATGCTCGCCAAGGAGAGGCATCCAGGCATCCTCCAGCGGGGGCGCCGCCCCGGCCTCGTGGCGGACCGTCAGGTGCTGCCCCTCCAGGTCAAAGGCGCCCGGCTGCCAGGTCCAGTCTCGCCCGATCAGGGAGAGGGGCGCGCCCTGCTCGCGGCAGACCTCCTCGATGACCGCCAGGGCCTCGTCGGGCTGGGGCGCGCAGACGACGGGGACCCCGGGCTTGACGATGCCCGCCTTCTCGAAGGCGATGCGGGCCAGCGTGTTGCCCAGGACGGCCACGTGGTCCAGGCTGATGGCGGTGATCACCGCGGCGCGGGGCAGGACCACGTTGGTGGCGTCCAGGCGACCCCCGAGACCCACCTCCAGCACGGCCCACTCCACCCGCTGCTCCGCGAACCAGGCAAAGGCCAGCCCGGTCATGATCTCGAAGGTGGTGATGTCGTCCACCTGGCGGACGAGGGACCGGGTGCTCTCCACCAGGCGCACGACGTCCGCCTCAGGGATCAAGGCCCCACCGGCCTGTATCCGCTCGCGAAAGGAGTGCAGGTGGGGAGAGGTGTACAGGCCGGTCTTCAGGCCGGCGGCGCGCAGGATCGACTCGACCAGGGCCGCCGTGGATCCCTTGCCCTTGGTGCCGGCAACGTGCAGCGACGGAAACGCCTGCTGCGGATCGCCCAGCAGCGCCAAAAAGTGCCGCATACGGTCGAGGTTGTAGAACTCGGGCGCGTATGCGGCAAATCCTCGTTTTTCGTAATCGGTGAAACTGTAGAGATAGTTGAGAGCGTCTCGATAGCCGTTGGGCTGCATTGCGTCCTGTTGTCTCCTGCAATCGGTCGGGCAGGGCTATTCTATCTCAATTGTGCGCAAATGTAAAATTGCCAAATCGCTGCGAGGATGGTATCATGGGCTCGGAGGGAACGAGAGGTTGCAGAGACGCTGGCCGCTTCACCTGGGAGTCCTGCTGGTCTATGGGCTGTTGGCCCTGGCCCTCACCTATCCCCTGGCCGCCCACCTGGGCAGCCACGTCCCGGGCAACGGCATCGACGATCCGCCCCTCACCTGGAACCTGTGGTGGGTGCGCACCGCCCTCCTGGAAAAGGGCACCAACCCCTTCCAGTGTGACTATCTCTTTTACCCCCTGGGCATCAACCTCTCCTTCTATACCCTGACGGTGCTCAACGGGCTGCTGTCCATCCCCCTTCAGGCTGTCCTGCCGCTGGTGGTGAGCAGCAACCTGCTGCTCCTGTCCTCCTTTGTCCTGGGCGGGTATGGTACGTTCCTGCTGGCCCTGGCGGTGATGCGCGAGGGAGAGGGGACCAGGCACCTGCCGGCCCTTGCCGCCGGCCTGATCTATGCCTTTTCGTCGAGCAAGCTGTTCTACGCGGCCCTGGGCCAGTGGAACATTGCCAGCTCGCAATGGATCCCCTATTATGTCCTGGCCCTGGTCCTGCTGGCCCGCCGGCCCGGCGGCCTGCGCCTGCCCTTCCTGGCCGGCCTGTTCTTGCTCCTCCAGGCCTATGCCGAGATGACCTATGCCTCTTTCCTGGTGCTCTTTACCGGGCTCTGGCTGGCCTGGAACCTGCTGCTGCCCCCGGCCAGCGCCCCGGCCGGCCCGCCGCGGCGGCGACACGCCGCCCGGCTGGTCCTGGCCACGGGCGTGGTGGCCCTCGTATTTCTTGTGGGGATGCTCCCCCAGTTGGCGGCCATGCTGCCCGACCTGCGCGCCGAAGGCGACATCTGGGGCCAGGGTGGCGGCTTTGCCGACGTCTTCTCGGCCGATCTTCTGGGATTCTTGATGCCCACGGCGCTGCATCCCTGGCTTGGCGGCCTGGGCGAGCGCCTGGCCTTTCACCGCAGCGTGGGACAACAGGTCTATCCCGGCTACGCCGTCCTGGGCCTGGCGGCTGTTGGTGCCCTGGCCTGGCGCCGCCGGCCGGCGGCCCGCTTCTGGGCGCTTTCGTCCCTGGTCTTCTGGCTGCTGACCCTGGGGCCGACTTTGCAGGTGAACGGGCGCGACACCGGCCTGCCCCTGCCCTTTGCCCTGGTGGAGCAACTGCCCTTTTTCCAGGGCAACCGCTATCCCAGCCGCTACAGCGTCATGCTCACCCTCAGCCTGGCGCTGCTGGCCGCCATGGGACTGGCCTGGCTGGCGGGCCGGCCGGCCGAGGGGCGGGGGCGGGAAAGGAGGGCCGGCGCCGTGCCCGCCGGGGGGCGCCCCGTCTTTCGCGCCGTGGCCGCCGCCCTCGCGGCCGTCTTTGTCTTCGAGCACCTGTCGGTGCCGCTGCCCCTGTCGAATATGGCCGTGCCGGCCGTGTACGAAACCGTGGCGCGGACGATGCCCGGCGATTTCGCCCTGCTGGACCTGCCCCTGGCGTGGCGCAACGGCGCACGGGTGACCGGCACCCAGGATCCGCTGATCATGTTCGAGCAGTACTACCAATCGGTGCACGGCAAAAGGCTTCTGGGGGGCAACACCTCGCGGAACCCGAGCCAGAAGTTCCAGTATTTTGCCGAGGCCGCCGTCATTAACACGCTCATCGCCCTGGAGACGGGCCACACCGTCACGCCGGGCGACGTGGAGGCCGATGCCGCCATCGCACCCCAGGTGCTCCGCTTCTTTGACGTGCAGGCCATCGTCGTCCATCCCGAGGTAGTGGGGCCCGAGGTGGTGCCCTACCTTGAGGCCATCCTACCTCTGGAAACCCTCTATCGCGACGAGGAGGCCGTGGCCTACCGGGTCGGGCTCCCGCCGTGGCCCGAGCGCTGGACCGCCCGGGCGGGAGATCCCCTGGGGGGCCTGAGCTTTGCCGAGGGTTGGAGCCCGGCGGCGGGGGAGGTTGCCTGGGCTCAGCGGCCCGCGGTGCGGCTGCTGGTACCCTCCGGGGGCGGGCAGGTGCGCCTGAGCTTTCGCGCCTACGCGCCCGGGCCCGACCAGCGGCTGCAAGTTGAGGCCGGCGGGCAGCGCTCGGCCTGGTTGGCGCTGGCGGCCGGCTGGCAGGATTACGAGCTCGATCTGGAGCTGAACTCGGGGCTCAACGAGGTCTGGCTGCACTTTGACAGGCTTTACCCGGCGGCCGGCACCCGCCTTCCGGGCGCGTCGCGCGCCATTGGCACCACCGGCGTCGAATCGCCCGTGAGCCTGGCCGTGGCCAGCGCCGGGCAGGAGGTGGGCGACCTGGCCGAGATTTATGTCGAGGGCCGGGACGTGTCGCCCGGCGGGCGGGGCTATAACCTGGCAGTCATCGACCCGGCAAGCGGCGGCGTGGAGGCAACGGCGAATTTCGACACGCACCTGGACGAGGGCGCCAGCGCGGCCCTGGCGGCCTTTGTGGCGCAGGTGCCACCCGGCCGCATCGTGGCCGTGGCCGCGGCCGACGAGGCCTCGCGGCTGCTGGGCGCCGACGCTGTCGAGGCGCTGCGTGGCCTGGGCGCCGCGGGCGACCTCCGCGATAGGTTCCGCTGGGGCCACGCCTTCATCGGCGTCCAGGGAGCCGCCCCGGGCACCGCCCTCGAGGCCCTGGACTGGAAGCGCCCGGTGCGCGTCGTCGCCGGCGAGGGGGCCACCGAACCCCACCTGGCCGCGGCATTTGGCCCCCTCACCTTTGCCACCCGCGCCCCCGGGCCCTGATCTCCAATCTATCGGCCCCATTTGACAGCCCCCGGCCAAGCATCTATAATCCAACATCGAGTCAGAAACCAAGGAGTAACCGATGATCGACGTTAACGAGCTGCGCAAAGGTGTCACCTTTACCATGGACGGCGAGCTGTTCAAGGTGATCGAGTACCAACACTACAAGCCCGGCCGCGGCAAGGCCGTCATCCGCACCAGGCTGCGGAACCTGCGCAGCGGCTCCACAATCGACAAGACCTTTACCTCGGGTGACCGGGTGCAGGACATTCGCCTCGATCATCAGACGGTTCAGTATCTGTACAACGACGGCGAGTTCTACTATTTCATGGACACGGAAACGTTCGAGCAGTTCCCCCTTCCCAACGCGCTCCTGGAGGACGCCCGGCCCTTCCTGGTGGAGAACATGCAGATCGAGCTCTCCAGCTACGAAGGGGAGGCGCTGGACGTCGAGCTGCCCATCACCGTCGACCTGGAGGTGATCGACGCCCCGCCAGGCTTTGCCGGCGACACGGCCCAGGGAGCCACCAAGGAGATCACACTGCAGACGGGGCACAAGGTCTTTGTCCCCCTGTTCATCTCCAAGGGCGACGTGCTGCGCATCGACACGCGAGACGGACGCTACGTGACCCGGGTGTGAGACCATGCCCCCCGGATCGACATCGAGATCGACGAGGGCCTTCTCTTGCGAGAAGGCCCTTTTCGATCCTTATCGATCCCTGCGCGGTTAGCGCTCCCCGGCCCCCGTGTCATCCTGGGTGGTGGGCTCTTCGTTGGCCTGCCGGTTGAGAAGCTGCTGTTCAGGGCTTACCTGGGCCGTCGAACTGGTGGGTGCCTGCGAGAGCGTCGCGTAGTTGACCCACAACTGGTCGTAGGCGACGGTGGCACCGCGGTAGGACGTCAGCCCCACCCGACCCGTGGGATAGAGGCTGTCGGAGCCTGTCCAGACGGGCACGCCGTTGATGTAGAAGGTGAGGCTCGCTCCCGAGGCTACGACCCGCAGCAGGTTCCAGTTGCCGCCCTGAGCGATGGCCGAACTGGGGGTATAGTTCTGCATGACGGAAGAGACGCCGTCATCGTAGCGAAACACGGCATACTGCCCGTCGCGCCGGATGTAGAAACCATACCCGCTGTTCCAGCGGTAGGCACTGCCCATGGGCGCGGGGCTGCCCCGTACCAGGATACCGTGGGGGCAATCGTCGCAGCCCACCCGCGACAGCTCCACCCGGTAGTCCACGTTGGCCAGGTTCGCGTCGTAGCTGCTGCTCGCCCAGGCGCCCGCCAGCCCGTTGGTCGCGTACAACTCTCCGCCTTCAATCCACCACGTGCCGGCGTGGGCTTGCCAGCCGGGAGCCGAGCCGTCGAACTGCGAGTCAAAGGCCGGGGCGCCCGCCCCCTTGAGTACGAGTGGGAGATAGCTGGACCGGAGGACCTGGCCACAGTAGATGGGCAAGCGGAGGATCGTCTGCCAGGGGCCTCCGTTGCCGGCGCTGACGTCCAGGCGCAAGGTGGCCGTCGAGTCCGCACCCAGCCCCGGGGAGATGTGCAGGTTGAAACCGTCCGGATTGCTGACCAGGCCCTTGGCCGGGATGGTGCCGTAGGAGCGGTTGTTGTCGCCCACGATGGACACCTGAGAATCGTCAGAGCTGAGGGCAGCCACCACGTTGGTGACGGCGTCGCTACCCAGGTTGCGCAGGCCGACCAGCAGCGCCACGGTCTCGCCGCAGTCGAGCCGCCCGTCGCCGTCGCCCGAAGTGCCAGCGGCGTTGTCGTCGTCCACGACGAGGCTGTAGATCGCCGGAGGGCCGACGACGGGGATGTGCGTCCAGGCCACGCTGCTGTAGGCCGAGTCGCCGTAGAGGTTGTAGGCCCGGACGCGATAGAAATAGTCCACGCCGGGTGTGAGGCCATAGTTGGCATAGCTCGTCACCGGCGGAGAGAGCCTGGCAATTTCGACCCAACCACTGCTCGGGTTCAGGGAGCGCTCGACCTTAAAGCCCACCGCGTCGCCGCTGTTGTCCGTCCAGGCCAGGTTGATCCCTGCGCCAGGCACGGCGCTTGCCACAAGGCCCGAGGGCGCTGCGGGCACGCCAGAGATGCTGGTCCGAAAGTTGGCGACGGTGTGGGCCGTCTCGTTGAGGGTGCGGCGGTTATCGGCATCGCAGCCGGGGTTCGGGCTGCCGAGGGCACAGTTGGTCGACGTGCCGCCCGGAATGCCCATGGGGCGGCCGCCGTAGTACACGTTCGGGTTGGACCAGTAGGGAACGCGGGTGCAGTTCACGCCCACAGTCGCACAGACGTCGTTGTAGCTCATCATCGTGCGCCAGCGGTCCTGGGTGTTAAAGTAGCCGTGGCTGTAACTGTGACGGTCCAGGCTCACGTTCACAAACCAATCGTGATTGGCCCCCATATTGTGGCCCA
>JAAYZQ010000539.1 GCA_012514775.1 Anaerolineaceae bacterium
CTGGAACTGCTCAACTCTTGGGGCGTGCGCACGGTCAACACCTACGAGGTCGCCAACATTTGCGGCAACAAGTTCTCCACGACCCGCGCCCTGATCGCCAACAACGTGCCGACCCCGCGCACCATGCTGGCCTTTACCCCGGAATCGGCCATGCAGGCCATTGAGACGCTGGGCTATCCCGTCGTGCTCAAACCTGCCGTGGGGTCCTGGGGCCGCCTGATCTCAAAGGTCAACGACCGCGAGGCCGCTGAGGCTATCCTGGAACACAAGACCATCCTGGGCACCTATCATCATTCCATCTTTTACATCCAGGACTTTATCGACAAGCCCAAGCGAGACATCCGCACGTTCGTCATCGGCGGGGAAACCATCTGCGGCATCTACCGCACTTCCGAGCACTGGATCACCAACACAGCGCGCGGCGGCAAGGCCAGCAACTGCCCGATCACGCCCGAGATCGACGAACTGTCTCGCGCCGCTGCCAAGGCGGTGGGCGGCGGCGTGGTTGCCATCGACATCCTGGAAGACCCCAACGGCGAGTTGCTGGTAAATGAAGTGAACTATACGATGGAATTCCGCAATAGCATCGATACCACCGGCGTGGACATCCCCAACAAGATTGTAGACTATGTGTTAAAGGTGGGGAGGGGTGAGGCATGAGCCGACTGCGCGCTTCTATCATCGGTGGCTCTGGCTACGCGGGTGGCGAGTTGCTGCGCCTGCTGCTCGACCATCCTCACGTCGAGATCGGCCAGGTGACATCCGAGAGCAACACCGGCAAATATGTGTATACCCTGCACCCCAACCTGCGCAGCCGCACTACGATCAAGTTCGCGTCCCTCTCCATGCTGGAGCCATGCGACATCCTGTTCGTCGCCCTGCCCCACGGCGAGGCCATGCAACGCATCGAGAAGCTGGCCGAACTGGCCCCGCGCATCATTGACCTGTCGGCAGATTTTCGCCTGCGCGACGCAAATGACTATGTTAAATGGTACGAGAGCGACCACACCGCCCCGGAATGGCTATCTAAATTCGTGTACGGCCTGCCGGAGATCAACCGTCAAGCCATCCAGAGCAGCAACTATGTCAGTGGCGTAGGCTGCAACGCCACGGCCTCTATCCTGGCCACCTGGCCCCTGTTCGCCGCCGACATCGTGGATCGCTCACGGGGCGTGATCATCGAGGTCAAGGCTGGCTCGTCCGAGGGCGGGGCTTCTGCTGGCCCTTCCTCCCACCATCCCGACCGCAGCCACGTGGTCCGCTCCTTTGCCCCCGTCGGCCACCGCCATACCGCCGAGGTTATCCAGGCGCTGAGCCGGGAGGGCGAGCGCGTCCCCGTGCACATGTCCGTCACGGCCATCGAACTGGTGCGCGGCGTGCTGGCTACGGCCCACGCCTTTGTCAAGCCCGAACTGGCGGGACAACTGGAACTCAAGGACTTGTGGAAGATTTACCGCCAGACCTACGGCCAGGAACCGTTCGTGCGCATCGTCCGCGAGCGCCAGGGCGTCTACCGTTACCCGGAGCCAAAGATCCTGGCAGGCAGCAACTATGCCGACGTGGGCTTTGATTTCGACCCTGAATCGGGGCGTATCGTGGCGATTGCGGCCATCGACAACCTGATGAAGGGCGCTTCGGGAACCGCCGTACAGTGTATGAACCTGATGTGTGGCTGGGAGGAGACCGCCGGATTAGGCTTCCCCGGCCTCCATCCGATCTGATCTTGCAGGAGGGAACGCCGTGATTGTTGTCAAAGTGGGGGGCAGTGAAGGAATCAACCTGGACGCCGTATGCCGTGATGTCGCCTCGCTCGTTCAGGAGGGGGAGCGCATCGTGCTGGTGCATGGTGGCTCGCATCGCACCAACGTCGTCGCCGAGCAACTGGGCCACCCGCCCCAATTCGTTACCTCCGTGTCTGGCTTTACCAGCCGCCGCACCGACCGACAGACCCTCCAGATATTCGAGATGGTCTACTGCGGTGAGGTGAACAAGGGCATCGTCGAACGGCTCCAGGCCGCCGGGGTCAACGCCGTGGGTTTATCTGGCCTGGATGGTCGCCTCCTGGAAGGCAAACGCAAAGAAGCCATCAAGATCATCGAGAACGGACGGCGGCGCGTGCTGCGGGACGACTATACCGGCACGGTGGAGCAAGTGAATGTGGGTCTGCTGCGCCTGCTGCTGGACAACGGCTACTTGCCCGTCGTCACCCCACCCGCCATCAGCTTTGAGAACGAAGCTATCAACGTGGACGGTGACCGGGCTGCAGCCCTGATTGCCTCTTCGATGCAGGCCGATCAGTTGATTATCCTGTCCAACGTGCCCGGGCTGTTGCGTAACTTTCCTGATGAAAGCACACTGATCCGACACATCGACCCCAAACATATTGAGGAATCCATGCAACACGC
>JAAYZQ010000540.1 GCA_012514775.1 Anaerolineaceae bacterium
ATCCACCAGGTGGCATAGGTGGAGAACTTGTAGCCCATGGTGTGGTCGAACTTTTCGACGGCCTTGAGGAGCCCGATGTTGCCCTCCTGGATGAGGTCCAGGAACGACATGCCGCGCCCCATGTACCGCTTGGCGACGCTGACCACGAGGCGCAGGTTGGCCTCGGCGAGCTGGCGCCGCGCGCGGTCACCGGCCTTCGCCTGGCGCTCCAGCTCGCGCACCTCGTCGTCGGGCAGGGCGCCATCGTTGGCCAGGACGTTGCGGGCCTGGTCGCCGAGGATCATGGCTTCGGCCAGCGAGACCTCTTGCTCGCCGGAGAGGAGGGGTACCTGGCCGATCTCGCGCAGGTACATGCGCACCGGGTCGTTGCTGGGATCGAAAGCCTCTCCCAGGTCGCGAAGGGCGTCTTCCTCTTCCTCCTCCTGCATCTCCTCTTCGATCTCTCTCAGATCCTGGAGCTGAGGTCCTTCGTCCTCCACACCATCCAGGCGCGCGATGTCGAGGTCGAGAAAGAGGCTGCGCAACGCCGCCCCGTCTTCCTCCAAACCCCCGTGCCCTTCGATCAGATCGTTCGTCTCTTCGAACTTGTTGTCCAGGGGCTCTGACGACAGGTCGTTGGCCATTTCCTTTTCCGAAATTCGTTTTTCATCTGGCGCCTGGCCCTGCTCACGTTGCGTTCCGGCCAGCGCGCCGTTGTGCCGTTGAATCAATGACTGCCTTTCTCCCTATTCCACACCATATGGGACGCGCACGAGGGCGTCTTCGTTCCGCCGCCGTCCGGAGACCGAGCGGGCATCCCGGCTCTGCTCCAGGCGCCGGATGCGCAGACTCAGGTCGACGATGAGTTTGCCGTAGCGGCGGTGGGCCTCGCGGTCGGCCGCCGCCTGGGCGTCCTCCTGCAAAAAGCGCATCTCGTCCGCCCGCCTGCGCAGGCCGCGCAATCGCAGGCCGGTAAACAGGTCCAGCACCTTGTCGCGCAGCAGCTCGTCGGGGGCGGGCGGCTCGTTGGTCCGCGCCTGGACGAGGTCGTTGACCCGGGCCTGCAAGACCTCTTCCAGCGTGTCATAGAACTCGCCCCGGGCCACGGGCGAGCCGCCGTCGGCCAGCCAGCGCCGCCAGCTCTCCAGGATGGCCTTGTCCTCCGCGCCTCGCAGGTCTTCGGGGCCGAAAACCGGCTCCTCGCACGCCAGGAAGCCCTCGTCCACTTCCTGGAGGAGCACCGGGTAGTAGAGGGCGTAGGACAGGCAGTGAGCGTCCAGGTCCATGACCAGCCGGGCGGCCGCCGGGGCCGCGGCGGGCGCAGGCGCGGGGCGCCCACCGGCCCTGGATTGGCGGATCTGCTGCCAGAGGGCCTTCTCGTCCACCTGCACCATGCGGGCCAGCATCTGCAAATAATGGGTGCGCTGCACCCGGTCGCCCACCTCGGCCACCAGGGGGCCAAGGAGGCGCACGGCCTCGGCCTTGCCCCGGGCCGTGCCCAGGTCGAGCCCCACCGTCAGCGCCTGGAAATAGTAGTCCATGACCGGCGCGGCCTGGCCGACGAGGGCTGCCCAGTGCGAGGGATCGTCGCGGATGACCTCGTCGGGGTCGAGCCCGGGCGGGAGCGTAGCGATGCGGATCTCGGCAGCCAGGCGCTCCTCGTAGCGGATGAGGCCCCGGGGCGTGATGACGGGCACCACGTCGCGGTCCATGACCTGGCGGGCCACGTCCAGCCCGCGCAGGGTCGCCTGGTCGCCGGCGGCGTCCGAGTCGAGGGCCAGCACAAAGCGCCGTGTGTGCCGCTTCAAGAGCTTGAGCTGCTCTTCGGTGAGGGCCGTGCCCATCTGGGCCACCACGTTATTGATGCCGTGCTGGTGGGCCATGAGGACATCCATGTAGCCCTCGACGATGACGGCCTCACCGGCGGTGCGGATCCCTGCCCGGGCCTGATCGAGGCCAAAGAGCACGCTGCTCTTGTCAAAAAGCGGCGTCTGGGGCGAGTTCATGTACTTGGGCATGGCGTCGCCCATGGCGCGCGCCCCAAATCCGATGGTCCTGCCCTGCAGGTCACGGATGGGAAACATGATTCGCCCGCGGAAGCGGTCGTAGTGGCTGCCCGTTTCCTCCCGCTCGACGACGAGGCCGGCCTCCACGAGGTCGGTGAGGGCGTAGGCCTTGGTCTGGAGGTAGCGGATCACCCCGTCCCACTGATCGAGGGCGTAGCCCAGTTGAAAGCGCTCCAGGGTGGCGGCCTCCAGGCCACGCCCTTCCAGGTAGGTCCTGGCGCGGGCGGCCTCGTCGCTTTCCAGGAGCAGGTGATGGTAGTAGGTCGCCGCCGCCTGGTTGATGTCGCGCAGCAGGTCCAGGCGGCGCTCGGCCTCCTCGGCCCGGGGGCTCCGGGGCTCCAGCTCGACACCGGCCCGGGGGGCGAGCATCCGCAGCGCCTCGCCAAAGCTCAGGTTCTCGCGCTTCATGATAAAGGTCAGGATGTCGCCGCCGGTGGCGCAGGCGCCAAAGCAGTGCCAGGTGCCGGTCTCGGGGAACACCACAAAGGACGGTGTCTTTTCCGCGTGGAAAGGACACAGCCCCTGGTAGTTGCGCCCCGCCTTTTTGAGGGGCACGTAGCCCTGGATCACCTCGACGATGTCCAGGCGTTCCTTGATCTCGTCGACAACACCCATTTCTATCCTTCGAATGCCTGGCGATTTCCAGGGCGTCCGGCAAGCAAAAAACAAATGGAGGGGTGGTGTAGCATGAGGCCGGCTTACGACCGGCTCCATCCGGGCAGGCAACCCTCGTTTCCGGTCTCCCTGGCGGCAACCGCCGCACGGCTGCCAAGCGTTGGTATTCTACCACAAAACTCGGGGGCAGCCAAGCAAAGACTGTCTCGCGACGATCCTACCTGCCTCGCCCACCTGCCTTGCGCCCGCGATCAGGCCACCTCTGCCCTGGCCGCCTCCAGCTCGCGCTCGGCCCTGGCCGCCGTCACCGGCTTCATGTCGACCAACAACTCCTGGATGCTGTCCTTGAGGTCCTGGAAGACCTCGCGGATGCTCCTGGTGGCGTCGATGCGGCAGAAATCGTACTCGTCGACCATGACCTCGAACTGGGCCAGCAACCGGCCCTGGTATTCGACAAAGGCGTCATAGTAGTCGCGGCCCGGCAAAAAGTCCATGCCCGACTCCCAGTAGTTAAAGCCACGCACGTTGAGGACACGGGGAATGAGGTGAGGGAGGTCGGCCTGCAGGTAGTAGACGGCGTCGGGCACGAGGGCAAAGCCAAAGACGTCGCGGATCCAACCGGGATCGACGCCGCGCACCATCGCCCGGGCAATGATAGAATAGATATAGCGGTCGGTCAGGACCACAAACCCGGCCCGCAGGGCGGGCAGGATGATCTTTTCCAGGCGGTCGACCATGTCGGTGGCGTAAAAGAGGTTGGCGGTCAGGATGCCGAGGGTGTGTCCCTGCATGGCATCCTTGATGCCCTTGCCCGCCAGCGCCGAGCGCTTCAGACCGGTGGATTGCACGGCATAGCCCTGGCCCTCGATCCACTCGCGCAGCAGGGCGATCTGGGTGGAGCGGCCGACGCCGTCGGTGCCTTCGAGGACGATGAGGCGGCCTGGCAGGTGCTTCTCGCGGGTGTAACCGGCCAGCCCTTCGCCGTAGAAGCGGATTTCGGTCATTGCTCGCTCCTTTCGGGCAGCACCTCTTCGAGGTAACGGCCATAGACGCTGTCGGCGGCCAGGACCTCGCGCCAGGCGCTGGGCTCGGCGCGGAGGGCGCCCACGAGGAGGGGCTTGATGATGTCGCGCACCACCTCTTGCTGCTTGATGAGGGGCTGGGTGGCATCGATGACGGTCAGGTCGAACTCGTCGACCATGTTGTCGTACTCTTCCAGGATGCGCTTCTGAAAGAGGGCAAAGCTCTCGCCGGGGTCGTCGCTGAGCCCGATGTCCAGGCCCGCTTCGTAGTACTTCAGGGCCGGCCGGCCGTCCAGGATGCGCCGCAGCGACTCTTCGAGGGGCACGCGAAAGTAAAAGGCGACGGTGGGCCGCACGGCAAAGGCATAGACCTTGCGCACCCACGCGGGCGGTACACCCCGGGCGACGTCGCGGCCAAAGGCCGTGTAGATGTAGCGGTCGGCCAGGACGATGGCCCCTGCTTTCAGCGCGGGCAGGATCTGGCGTTCCGTGCGGTCGGCCAGATCGGCGGCGTGGATGAGGCTAAAGGAGGTGGGCGTCAACATCTGTTTCTTCTTGCCCAGCTTGGTCGTCGCCTTGACCAGTTGCGAAGAGTTCCATTCGCTGAACGCCACACAGTATCCCTGGCTGA
>JAAYZQ010000541.1 GCA_012514775.1 Anaerolineaceae bacterium
GGTAAGGAAGCGTGGGTCGAGCTGCCCTCCAGGAGGGCAAACAGCAGCAAAATGGTTGCCATCATGGCGTTCTTCAGCTCCTTGCTGATCGAGTTTTGGGGGCGCCGGGGTCACTGCTCTTGCAGGAACCGCAGCACCTCGCCCGCAAACAGCTCGGGGCTCGTGTCCATAGCAATGTGCTGCTGGCCGGGAAGGATCGCGACCCGGCTGTTGGGCAAAGTCGCGTCGATGATCTCGGTCGCCCGCCGGACGTGTGGCGGGCTATCGCCGCCGAGCAAGAGCAGCGTGGGCACCCGCAGGTGGGCAAACCGCTCCGCGTCGAACCGGTAGGTCTTGGCCACCGACAGTTCCCTGGCAATGGTCGGCGCCAGCGCGATGCGCACCTTCCACATGGGCAACTGCCGGTAGGCCGCCAGCTCGTGGGGAGGCATCCTCACCACGTCGACCATCATCACCTCCAGGGCAGCCTCCAGCTCGCCCCGGTCCGCCAGCGCCTGGATCCGCTCGATAGCGTCGAGCGGGACAGCGGGAGCGTCGCCGGGCACCGGCGGCTCGTATAGCACCAGGCGGTGCATCTCGGTGGTCAGCAGCGCCGCCTCCAGGCTGCACAGGGCCCCGTAAGAGTGCGCGAGGACCGAGACCGGCTCCCCAATGGAATCGACCACTGCCGCCACGTCTTCCGCCTCGCGGGCCACGTGATAGGCCGGGCCGTCGCCGCTCATGCCCCGCCCGCGCCGGTCCATGGCATACACCCTGAAGCCTTCCTCAAAGCGCGGCGAGATGGGAGTCCAGCGCTGGTGATCCGCCGTGGCGCCGTGGACCAGCAGGAGGGGCGGCCCCGCTCCCCTCTTCACGTATCCGATGGCCGTGCCGTCCTTCGAGATAACCTGTTCCATGTTCACCTTTCCAGCCGGACGGTGCGTCATGTGGCACCCCGGGTATGCTCCTCAGTGCCGTTGAAGGCAGCAGTATACCATCGCAGGGGCCGCCTGGCAAGGAAGGCGAAACGAACAGAAATAAAGCGAGACCTTGGCTGGAGGGAAGGTCGTCGCTGAAAATTACTACCGGGCGTTGTGGAATAACAGCAGTGCTCTAGCTCCGCGCCTGCCGGATCCAGTCCAGGACCTGGCGCACCTGGTTGCTGATGGCCGCCCAGTCGCCGGCCGCCACCCATTCCTTGCGCACGAGGTTCGAGACCAGGCCCACGCACGCGACGCCAGCCGAAAACCAGGCTCGGATGCTCTCCTCCGAGGCGTCCACGCCGCCCGTGGGCATGATGGACGTCCAGGGGCAGGGGCCGAGGACCGACTTGACGAACTCGGGGCCGCCCACCGAGCGGCCGGGAAAGACCTTGACGATCTCGACGCCCAGCTCTTCCGCCTGGGAGATCTCGGTCACGCTGCCGCAGCCGGGCGAATAGGCGATCTTGTGCCGGTTGCACAGGCGGGCCACCTCGGGGTTGAGGAGCGGCCCGACCACGAAATTCGCGCCATAGGCGATGTACAGGGCCGCCGTGGGCGCGTCCACCACCGAGCCCACCCCCAGGATGATCTCCCGGTGCTCCCGCGCCAGGTACCGCGACAGCTCCTTGAAGACCTCGGGCGCCATGTCGCCCCGATTGGTGAACTCGAGGACCTGCGCCCCGCCGGCGGCGCACGCCTCCGCGACCTTGACCGCCACTGCCGCGTCCGCGTGGTA
>JAAYZQ010000075.1 GCA_012514775.1 Anaerolineaceae bacterium
ATGAGCCTGGGCCTGGCCCTCATGGAAGAGTACCTGCCGGGCGTCACGCGGGGCCTGAACGACTACTACCTGCCCACGGCGCGCTGCATGCCCCGGATCACGGTCATCCCCGTGGAGGTCCCCAGCCGGTGGGGGCCCCTGGGGGCCAAGGGGCTGGGCGAGGCCGCCACCCTGGCCACCGCCCCGGCCATACTCAACGGCATCTATCACGCGTGCGGCGCCCGGGTGCGCACGCTGCCCGCCACGCCGGAGCGGGTGCTTGTCGCCCTGCGCGAGGCCGGCGCGCGCAACGCAGGACGATCATCCGCCGCATCGTCGGCAGAACAGGTGAGGTAGAACTGATGGCAAAAGTGGTCAAACCGGGGTCTACGGCCCTCTATCCGGTTCCGGTCGTGCTGGTGAGCTGCGGCGTGGACAGGCCGAACCTCATCACCCTGGCCTGGGTCGGCACGCTGTCGTCCGACCCGCCCACGGTGGGCATCGCCGTCCGGCCGGAGCGCTTTTCCCACCACCTCATCGTCGAGGGTGGAGAGTTTGTGGTGAACCTGCCCCACGCCGGCCAGGTGGGCCTGGTGGATTACTGTGGACAGGTCTCGGGCCGCGAGGTGGACAAGTGGGCAGGCTGCGGCCTCACGCCGGCGCCGGCTTCCAGGGTGCGGGTGCCCGTGGTGGCCGAGTGCCCGGTGAGCCTGGAGTGCCGGGTGAGCCATCGCCTGGTCCTGGGCGTTCACGAGCTCTTTGTGGGCGAGGTGCTGGCCGTGCAGGTGAACCAGGAGGTGCTGGACGCCAAGGGGCACGTCGACTATCAGCTCGCGCGGCCCCTGGCCTACGCCGGCGGCTACTACTGGGAGCTGGGCGACCTGCTGGGCCGCTTTGGCGACTGGCGGCGCGGCTGCGCCTGAGGACGATCGGGCAGGCTGGAGGGAAAATCGAAACACGCGACCAATCCTGTCCGGCCCGCCCGGAGCCTGCCCGACGATCAAAAAAGCCCCCCGGTCAAAGCCGGGGGGCTGGGATCTCTTTCCTGGTCACAAAGAGACGGCGGCACTCGGGCGAAAAGCCCTGAGCAATGCGGGGCCTGCCAGCGTTGCGGCGCCCTGTGGGCGCCCGCCGGCGAGGCAGCCGCGCCGGGCCGGAATTGCCTTCCGGCCTGGACCGGCGCCGTGGGCTACTCGTCTCCGCTCGTGGTCCGCTTGCGGAAGCGATAGGTGATGCGTCCCCTCGTCAGGTCGTAGGGCGACAGCTCGACCAGCACCCTATCGCCGAGCAAGACGCGGATATAGTATCGCCGCATCTTGCCCGAGAGGTACGCTAGCACTTCGTGGTCGTTCTCCAGCCGCACCTTGAATTGGGTGCCGGGCAGGCAGTCCACGACGGTGCCTTCCATCTCGATTTTGTCAGTCGTCTCTTTGGCCAAAAAATCCTCCTCCTGTCACCAGGAACGTTCGTTTCACTCTAACTGTACTTCTGCCTAGCTTCACGCTGTCGCTGCCGTCGCCGGGCGCGGCGAATAGCACGCTGCTTCTGGATGCGGCGCATCTCGCTGGGCGAGATGTACCATCGCTTCCGCCTGGCCTCGCTCAGAATTCGCTCCTGCATGACCTCCTTGCGGAAACGCTTGAGCAAGCTCTCCTGCGATTCGCCGTCTTTCAGGGTAACGGTTGCCAAAACACTCACCTCCTTCCCACCCGACGATTCGTACACTTGCGCCGGACAAAAAAAACCGGCCCGCACATTCCTGCACTGGATGGCGACCGGGTTCGCGCAACCTCTGGGTCTCCGCGCACACCTATGCCGGTCCTGGAACCCACAAGCCGGGCCGTGTCCTGCTCTGCTCGTCGGGCCCCTTTCCAGCGCTCGTCCGTCTACATGGCGTTCACACTCCTAGGCGGGGGCTGTTCCCACAGCTCCGGTCAGTAGCCAGTCTACGTCCGCCATCCATCCAGGCGCAAATGCGACTGTATTATAGCAGATTACCGGAAAATCGTCAAAGCTGGATGGCCTTCAAGTTAGGTGGATCGATACCAGGTGCGTCGCACGTGCAACGCACCGGCATGTGATCTAGCTTTCGGCCAGGTAGGCGATGGTGACGCCCGACCCTCCCTCGCCCTGCTCGCCGGCCCGGTACGACTTGACCAGGGGGTGGCTGCGTAGCACCTGCTGCACGGCCTGCCGCAGGGTGCCCGTGCCCTTGCCGTGGATGATGCGCACAAAGGGCATGGCCGACAGGAACGCGTCGTCCAGGTACTTTTCCACGACGGGCAGGACCTCTTCAACCCGCTGGCCCCGCAGGTCCAGCTCGATGGCGGGCGCCGGGTGGGTTTCGACGTGGATGGTGGGCTTTTGGGTCTCGGCCTTCTGGCGCCTGGCCCGCCGCTCCAGGTCTGTCCTGGCGACGCGCACGCCAAAGGAGCCCACCTGGACTTCGGCCGTGCTGTCCTCCAGGGCGGTGACCTGGCCCGTGGTGCTCAGCCCGCGCACCCAAACGGTGTCGCCCACCTGGATCTCGCCCTCCAGGGGGACGCTGTCTTCCTGGAGTGGGGGCGGCACCGGCGGTGCCTTCTCCTCCAGCTCGGCAAGGCGCTCGCGGGCCTGGGCCAGCCACTCATCGGGCAGGCTGCGGACCCGCTGCTGCTCGGCCATCTCGCTCCGCAGGTTCTCGATCTCTTGCTCCAGCTCGGACAGGCGGCGGCGCACCTCGGCCCGGGCCTCGCCCAGGATGGATGCCCGCTCGCTCTCGATGACGGCCAGCCGGGCGTTCAGCCGGTGCTCCTGCTCGGTGGCCGCGCGCCGGGCCCTCACGGCTTCGTCCCGGGCGGCGGCCGCCTCGCGGTGGGCGGCCTGGATCTCGGCCAGGAGCGACTCGGCCTCCAGGTCCTCGGGCGAGACCAGCTCGCGGGCGGCATGGACGATGGACGTGGGCAGCCCCAGGCGCTCGGCGATGGCAAAGGCGTTGCTCCGGCCGGGCAGGCCGATCTGCATGCGGTAGGTGGGCGACAGCGTCTCCAGGTCAAACTCCAGGCTGGCGTTTTCGACGCCCGGCGTGGTGTGGGCAAAGAGCTTCAGCTCCGAGTAGTGGGTGGCCACCAGGGTTGTGCAGCGCCGGTCCAGGAGGTGGGTCAGGATGGCCCGGGCCAGGGCCGAGCCCTCCACCGGGTCGGTGCCGGCGCCCAGCTCGTCCAGGAGCACCAGGCTACGGTCGTCGGCCCGGCCCAGGATGGCGACGATGTTGTTCAGGTGCGACGAGAAGGTCGAGAGGGACTGCTCGATGGACTGCTCGTCGCCGATGTCGGCATAGATGCCCTCAAAGACCGGGATGGCCGAGCCCTCGGCTACGGGAAGGTGCAGGCCCGCCTGGGCCATGGCGGCCATGAGCCCCACCGTCTTGAGCGACACGGTCTTGCCGCCGGTGTTGGGCCCGGTGATGACCAGGGCGTACTGCTCGCCGGTCAGCGCCACGTCGATGGGCACCACCCGGGCCGGGTCCAGGAGCGGGTGACGGGCCTGGCGCAGGTCGAGGCGATAGCCGGCCTCGCCGGCGGCCACGGAGCCCGGCCGCCCGCGAAACGGAATGAGCTCCGGCTCGGTGGCGTCCAGGACGTTGGCATAGCGCCCCTTGGCCATGGCCAGGTCCAGGTCGGCCAGCGCCTCCACGGTCCAGGTCAGCTCGTCGGCCAGTCGCGCCACGTGGGCCGCCAGGTCGCCGAGGATGCGCTCGATCTCTTTTTCCTCCTCGAGCTGCAGCTCGCGCCACCTGTTGCCCATCTCCACGGCCGACAGGGGCTCGATGAAAAGCGTGGCCCCGCTGGCCGAGATGTCGTGGACGATGCCGGGGATGCGCCCCTTGAACTCGGCCTTGATGGGGATGACGTATCGCCCGCCGCGCTGGGTCAGCAGCGCCTCCTGGAGATAAGGGGCGTTGTGCGGGTTGGCGATGATGCGGTTCAGCTTGTCCATGAGGCGTTCCTGGGCAGTCCGCATTTCGCGGCGGACGCGCGCCAGCTTGTCGCTGGCGTGGTCCAGCACCTCGCCCTGCTCGCTGATGGCCCCGTCGATGTCGGCCGACAGTCCCTCGCAGGGCTCGATGCGAGCCGCCACGTCGGCCAGCAGGGGAGCCTGGCCGTGGAGGCGCTCCAGGATGCGCTGCACCCGCCGCGCGGCGCGCAGGGTGCTGGTGACGTCCAGCAGATCGTTGGCCGACAGGAGCCCGCTGCGCCGGGCGATCTCGACCAGGGGCCGCACGTCGTGGGCGCCGCCCAGCGACAGCCCCCCCTGGCTGTCGAGGAGGTAACGCGCCTCCCTGGTCTCTTGCAGGCGCTGCTGCACCTCGGCCAGGACGGGCGACGGCTGCAGGGCAAGGGCCAGGCGCTCGCCGGCCGAAAAAGAGACCTGGCGCGCCAGGTGGGCCAGGACCTCATGAAACTCGACCGTATGAAGGTGTTTTTGATCCATTACAACCTGAAGGTAAAGATTTCGGGCGGCAAACCCTTCGGCATCCAGGGCCGCAGCGTGGCAATTGCGACGGGCAACACCCGATAAAAGACCGGGATCAGGGAAGAACGGCGAAAGTAGCCGATCATGACCTGCTGAAAGCCCGCTTCGTGGCCCAGGGGAGCGCGAAGGAAGAAGGCCAGGACCAGGATGGAAAAGCCGATCCAGAGCACGCTGAGAACAAAGCCGATGACCATGCCGCCGAGCTGGTCGATCTGGCGCACGCCGGGCAGCTCGGTGTCCTTGTACGTCCGCTTCAGGACAAAGTTGAGGGCGGCCGAGACAAGGACCAGGATCAAGAAGAAGCTAAGGCCCTGGCTGATGGATTGCGGCAGCCGCGCCACGAAGCGCAGCCAGTTGCTCGCGGGTACGTGGAGGGTCATGGCTGCCACGGCGGCGAGGTAGAGCACCAGCAGGCTGAGGGCCATGCGCACCAGGCCGCGCACAAAGCCAAAGGCCACCCCGCCCAGCAGCGCAAAAACGATGAGGACGTCAAACGGGTTGAGCCAGCTCGTCAGAGAAGCCACGGCATCACCTCTTTCCTCGAGTCGCCTTGCCGTCCTGCAAGCTGCCGGCCCTCAGTCCGCGCCCTCGTCGGTCGCAGGGTCAGAGGGCTTGAGCACTCGCTCGATGCGGGCGATCAGCTCACGGCGTGGCAGCTTGGACTTGACTATGAAATCCTGCAGATCGGTGCGTGCCAGCCACATGATCTGGTCGAAGGGCGAGTTCAAGGCTGTGAGGGCGATGACAGGGATGTCGCGGATGGTCGGATCCTGCTTCTTGCGCAGGAGCACCTCGGCACCGTCCATGTCCGGCATCATCAGATCCAGGAGGATCAGATCCGGCTTTTCGCGGCGCATGGCATCCAGGCCTTCAACGCCGCCGTCGGCTCCGATGACCGTGTAACCGGCCCGGCCCAGGATCAGCTTGATGTACTCGATCATGTCGGGATCGTCTTCGATACACAGAATCTTGGCTCCGCTCATGTCGCTATCCCGGCTCCACGGCTTTCTTCGGCAGTTCCCCTGGCCAGTACCCGTTCCACGGTATCCAGCAGCTCCTTCCGCTTGAAGGGCTTGGTCACATAGTCTCGAATCTCGGTGCGGCGCTTCCACATGATCTGATCGAAGGGCGAGGCCAGGGCGGTTACGGCGATCACGGGAATGTCGCGGATGGCTGGATCCTTTTTCTTTTGCAGCAGGACCTCGGCGCCGTCCACGTTGGGCAGCATCAGATCGAGGAGGACGACGTCGGGAATCTCGCGGCGCATAGCCTCCAGGCCTTCCTGACCGTCGTGGGCGCCCAGGAAGGCATAGCCGGCCGACTCGAGAATGAGCCGCAGCAGATCGAGCATATACGCTTCGTCCTCGATGCACAGCACACGGGGCTTGCTTATCACGTCCTCAGCCACAGTTCATAACTCCGAAACGGCATCGCCGCTGGCGAGGGCAGGCTCCTGGTTTGTCCTACGATAATGCGCCTACCAGGCCGATATCCGACATTGTAACAGAATAGACAGGGAAAGTCAAACAAATGACGCCAGCGCAGTGCGCGCACAAATGTGAGGGCGAAGCCCGGGTCGGGCCTAGAGCCAGGGCAGCGCCTCGGCGCGGCTCTCCACCAGGACGCCACGCAGCCGCTCGATCTCGTCCAGGTCGCCGCCCTGGTCGCCCATGAGGTGCAGTTGATGCCGGGCAAAGGCCAGCTCCGTGGCGTGCTCAAAGTAGGCGCCCACGGCGCGGTAGGCGGCCCGGCCTCCCTTGCCCAGGGCCTGCCAGCGCACCTGCTGGCGATGGGTCGCGGAGCGGAGGAGGTCGAACTCGTGGGCCGTGAGGGCGCCCCGCCGCACCTCCTCGGCCAGCCCCCTCTCGATCCACTGGCTCTCGCGGCGCCCCACCAGGACCGCGACGGCGACCAGCAGCGCCAGCCCGCCCCAGTGGATGAGGAGGCTGATGCCCAGCGACAGGCAAAGGGTCTGCTGCACCAGGCTGGCCCCGGCGTTGTGCACGCCGTGGAGAAACACGGCCGCTGCCCAGCCGGCGATGGGCAGGAGCAGGCGGCGAAGAGGCTGCGGCGACAGGCGGGCATAGCCCATGGCCGCTCCCGTCGTCGCCGTCCAGAAGGCGTGGTTGAAGCCAAAGACGACGGTCCGCATAAAGATGTTGGTCAGCCCCGCGCCCAGGCCCTCGGACGACAGGATGGGCAAGAAGTAGGCAAAGACGTTTTCGGTCAGGGCAAAGCCAAAGCCGATCATGGCGCCATAGATGATGCCGTCCAGGACGTTGTCGAACTCGCGCCGGAAGAGCAGGACCAGGGCAATGAGCGCGACGCCCTTGGCGCTCTCCTCCACCAGGGGCGCGCTGACGCTGACGCTCGCCAGGTCGGCCAGCAGGCTCTCGCCAGCCACGAGCGTGATGGAGGCGTCAAAGGCCACCTCGGCGACGATGGACAGAAACGCCGCCGGCACAGCGCCCCAGGCAAAGGCCAGGGCCAGCAGCCAGACCGGCTCCTTCTCGTACCGGTCGAGCCACCACAGGAAGAGCACGTAAAAGATGGTAGGGATGAGGGCCCCCAGCAGGGCCACGAGCACAGAAAGCATGGACCGGCTTAGCTCCTTTGAGTCTCCAACAGGCCCGGCATCAGGTCCGCACCAGGGCATAGAACACAGGCAAAAAGACCAGGCGTTCGCCGCTCTCCGTGGCCGCCAGGTCGGCGGCCCGAACGCGTGCCAGCTCCGCGGGCAGCACCCTGCCCTCCAGCGTTCGCTGCCACAGGGCCCACTCGGCTTCGAACTCGGCTCGCAGCCGGGCCGCGTCCCAGACCCCGGGCATGACGCCCACGTCCACCTCGCGGGCGCCCGGCTGGGCAAAGAGCGCGCGCAGCTTGCGCCCCAGGCGCGGGTCGGCCCCCTCGTCGCGCAGGGCCTCAATCTGCCAATGGCCGAGGGGCAGCTCCGGATGATCGATTCGCCCGCCATAGTCGGGCTCGGCGCAGATCAGGATGCTGCCGCCGGGCCGGGTCACCCGCACCATCTCGGCCGCCACCTGCCGCGGGTCCCGGCACCAGAGCAGCAAGAAGTGGCAGGCGGTGACGTCGAAGGAGCCGCCGGGCAGGTCCATGTGGTGGGCATCTCCCAGCCGGTATTCGGCCTGGGGGTAGTGTTCCCGGGCATAGGCCACCATCTCCGGATCGACGTCCAGCCCGATGACCTGGCCTCGCGTCTGGGCCGCCAGCTCGGCGGTCACGACCCCCGTGCCGCTGCCCACGTCCAGGACGCGCGCCGCCCGCAGCAGGTTGGCCCGGCGATAGAGGTGGTAGCGCGTCTGGCGCGTCCAGCTGGCCTGGCGCGTGAATTGTTCATCCCATTGCGCAGGGGATAGATCTGTCGACATGCTGTGGCACTCTCCCGGCGATCCGCTCCATTATAGCCGCACTGCCTTTACCTGTCAATCGCGCCCAACTTGAAAAAGGTCCTCTTTTGTGGTATAGTCCGTGAGCCGGATTCGGCACGCACGGTGCCTGGTCCTCGCGGGCCCTGCATCGGTTCCCCCGTGGGCGATGCCTGCCCTGGTACGGATAACACTATAACAGGATGGGAAGAACATGAGGAACATTTGCGTCATCGGCGTTGGCTACGTGGGCCTGGTAACCGGAACCTGCTTTGCCGATCTGGGGCATCAGGTAAGCTGTGTGGATGTGGATGAGGCCAAGATACAGAAGCTGCAGTCCGGCGTCATGCCCATCTACGAGCCGGGGCTGGAAGAGATGGTCCGCCGCAACGCCCAGGCAGGCCGCCTGCACTTTACCACGTGTTACGAAGAGGCCCTGAAGGACGCCGAGTTTGCCTTTATCGCCGTCGGCACGCCGCAGGGAAGCGGTGGCGAGGCCGACCTGAAATACGTCCGCGCCGCGGCCCGCGGCATCGGCGAGGTGATGGAACACCCGCTGATCATCATCAACAAGAGCACGGTGCCCATCGGCACCGGCGACTGGGTATCGGACATCGTGAAGCGCTTCCAGCGCGAGCCCATAGACTTTTCCGTGGTCAGCAACCCGGAATTCCTGCGCGAGGGAGCAGCCATCAACGACTTTATGTTCCCTGACCGCATCGTCCTGGGCTCGCTGGAGCCGGACGCGGCGGCACAGGTGGCCCAGCTCTACCTGTCGCTGCGGGCGCCCATCATGCTCACCGACCTGCGCACGGCCGAGATGATCAAGTATGCGTCCAACGCCTTTCTCGCCACTCGCATCTCGTTCATCAACGAGATCGCCGGCATCTGCGAGGCCCTGGGCGCCGACGTCAAGGAGGTGGCGGCGGGCATGGGCTATGACAAGCGCATCGGCCGGCACTTTCTCGACGCCGGCATCGGCTACGGAGGCTCCTGTTTCCCGAAGGACGTCCAGGCTCTGGCCCACATGGCCGCCGTCCATGGCTGCCACCCCCAGTTGCTGCGGGCGGTCATGGACATCAACCGCGACCAGCGGCGCCAGGTGGTGCACAAGCTGCGCGAGGTGCTTGGCAACATGGACGAGAAGGTCATCGGCGTCCTGGGCCTGGCCTTCAAGCCCAACACCGACGACATGCGCGAGGCGCCGTCGGTGGAGCTGATCCACCTGTTGCAGAGCGAAGGGGCGTGCATCCGGGCCTACGACCCCGTGGCCATCCCCAACGCCAACCTTTATCTTCACGACGTGTCCCTCTGCGAGGATGCGTACAAAGTGGCCGAGGACGCCGATGCCCTCGTCGTCGTCACCGAATGGAACGAGTTCAAGCACCTGTCCCTTTCCCGTCTGAAGGCCATCATGCGCCAGCCCATCATCGTCGATGGACGCAATCTGTACGATCCAGAGATCATGCGCGATCTAGGCTTTGTCTATCGCGGGGTGGGCCGGGGCTATGCCTGAAAAGGAAGGGACCATGGCAGTTTTCAAGCACACGCTCGACAACGGGCTCACCGTCCTGTTGCAAGAGAGACACTACGCGCCGGTGACCACCTTCTGGGTCTGGTATCGCGTGGGAAGCCGCAACGAGGTGCCGGGCATCACCGGCATCGCCCACTGGGCGGAGCACATGCTGTTCAAGGGCTCCGAGGCCTTTCCCAAGGGCCAGATCGACCGGCAGATCGCCCGCAGCGGCGGGATCATGAACGGCCTCACCTGGCTGGATTTCACCACGTTCCTGGAGACGCTGCCCGCGGACCGCATCGACCTGGGGCTGCGCATCGAGGCCGACCGCATGGCCAAGGCCCTGTTTGACCCCGAGGAGGTGGCCCTGGAGCGCACCGTCATCATCTCCGAGCGGCAGGGAGCCGAGAACCAGCCCACGTTTCTCCTGGCAGAAGAGGTGGGCGCCGCGGCCTTTCGCGTGCATCCCTACCATCACGAAACCATCGGCGACATGGTCGATCTGGAAACCATCACCCGCGAGCAGTTGTGGAACCATTACCAGACCTACTACGGGCCGAACAATGCCATCGCCGTGGCCGCGGGAGATTTCGAGACGCCGCGCATGCTGGAGCGCATCGTGGAGCTGTTCGGCCGCCTGCCGGCCCGCTCCGACCCGCCCCGGCTGGTGCGCCCCGAGCCGCCCCAGCGCGGCGAGCGCCGCGTCAACCTGGAGGGGCCGGGCAACACCTCCTACATGCAGGTGGCCTATCACGCCCCGGCGGCCGGCGATCCCGATTTTATGCCCATGACCGTCCTGACGACCATCCTTACCGGGGCGGCCGGTATGAACCTCTTTTCCTCGTCGCCGCCCAACCGCAGCTCGCGCCTGTACCGCGCCCTGGTGGAGACGGGCGTGGCGGTCTCCCTGTCGGGCTCCATGCCCGCCATGCTCGACCCCTACCTCTACCAAATCACGGCCACGGCCCGCACGGGCAACAGCCCGGCCCAGGTCGAGGAGGCCATGGACCCCGAGATCGAGCGCGTGCTGGAACAGCCGATCTCTGAGGCGGAGCTGGAGACGGCCATCAAGCAGACCAAAGCCCAGTTCGCCTACTCCAGCGAGAGCGTTACCAACCAGGGATACTGGCTGGGCTACTCGGCCATCGTCGCCGACACCGATTGGTTCGAATCGTTCCCGGAAAGGTTGGAGGCGGTCACGGTGCAGGACGTCCAGCGCGTTGCCCGGACCCACCTGCGGCGCAGCAACCGGACCGTGGGGCATTACCTGGCGCAGGGAGGTGGGAACCGATGAACGGATCGTTGCCTTCGTCCGAATCGATCACGCGCGTCGAGCTGCCCAACGGCATCACAGTCCTGGGCTACGAGACCAGGGGCAGCCCCGCCCAGGTGATTGCCGGTTACCTGTGGGCGGGCGCCATGGACGAGCCGGTGGAAAAGGCCGGCCTGGCCTACCTGACGGCCGCCCTGCTGACCCACGGCACCCGAAAGCGCACCTTTGGCCAGATCAACGAGGAATTGGAGTCGGTGGGCGCCCAATTGGGCTTTGGCTGCGCGGTACACGAGGTCACCTTTGGCGGCAAATCGCTGGCCGAAGACCTGGACATCCTGCTCGACATCCTGGCCGACTGCCTGCAAGAGCCGGCCTTTCCCGAGCAGGAGGTGACGCGGGTGAAAGGGCAGGTCCTCACCGACCTGCAGCGCCGGGCCCACGATACGCGACGCATGGCCCGCCTGACCTTTGACGCCCTCCTCTATCCCGATCATCCCTACGGTCGCAGCGTCAAGGGCTACGAAGAGACGGTCTCGCCCCTGGCGCGGCAGGACCTGGTGGACTATTACCGGGCTCATTACGCTCCCCAGGGCATGGTCATCGCCTCCGTGGGCGCGCTGCCGGTGGAGGAGGTGGTCCGCAAGGTGGAGGCGAGCCTGGGGAACTGGCAGGCGCCCGAGGCCAAACCCAACCGCGCCATCCCGCCGGCAGTGGGCCTCGACGGGCCGCGCCGCCAGATCGTGGCCGTGGAGGGCAAGACCCAGGCCGACGTGGTGTTGGGCTGGCCCGGCGTGGCCCGCTCCGACCCGGAGTATATGAAGGTGCACCTGGCCAACACCATCCTGGGGACCTTTGGCATGATGGGCCGCCTGGGCGACAGCGTCCGCGACACGCAGGGCTTGGCCTATTACGTCTACAGCCGCTCGGAGGCCGGTCTGGGCGCCGGCCCGTGGTTGGCGACGGCCGGGGTGAACCCGGCCAACGTGGAGCGGGCCATCGCCGGCATCCTGGCCGAGGTGAACCGCCTGCGCGACGAGGCAGTGCCGGCCGACGAGTTGGCCGACAGCCAGGCCTACCTGACGGGCATCATGCCCCTGGCGCTGGAGACCAACGAGGGCGTGGCCAACCAGCTCCTGAACATGGAGCGCCACGGCCTGGGCCTGGACTACCTGCTGCATTATGCGGGCCTGGTCAACGCCGTGACCGTCGAGGACGTCCGGGAGATGGCGCGCAAGTATTTGGACCCCGAGACCTACGTCCTGGCCGTGGCAGGCCCGGCCGTCGGCGAGGAGGAGGCCGCCCAGGCCCCAGGGACGCCCGCGGAGCAGCCGGCATGATGGGCCCGCCCATGGCGGGCACGTCGCTGTCGGTGGGCGTTGACCTGGTGGAGCTGGAGCGGCTGCGCCGGGCCCTGGAGCGCCACGGGGAGCGGTTCCTGGCGCGGGTCTATACCCCGGAGGAGGCGGCCCGCTTCGGGCGCTACCTGCCCGAGCTGGCCGCCCGCTTTGCGGCCAAGGAGGCCGTCTCCAAGGCCCTGGGCGTGGGGATGCGCCTGCTCAGCGCCAGCGGCATCGGCTGGCACGACGTGGCCGTCCTGCCCGACCCCCGGGGCAAGCCGCTCCTCTACCTATCGGGCCGCGCCCGGGCGCTGGCCGAGGAGCAAGGCCTGACGCGCTGGGCGGTCAGCCTGACCCATGGGCGGGACTATGCCCTGGCGTTCGTCGTGGCCCAGGGCGATCAGTAGGCTCGAGGACCAACAGATGCGGGTCGGCACCTCATGGTGTTCTTGGTCCGCAAGAACGATGGCGGTCGTTCATCCGATGCTGCGCTTGACCTTATGCCCATCGGGATGTACAATGGGATCCAGAGGACCCGGATGCAGCACAGGTTTGGATGTATGGAAGTAGTGCACGGGAGGTCAAATGACGGCTTTGGAAGCGCTTGAATCAGTTCAGTACGTGACTGTGAAGGGCAAACGGTTAGCCGTAATCAGTGCTGACGAATGGGAAGCCATGATCGAGTGGCTAGAGACCCTCGAAGATGTGGAGCTGGCCAAAGAGGCGTTCGCTCAGTTGGAAGCTGCCGGTGGGGATCGGAAACGAGCAGGATGGCTCAGGTGGGACGACGTAAAAGAGGACCTATGACGTGGCAAGGTATTCGGTCTATGTCATCCCCGCAGCCTGGGCCGAGATCAAGGTTTTGCCCGGCAATATGCGCCAGCGGGTGAGACGGGCAATCGATGCGTTGGCCGGTGATCCCCATCCTGCGAATAGCGTGGTTTTGGATCTGCCCGAGTCCGAACGCAAGCTGTGCCGGATCCGGCTGGATAGATGGCGGGTCGTGTATGCGGTGACCGAAGCCGAGAAGACGGTGGATGTACTGGCTGTCCGCAAAAGGCCCCCATACGATTATGGCGATCTGGGAGAACTGCTCGAACAGGTCAACCTTCAGTAAAACATCTCCACCGGCCAGCCGCGCTGCCCGGCCAGCCGCCGCAGCCGCGGATCCGGGTTAACGGCCACCGGGTGTCCCACCCGCTCCAGCAGCGGCAAATCGCTGATGCTGTCCGTGTAAAAGTAGCTCCGGTCCAGGTCCACGCCGTGCTCGGCGGCAAAGCGCTCGGCCCAGACCACCTTGCCCTGGCCAAAGCAGGCCGGCGGCTCCAGCTCGCCCGTCAGCCGGCCGTCTGCGCTGCGGATGTGGGTGCAGACGTACTGGCCGGGGACGCCCAGGTGGGCGGCCATGGGCCCCACCACGTACTGGGTCGACGCCGAGACGATGGCGACCACGTGCCCCTGGGCCAGGTGCTCGTCCACGCGCCGGCGCCCCCGCTCGGCCACGTGGGGCAGCACCTGCTCCTCGAACCAGCGGTCGCTCATCCGCAGCGTTTCCGCTTCGTCGTCGCCGGCCGCCGCCTGCAGCAGCCGCTTGATCAACTCCTGCATGTCCAGGAGGCCCAGCCGGCTGAGGACAGTCCACCAGCCAACGAGCACCATCTCCCGCTTGCTCATGCGCCCCATGCGGTGCATGTAGCGGGCCCAGAGCTGGCCCGAGCTGGTGTCCAGCAGGGTACGGTCCAGGTCGAACAGGGCTGCAATGCGATCCATGCTGCATCTCTCCTTCACGGGCTGCCCCTCATTATACGGAACGTGGCAGAGGATGCAACTTATCAGTGTTGCCTCGATCGAAGGGCGGGTGCGGCTCCACCTTGCGCTCTAAGGCCGCCGGGGGTATAATTTCGCCTGCAGGTTCCTGTTACATGCCGTTTCTCTTGGCCGGAACAGATTCGTTACAGCACCAGGGAGGAGCACATGAAGCAGCGCACCGGGTTGGTCGTCGCCAACGCCGTCCTCGTCGTGGTCGTCGTACTTTTGATCCCCGGCCCCGGCCTTTCCGCGGGCCGGGAACCATTGCCGCCGGCCTTGCTACCGCCTGCTACGACGCAGGCCGGCGCGGCGGCATCGGCCTACCCCGGATGCGGCGGCCAGTATGCGCCTGTCGTCAACGCCGCCTACGAGCAGGAGGTGGTCGACCGGGTCAACAACGTCCGCACGTCGCGCGGGCTGCCGCCCCTCAAGCGCGTCGACCTCCTGGACGAAGCGGCCCGCTACCACGCCACGGACATGGGACAGGACGACTATTTCAACCACGATTCCTACGACCGCAGCGGGGGCAACCTGGTGCTGGCCTGCAAGTGGTCGGACCGCATCAGCACGTATTACCCCGATTGGCGGTCGCTGGCCGAGAACATTGGCGCGGGCTACCAGACGCCCGCCAGCGTCATGGACGGCTGGCTGAACAGCGACGGCCATCGGGACAATATCCTCAGCACGAACAACTGGGAGATCGGCGTGGGCTACTATACCGGCGATGGCTCCTGGCCTTCCTATTGGGTGCAGGATTTCGGGCGGCGCCGGGATATCTATCCGCTGATCATCAACCGCGACGCGGCGACCACCACGTCCCGGGGAGTGTCCCTCTACATCTATGGCGCGGACGATTGGCAGGAGATGCGCCTGCGCAACGACGACGGCGCCTGGACTGACTGGCGGCCGTTTCAATCGGCGCTGAGCTGGACGCTGCCCGCCGGGCGGGGCGAGCACACGGTCTGGGCCGAGCTGCGGGCCGGCGAACGCCTGGCGCTGACCGGCGACAGCATCTTTCTGGACCTGGCGAGCCCGGTGCTGGGCGACCTGCCCGACAGCCTGGCCTTCCTATACAACCAGCGGAACGGGCGCCTGTGGCCACCCTTCTTCGAGCTGGTGCCCGAGAACATCGGCAGCGACGAGCCGCTGGCCTGGCAACTCGCCCAGGACGGCGCCTGGTTCGAGGCGAGCCCGGCGACGGGCACCACGCCGGCGGCGTTTCGCATCGTGCCCACGGCCTTTGACACGTCGGCCCTCGGCACCTACACCGGCGCCGTGACCGTCACGGTGGTCGATCCGCCCGGCACGGCGGGCTCGCCGCAGACCATCAGCCTGCGGCTGGACGTGGTCGACCGGCCTGTCTTTTACACGTTTGTGCCCCTGGTGCGGCGCTAGCACCCGCGGATAGGGGCACCTGTCTCTGTGATGACCGTGATGTTGGGTTGGATGGAGGTGGTCTGGAGCTGGACGCCGATGCGTTCCTGGACGCTGTTCGCATCCCGGACGGGGTCCAGGCCGAGGACCGTGATGGAACCGCTGTCCGGGGTGCGG
>JAAYZQ010000542.1 GCA_012514775.1 Anaerolineaceae bacterium
GCCAGGTTACCCATATGTGAGGAGTGTTCTCCACGATTCCTCGCCACGGGCGCCCGTGGCTACGCCCGGCTCCCGGCCCAGGCCCACGTTGGCGCCGGTGCATCCTGGTCATCATGGTATCCATGTCCATAAACGTCTTACTCCTATAACGAAAGACTCAGGCTAACTATCATGTTCCGAAACTGCCGAGAACCTGGTGCCGGTTAGAGCGGCTTCAGAGCGATCTTGATGCCCAAAGTCCCAAAGGGCCTATGCTCAGGATCCTTGGTGGCGTAAGGTGGCAAGTTCTCCGCATCTCCGGGTAAACTGCTCTTCTCATGGTGCAAACCGGAATCATTGCCACCCTATGCCACCTGTACGATCAGGCGGATCCCCACCCACTGACGCAGCCCCCTGTCGGCCTTGCGCTGTACTATTCCACGCTCTCGCAACCGTTCTCCGAAGGCCCGCTTGCCCAGCGGCTCCTCGCCGGCGCCCTCACACCAAGTCGCATAGGCATCAAACAATTCGCCCACACTCACCCTTACGTGTGGCCGCACCTCGCAGCAGTCGCCCAGAAAGCCGGCGAGCCGGTCCTGCTCGGTGCGGTAGTGAGCTGTCGCTGCTTGTACCTCTTGCGCCATCCAGTGTGGCTCTCGCCGCCAGTCGGCCAGGCCTTCGAGGAGCCACCGCAGGATGGCTGGTCCATCTGCGACCAGACGAGCAACTACCGTCTCTTGCGGCTCCTGTTGCTCTCTGGGCATCGCTACTGCCCAGGGTACCAGCCGCACCCGTCGCCAGATGCCGTCATCCGTACCGACGATGGTGGGCTTGTGGTTGCAGAGCAGAAACAAACTCCAGGTAGCCTCGAACTCAAAAAAGTCGCCCCGCATGAAGCGTGCCTTGATGCGGTCCCCACCTGACAGGTCTTTTGCTTTCGCTTCATCCAACCGGGCGCCGTTGCTTACCTCAACGCTGAAGACCACCCGGCTGCCAGCCAGGTCCGCAAGCTCGGTCGGGTGCTGTTCATGCCGGCGCTGGATGAGCAGGTTAGGTGCCGCTCGAGAGGCATAGTCGCCGAGCACGGCCTGTATCACCTTGGCCGTGGTGCTCTTGCCGTTGGCCCCTGTGCCGTACCAAAAGGACAGCATCTCCTCCAGGTCGGCGCCGACCAGCGCCTGGCCCAAGTCCCGCTGCACCTGCCTGCGTACACTCTCATCTGGAAGGAAAAAAGCCAGGTGCGCTTCCCACGCCTCCGACCAGGCATGGGGGTCATAGTCCACCGGTGCCAGCTTGGTGCACAGGTCGGAGGGATCATGAGGACGAAGAGCGCCGGTGCGCAATTCGACCGTGCCAGTTGCGACGTTCAGCAGCCAGGGGTTGGCGTCCCACTGACCAGCATCAGTATGGAAGCCATGGAAGCCCTTGAGGAAAGAGAGCGCCCCCAGGATACGGCTGTAGATGCAGGTCTCTGTCACCAGGCCGGCCAACCGCTGGATCTCATCCCGGTCCCGAGCACCTCCCAATTGCTCCGCATAGTGCGCCCGTAGGTCTATCGCTGCTTGGGCAGCCACCTGCTGTTCAGTGGCCATCTCCCACCGCTGGCCACTATAGACCATCCACACGCCTCGATGGGCTGCCCAACGGTAGCTGTCCCTCCAGAGGAACGCTAACGTCTCGGCGTGAGCAAGGTCTCGCACCGCTGGGCAGATGTCCACATCCGCTCTTTCCAACGCTGTGACCGCCCCAGTCTGGTCCCATTCCGGTGAGTCAGTGGCCAGTCGCTCTAGGTCTACAACCTTATGCCCGGCCTCCAGCCAGTCCCACACATCGCCCTTGGATGGAAGCTCGGGCAGGGCGAGTAGCTTGACGCTCGTCGCTACCCCCTGTAGAGATTGTGCGATAACCTCTGCATGGCCACGACCTACGTCGTCATTGTCGGGCAGCACCACGATTTGCCGACCGGCGAGTGGCAGCGAGTAGGCCGCCTGCCACTTGCCGGCACCGCCTGGCGAGCACGTGGCGATCAGGCCTTCACGGCCCAACCGGTCCACTGCCTTCTCTCCCTCACACACATAGATGGTGCGCTCGGGACCGGCCGCTAGTAGCTCAGGCAGCCGGTAAAGCACCCGCCGGGTATCGCCGAGTCCCCAAGTCCAGCCACCGGCACCGTTCGGTCTGCGCTGGGAAAAGTCCTTCGGTTGGTACCGGACCACTTGGTACAGGAGGACGCCGGCCTCATCAC
>JAAYZQ010000076.1 GCA_012514775.1 Anaerolineaceae bacterium
CGACCTTCTGTACCGGCTAACAGACCCCGTGCTGGAGCCGCTGCGGCGTCTGATCCCACCCATCGGCGGGATGCTGGACATCACTCCCATCGTGGCCATGATCCTCCTGGAGGTCGTGCGCCAGGTCATTGTCCGGCTGCTGCTCAGCTTCTAGGTGCAGCCGCCCCGGTGCTGGACCGAGGGGCAGCGACGACAAGGGGATAGAGCCCCGAATAGGGCGGAGCCATCTGCTGGCCCCGCGTGATCCGGCGCTCAATCCACGCTGTTCAGCGCGGCGGGGTGACCTTCAGGGGAACGTCAACGTCGTATAGGTCATAGACTAGGCGCAGCGTGCCGCTGGCCTCGTACGTATCGTAATAGGTGCCCTCGCCATCCAGGGTGAGGCGCACCACGTAGCCACCGTCCCGCGCCACCCACAGATCGCCCCGGGCACTGACCATACCCACGTCCGGATGCAGGTTATCCTCGTCATACACATAGTGCCTGGAAGGAATGCCGTTCACCCGCTCGTCGGGCAGCACGCGCCTGGCCTGGCGGATGGAAGGCAAGAGATCCGCGGCATTCACCACTTCTGCGCCGTACAGGCTCTGTACTGCCGTGGCCGATACCGGCACCCAGGGCTTGACGCCGATCTTGACCCACACCTGGTCGCCCAGCCACGTGACCTCCACCTGGTTCGTGGGCAGTTGGGCCGCTCCCTGGCCCTCAACGCGGACCACGGAATGAAGTGCGCCGGGGTCGGTGGTCACCTCACCCTCGTAGGTCACCCTGCTGCGGATGCCGCTGCCTTCGGCGATAAAGTTGAGGACGGCCTTTTGCCGGAAGCTGCTCAACAAGGCCAGGCTTTCCTGCGAGGCTGCAGGGTCAAATGTGTACTCCTCTTCGGACATCACGTCAACGGGAGTGGTTGCCGTTTGCGTTGGCCCCGGGTCCTGGAGCGATGGCGCGGGCGTGTCTACAGGAAGCGCTGTGGAGACGGGCGTGCCGTCGTCCCGATTCTCCAGGGTTGCTGCAGGGGGCAACACCTGGGACGGCAGGTCCGTGGCTTCTACCATTTCGGCGGCCGGCAATTCGCCGCTTCCTTCAGCCGGTATACGCAGTCCCAAGTCTTGCGCACCGGCACAGCCGGCCAGCAGAGACAGGAACAGAGATGCGAACACCATTCGGGCAGTTCGCATGGACACCCTCCCCGTCGCCCGGCGAGCTGGGCTCCGCAGCCCGTCCATTATACCACGAAATGGAGTGGATGCAACCCCCAAACCCGGCGAGCCGCGGCCGCGGCACAGGGCGGAAGGGTGATGGGGTATACGGACAGCCGAGACGGCCCCTCCGGTTTGAACAGGCGTCTGTTCTGTGCTATCATGGAACCATTCCAGCGCAGACGCAGGAGGAAAAATCGAACATGGGAGAGTGGAAGGATACGGCGACTGTAGCCATCGTCGGCGGTGGCATCAACGGGGCGAGTGCCGCCTACCATCTGGCACGCAAAGGCTGCAAGGATGTGGTCATCCTGGAGAAGGATCTACTGGCCCAGGCCTCCACCGGTCTGAGCGCGGGCGGCATCCGGCAACAGTTTTCGCACCCGGCAAACATCCGCCTTTCGCAGGAGGCAGTCCGAGTTTTCGAGCGGTTCCATGAGGAATTCGGCGTCGACATGGAGTTCCGCCAGGTGGGCTATCTCTTCCTGGCGCAGAGCGAGGCGGCCTGGCAAAAGTTCCTTGTCGACGTCCAGGTGCAGCGACAGCATAACGTTCCCGTCGAGATCCTGTCGCCCGAAGAGATCAAGCACCGCTGGCCGTATCTCAACGTCTCTGACCTGCGTGGAGGCACCTTTTGCCCTGAGGATGGCTACGCCGACCCCTACATGGCAGCCATGGGCTTTGCCAACGCTGCCCGGCGCCTGGGTGTGCGCATTGAAGAACAGACCCGCGTGACGGCTATCCGCGTCGAAGGTGGCCGAGTCTGCGGCGTGGACACGACCCGCGGCCCCATCGACGCGCCCATCGTCCTCGACGTCGCCGGGCCCTGGGCGGCGGACGTGGCGGCCATGGCCGGTTTCGAGCTGCCCGTCAAGCCTGTTCGCCGCCAGGTGTTTGTCAGCGCCCGGTTCGAACCCATCCCCAAGCCGGTGCCCATGATCCTCGACATCGACACGGCCTTTTACTTTCGCGGCGAAGGCCCGGGCATCCTCATGGGCATGAGCGATCCCGACGAGCCCCCATCCTACAACCTCAACTGGGATTATTCCTTCATGGAGAAGGTTATCGAGCAGGCGGTGCACCGGGCACCCATCCTGGAAGAGTGCGAGATCAACCGCGGCTGGGGCGGGCTGTATGCCATCACCCCCGACGACAACCCCATCATCGGCGCGATACCCGAGGCCCAGGGATTTTTCTGCGCCATCGGCTTTTCGGGCCATGGCTTTCAGCAGGCACCCACCGTCGGCCGCATCCTGAGCGAGCTGATTCTGGACGGTCACACCGACTTTGACCTGACTCCCTTTGCCTACGACCGCTTTGGGAGCATCGAGGGCAAGAGCGAGACGTTTATCATTTAGGGGGTGAAGGATGAAATTGCGGGTTCTCTCCGGCGACGACGTCCGGCGGGCCATCACCATGGCCGAGGCCATCCAGGCCGTCAAGGAGGCCTACATCCAGCTTTCGGCGGGCCAGGCCATCGTTCCCCTGCGCACGTCTGTCCCGGTTGAGGGGCGCGGAGGCGTCACGCTGTTCATGCCAGCCTACCTGGCGAAGAGCGATGCCATGGGTGCCAAGATTGTATCTGTCTTTCCCGGGAACCTGGCACAGGGCCTGCCCACCATCCACGCCATGGTCATCGTCGTGAATGCCGAGACCGGCCAGCCGAACGCGATCATGGATGGGACCTACCTGACGGCCCTCCGCACCGGGGCGGCTTCCGGCGTTGCCACCGACCTGCTGGCCCGGCCCGATGCCCGCGTGGTGGCCATCATGGGAGCCGGCGCCCAGGGCCGCACCCAACTGGAAGCGGTGTGCGCGGTGCGCCCCATCGAAAAGGTGTGGGTGCTGGACGCCAATCCCGAGGCCGCGGCGCTTTATGTCGAGGACATGCGGCGACGTGGGCGGCCCATTCCCGAAGCATTTTCCATTGCCGCCTCGTCGTCCGAAGCGCTGCGCGACGCCGACGTTATCTGCACGGCCACAACCTCGACGCGGCCGGTGTTTGCCGACGCCGAGCTCAAGCCCGGCGCCCACATCAACGGCATCGGCGCCTACACGCCCGAGATGCAAGAGGTCCCGGCCGAAACGGTAGCCCGCTCCCGGGTGGTCGTCGACTCCCGCTCGGCAACGCTGGCCGAGGCGGGCGACCTGATCATTCCGATCCAACAGGGCATGATGACGGCCGATGACATCCACGGTGAGATCGGCGAGGTGGCCGCCGGCCTCATCCCCGGTCGCCAGTCGGCCGAGGAGATAACCTTCTTCAAGTCGGTGGGCGTCGCCGTGCAGGACGTCGCCGTCGCCGGGGCCATCCTTCGCCGGGCTGCGGAGCTTGGCCTGGGGATCGAGGTCGAGCTGTAACGAACTCGCCAGTTGATGGATGTGAATTGACAACCAACCGGGTCTGTCCTATAATCCAGGCAGAACATGACTTGCAGGGACGCAAGCGTTCGCCCGCGAGGAACGGGCAGTAACGAGTCAAGGCCTCCGAATGCATGGCAGCAAGTGACGCTTGCGTGTGGGCAGCCGGAGGCTTTGTGTTTTCACGCACCGCTGATGGACGTTAAACAATCTTATACGGCCGAAAGGAGAGAGCATGGCGAACAGTGCGGTTGAAGCAGCCCTGGCAGAGCTGCAAGCGTTCCTGGGCGACAGAGCCACGGCTTCGATGATCCACCGTATGTCCTACAGCCGGGACTGGAGCCCCCGTTTCAAGGACATGGCCGATTTCCCCGACATCGTAGTCATTCCCCATGACACCGGCGAGGTGGAGCGTATCGTCCAGGTGGCCCTCAAGCACAACCTGCCTGTCATTCCCTTTGCCGGCGGCACGGGCATGGGGGGCGGCGTGGTTGCCTGGAAGGGCGGCATCCTTATCGAGACGAAAGGGATGAACAAGGTCCTGGAGGTCGATCCCGGGAACATGTCGGTGACCGTCCAGGCGGGGATCACCATCTGGGAGCTGAACGAGCGCCTGGCTCCCTACGGCCTCTGGCTGCCACACCAACCGGAGAGCAAGCGAGCGTGCACCATCGGCGCCAGCATCGGCGTCGACAACGATTCGACCTTTGGCGTTCGCTACGGCAAGATCATGGACTGCCTGACGGACATCGTGGTCGTCACCGGCCGGGGTGAAGCGGTGCGGCTGGGCCACCGCAAGGCGTCATTCTCCTCCACCGGCTACAATCTGATGCACCTGTTCGTCGCCGGAGAGGGCACCCTGGGTGTCGTCACCGAGGCCACGTTGCGGGTGGTCACCCTGCCCAAGACGCGCGAGGTACGCGGCTGGGTGTTCCGGACCCTCATCGACGGCGCCCGCGCGTTGGAGCGTACGCTGGCCAGCGGCGTCAGCGTGGAGAGCGCCCACCTGAATTGCCGCCACAGGCTGCACTTCTATACCCACGCCTACCGCCAGAAGTACGGCCGCGAGCCCAACATCCCCGATTGGGCCGAGTCCATCCTCTTCCTGTCGTTCGCCGGCGACGACGACGTGGTCGAGTTCGCCCTGAACAAGGCCCGGCGCATCCTGGAGGACGAGTACAAGGCCGAGCTGGTCTCCGAGCAAGAGATCGTGGAGGGTTACTGGGACAGCAAGCACCGCCTGGCCTTTGTCCCGTTCAAACAGAAGTGGCCCGACAGCCAACGGGAGAAAAAGTTTGGCGCCGCCGACGTGGGCGTGCCCATTGGCAACCTGGAAGAGATGTACCATGCCTTCCTGGAGATCTCGGCCAGGTACGAACAGCAGATCCTGGGCATGACCGTCTACAACGAGTCACCCAACAAGGTTAGCCCCAGCATCAGCTTTGCCATCTTTGTCGACGATTCCACCGAAGAGCGAGTGCGCAACTTTTACGGCTACGTGCGCGAGATGAGCCTGAAGGCCGTCGAGCTGGAGGGCACCATGAGCACCTACATCGGCGACGGCGACCGGTTGGGCGGCTTTAGCGAGCACGAGCACGGCCTGGGCTACAAGTACATGAAGGACGTGAAGGCCCTCTTTGACCCGCAAAATATCATGAATCCCGGGAAAAAGTTCGAGTCCCGCTGGATTGAGGCATGAAGGAGGACCCCATGGCCGAATACCCAACCCTGAAAGCCTATATCGACGACATCTATACCTGCAACCGCACGCGCTGCGGCTTTTGCAGCGTAGAATGTCCCGTCTTCCGGGTCAAGCACCTGGAAAGTTATGCCAGCCGGGGGCGCATGTTGGCCGCCCGCGGCCTTCTCGAAGGACACCTGGAGCCATCTGCCGAGCTACAGGAGGTCATGGACGCCTGCCTCATGTGCGGCTACTGCCAGTCGCGCTGCGCGCTGCCCAACATGGACATCTTTGCCGCCGTGCGTGAAGAGCTCCGGGCCGCGGGTTTTGTCTCGCCGAAGCACGAGAAGACGGCGGCCCGCATCCTGGAGGAAGGCACGCTCTTTGACCGGCCTATGCCCTACCGGCGGGTGGGGACCCAACCTCTCTACCTGGGCTGTGCCTACCAGAGCAAGCCCCAGGAGGTCAAGACCATCGTCTCCGTGCTGGAAAAGGTGGGGCTGGATCCCCTGGTGTCCGATGAGGTGTGCTGTAGCTACATCGTCGGCGCCACGGGCCTGTCGGACGAGTTCGAGCGAGCCCAGGGGCGCTTTCGGCAAGTCTATGGCCCGCACCTGGACGGCGAGATCCTGACCGTCTGCCCCACCTGTACGGCGACCCTGAAGGACGAGTACGGGCTCAACGTGAAGCATGCCCTGGTGGCTGTTGCCGAGCGCCTGGCAGAGATGGACCTGGAACCCCTCAATCTGAAGGTAACCTATCACGATCCATGCCACCTGGGCCGCATGCTGGGCGTCACCGAAGAGCCGCGCCAGATCCTGCGGGCCCTGGGCATCGAAGTGATCGAGATGACCCACCACGGCACCTTCTCGACCTGCTGTGGAGGTGGCGGCGGCCTGCTTGACGTGGACCGCAACCTGGCCGTCGAGGTATCCAAGAACAGGATACGCGAAGCCGTGGAGGTCGGAGCCCGGACCATCGTCACCGCCTGTCCCACCTGCCAGCCGACCCTCCTGCGGGGGGCCGGCCGCATGGCCAATGAGCTGGGCTATTTTGTCGACGTCCTCGACTTGTGGGAGTTGCTGGACAAGGTGCTGGACTGAGAAAAGAGGAAACGGCTGCAGGCCATTGGACGCTGACGAGAGTCGCCGGCGTCCAATGGCCTCTTTTTTTATCCTCCGTAGAGGAGCCGGTTGCAGACCGGGCAGTAGTGGCGACCCTCGCCGCGGGCCACGGCATCGGCCACGCCCGTGGGTACGTCAACGCCACACACCTGGCAGATGCCCTTCTTGAGCAGGGCAAGGCCGATGCCCCCGTAGCGCTGCCGCAAATCGTCATAGTCGGCCAGGTCGCGGGCCGGGATGGGAGCCCGCAGGGCCTCTCGCTCGCCCTCCAGGTCCTGCAGCTCAACGGCCAACTGCTCTTTCTCCGCCTGCAGGTGCTCCTGATCCTCGCGCCAGGCGGCCTCGATCTGGCGCAGGCGAGCCTGCCGCTCCGCCAGCTCGGCCTCCTGCCCCTCGATCTCGATCATCAGCTCCAGCTCCTGATCCTCCAGCTCGGAGCGCCGGCGGCGCAGAGCGCCCGCCTCTTCTTGCAGGCCGGATAACTCCTTGGGGTTGCGAACCTTGCCACCGTAGAGGCGATCCTGGTTGATCTTGAGCTTGCTGTTGACCGAAGAGACGTCCATCTCAAGGGAACGCAGTCGCTTTTTCAGCCCCTCCAGCACCTCCTCCGTCTCGGCCGCCGTCTCGCGGGCCTGGAGCAGGTCCTGGGTCTCTCCCAGCGCCTCCTCGACCTGGGTTAGCCGCTCTTGCTTGGCCGTCCATTCACTGTCTACGAGCTGCAGGCGATAAAGTTGTTTCAGGACAGTCATACGCGCTCCTCAGCAATTCCCTGGCCGGCTGCACCCGGGCCGCGGCTACACCGCCAGGTAGATGAAAAAAGGGCCTCATGCATGGTGCATCAGGCCCTTGTAGGCGATGGAACAGGAGGGGAACCCGCCTGGCCCCCTCCCGGCGCTGCTTGTTGGCTACACTGCTTTTGCTCTGGCATCATCTCTCCACCAGTCCTCGACGTCCCATTGTACCACACTTTGTGGCGGGGAGCAAACATGCCAAGGTTGGCAGACGGAAGAACGATTGGCCGTGGGACTTTTATCTTAGTTGACACTCGGCGGATCTTCATGTATCATGGGCGAGA
>JAAYZQ010000543.1 GCA_012514775.1 Anaerolineaceae bacterium
CAAGGGCCAGGCGATCTGCACCTGCCCATCGATATCTTTTTCCGCTCTCTGGCCGAGGAGTCAGGCGTGGCCAGTGTCGGCATCATCCTGTCCGGAGCCGGCGCAGATGGCTCCCTGGGCCTCCGCGCCATCAAAGAGCACGGAGGCCTGGCCATGGCCCAGGCGCCCGACACCGCCGAACAGACCAGCATGCCGCAGCACGCCATCGAGACCGGTGTGGTAGACTATGTCCTGCCTCCTGCCGACATGCCTGACGTTCTGCTCAACTATGCCGCCCATCTGCAAGCTGGCGAGCTGCTGCCGCGGGTTGCGAGCGACTCCGAGGCCAGGGCCTTGAAAACAATCCTGGCCGTCCTCCGCGCCCGCACGGGCCACGACTTTTCCCTCTACAGGCAGAGCTCAATTCTGCGCCGCGTCCAACGCCGCATGCTGCTGTGTCGGATCGAGGAGCTCAGCGAGTATGCCCGCTACCTTCACCGCAACCCCGACGAGAGTCAAATCCTCATCCGGGAACTGCTCATCGGCGTCACCGAGTTCTTTCGCGATCCTGAAGCCTTTGAAGCAGTGGGGGAGAAGGTCCTCCCAGACCTACTGGGTACTGGAAACCGGGCGCATGACGACCCGCTGCGGGTCTGGGTGCCCGCCTGTGCCACCGGCGAAGAAGCCTACTCCCTGGCCATCCTCATCCGCGAGTACCTGGACGAGACAAGACAACAGGTGCCGGTCCAGATCTTTGCCACCGACATTGACGATCGCGCCGTCGAAAAAGCACGACGTGGGATCTATGCCGTCAACGTCGCTACCCAGGTCTCGTCGGAGCGCCTGGAGCGTTTTTTCGTCCCCATGGACCGCGACTACCAGGTGGTCGAGGGGGTGCGGAAGATGGTCGTCTTTGCCTCCCAGAGCGTTACCAAGGACCCGCCCTTCTCCCGTATCGACCTGGTCAGTTGTCGCAACTTCTTGATCTATCTCGAGCCCGAACTGCAGCGAGCGGTCATGGCCGTTTTCGCCTATGCCCTTAAGCCGGGCGGCTACCTTCTGCTGGGAACATCCGAGACGTCGGCCCTGTTGACACCCTATTTCGAGGCTGTGGACCGCAGGTGGCGGATCTATCGCCGCCTGGAGGGACGGGCAGAACTCGGTGCTATGGCTCTCCTGTCGGCTTCTGGCAGGGTCACGCTAGACCTGCCCGGCGAAGCCGCCGTGCCGAGACAGGGTGTCAGCCACCAGGTGGTGGAGCGTTTCCTCCTCGAAAATCACCTGCCGCCCTGCCTCGTCGTCGACCGCGAAGGCCAGGTTGTGTTCCTCTACGGCCGTCTCGGCCGGTACCTGGAGCCTGCAGGCGGCCACGCGGGTGCGTGGCACGTGGTGCGCTTGATGCGCGAAGCGCTGCGCATGCCTCTGATCACCGCCATCCGCCGGGCTGCTTCCGAGGGAGCCCCGGTGTACCTCCAAGACGTTCGCTTCGAGCTGGAGGGCCACACCGAAAGCATAGATGTCAGCGTGTTGCCCCTCGACCATGTCATCGCCCTGAAGGGTCTGCTCCTCGTCATTCTGAAGGAACCGCGCCCAGCGCCGGATGCTCTCCCGCCGGCAACTGGGGCCGAGGCCGGTAGCCGCCAGCGTGAAGCCGAGCTAGAAAGAGAGCTTCAGGCCGCCCGCGAGTACCTCCAATCCACCGTCGAGGAGCTCCAAAGCGCTTACGAGGAGGCCCGCTCCAACAACGAAGAGCTGCAGAGCGCCAACGAAGAGCTGGTAACAGCCCAAGAGGAAGCCCAGTCGGTCAACGAGGAGCTCGCCACCCTCAACTCGCAACTCCGCACCAAGCTGGACGAACTGCACGTGGTCAACAACGATCTGGCAAACCTCCTGGCCGGCGTCGACGTGGGCATCCTCTTTCTCGACCGGCAGTTTCGCGTGCGCCGCTTCAATCAAGCGGTCACCCGGGTCATCAACCTCATGCCCGGCGACACGGGCCGGCCTGTTGCCCACATCGCTTCCAGACTGCGCGAGGCAGACTGGCTGGCCGCCGCTCGCCTGGTATTCGACAGCCTTATCCCGCACCAGGAAGAGGTGGAGGACGACGACGGGCAATGGTACTCGATGTACATCCAGGCCTACCGCACCTCCGAGGATGCCATCGATGGTGTCGTGGTGACCTTTAGCAACATCACGGCACAAAAGCAGGTAGAACAGGCGCTGCGACGCAGTCAGGCGCTGGCCGAGGAGGTGGTCGAGACTGTGCGCCAGCCCCTGCTGGTGCTCGATGGTGCTCTACGGGTCAGGCAGGCCAACCGGGCCTTCTACCGGACCTTTGCCGTCAAGCCCGAGGAAGCGATAGGCCGCCCGCTTTACGATTTGGGCAACCGCCAGTGGGACATCCCCCGCCTGCGAGAGCTGTTGGACACGATCATCCCCCATGATAGCACCCTGGAGGGATATGCGATCGATCATGAATTCGAAGGTATTGGCAGCCGGCGCATGGTCCTCAACGCCCGCCGCATCGACGCCACGGATGGCCGGCCGGACCTCATCCTCCTGGCCTTCGAAGAGGGCGGAGGAGAGGGGGTAGGAGTAGCCCATGTCGCCTGAAGACACGGACCGCTGGCCGGAAGGGCAAGAGCCGGCTTTGCGCCGCGACGACCACGTTCAGTCTGGCCGCCTGCGGCGCCGGGCGGAAGAGATCCTGCAGAGTCAGGCACCCGACCTGGAAGGCTTGACAGGCGAGGGCCTGCTAGACCTGGCCCACGAGCTCCAGGTACACCAGATCGAGCTTGAGCTGCAAAACCAGGCTCTGCGCGAGACACAACTGGCGCTGGAGCTGGCCCGCGACGAGTACGCCGGCCTGTACGACTATGCCCCGGTAGGATATGTTACCGTCGGCGGCGATGGGACCATCGCCCGCGCCAACCTCACCGCTGCGTCCCTCTTTGGCGTCGAAAGCAATGGCCTGGTGGGCGAGCCTTTCCGCCGCTTTGTGGCCCGCGACGACCAGGACGCCTATCACTTTTTCCTGGTGCGCCTGGAGGCCAGCGGCCGGGAAACGGCCGAGCTGAACCTGATCCGGGGCGACGGCAGCCCCTTCCGGGGGCGTCTGCAGGGGGTTGTGTCGGGTGTCGACCGGGAGGGGCGGCCTGGCTGGCGGGTGGCACTGAGCGACGTGACCGCGGAGCACGAGACGCGCGAGACCCTGCGGCTCGTCGTAGAGGCCACGGCGCCGGTTATCGGCCATGATTTCCTGCGCACCCTGATGCGGCACCTGGCCCGCCTCCTGCGCGTGCGGTACGTCGTCCTGGCCGAATTCGACGGCAGGCGGAGCCAGATGCGCACCGTCGCCGTGTGGGCTGATGGCGATTGGAGCGAGAACTGTAGTTTTGACCTGACTGATGCCGCCTGCGGCCTGGCTGCCGCTGGCCAGACCACCTTTTTCGCCTC
>JAAYZQ010000544.1 GCA_012514775.1 Anaerolineaceae bacterium
ACCTCTTTGCTTCCTTCTACCCCCGCTCGTTGGACTGGCATCTGCTGCTGGAGCAGATGGGGCTGGCAGAGAAAAGAGATGCCTACTTTGCCAAGCTCTCGGGCGGGCAGAAACAGCGGGTCTTTATCGCGTTGGCGCTGGTTAACGTCCCCGACCTGGTCTTCCTCGACGAGCTGACCACCGGCCTGGACCCCCAGGCTCGGCGTGCGATGTGGGACCAGGTGCGGTTCATCCGCGAGCGAGGCACCACCGTATATCTCACGACCCATTTCATGGAGGAAGCGGAGCGCCTGTGCGACCGGGTGGCAATTGTTGACCACGGCCAGCTCGTTGCCCTGGACGCACCTCAGAACCTGATCTCTTCGCTGGGCGCGGAAAACCGCGTCGTCTTTGAGGCGGAAGGACGCCTGGACGTGGAGTCGCTGCGCGCTGTTCCGGGCGTCGGCCGGGTTGAGCGAATCGGCGAGCGTGTTGTGGTCTATGGGCAAAAGGACGGGCTGGTCAGCAGCGTGGTAAACGCCCTCGAGGCAGGGGGCGTTCGCTTTGAAAACCTGCGCACCGAGCAGCCAACGTTGGAAGACGTGTTCCTGGCTCTGACCGGGAAAGAGATGCGCAGCTAGGAGGCACCGATGGTTGGCTTTCGAAAACTGACGCTCGTACAGGCAAAACTCTATCTCAGGGAGCCCATGTCCGCGTTTTTTACGCTGCTTTTTGGTCCATCCCTGCTACTGCTGCTTGGCTTTATCTTTGGGAACGAGCCCAGTCCGGCGACCGGTGGTCTGGGTTACCTGGATCAATCCGTACCGGCCTACATGGCCATTATCATCGGCATTGTGGGGTTGACAGCCGTGCCTATCACCAGCGCAACCCGACGGGAGATGGGCGTGCTGCGGCGTTTCTCGGCGACCCCACTGCGTCCGCTTGCCTATTTTCTAACGGATGTGCTCGTGCCCTTTCTGATCACTCTGTTGGGTATCCTGCTTCTGGTATTGGTAGGTACAGTTGTCTTTCACGTTCGCTTTGAGGGCAATCTGCTCAGCCTGTTTGCGGGTATTGCCCTGGGCGCGTGTGCCTTTTTCGCCCTGGGCTATGCCCTGGTTGGGCTGGTTCCCAGCGCCCGTGCCGTAACGCTCATCGGCAATGTAGTCCTTTATCCGCTGATGATCTTCTCCGGGTCCGTTGTCCCATTGGAGGTCATGCCCGACGCGGTACGATCCATCTCTCGCTTTCTGCCCCTCACCCACCTGGTGACTTTGCTGCGCGGCCTGTGGTCGGGAAACGGCTGGGGCGAGCACCTGGTCGAGGTGGCCGTCCTGGCCGGCATCACCATCCTTGGGACGCTAATCATCGCCCGAACCTTCCGCTGGGAATAAGGCCGTCGCTCTCCTCTCCCCCAGCCAAAGGGTGGCAGGGAACCGAATAAAGCCTCTCCCCCCTTCCCTCTGAGGGAAGGGGGGCCGGGGGGGTTAGGTCCATTTGCCCGGCCGCGCAGAAGATGATATAATACCCCCGCTTTCATTTCTGATCTTGTGTACGGTGAGCCCATGAAGCTAAGCCTGGCCGAGGTAGAACACGTTGCCGATCTGGCCCGCCTGGCACTGACCGCCGCGGAAAAGGATCGCTTCCGCGAACAACTTTCGTCCATCCTGGCCTACGCCGAGCGCCTCCAGGAGCCGGACACCACCGGCATTCCCCCGACTGCCGCGGTGCTGCCCCTGACCAACGTCCTGCGCGACGACGAGGTGCGGCCCAGCCTGCCCATCGAAGACGTCCTGGCCAACGCCCCAGAGGCCGAGGAGCGTGTTTTCCGCGTGCCCGTGGTGCTCGAGGACCAGGAATGAGCAATCTGCCAGCCCTGTCCATCGTCGAGGCCGCGGCGCTCTTGCGCCGCGGCGAGATCACGTCCGTCGAGCTGGTTGGGTCCATCCTGGAGCGCATCTATGCGCTGGACAATGAGGTGCGCGCCTACCTTACCCTGGCACCTGACATGGCCCTCGAACAGGCCGCCGAAGCCGACCGGCGCCGCGCGGCCGAGGCCGACCCTCCGGCCTTGCTGGGCATCCCGCTGGCCATCAAGGATGTCATCTGCGTTGAGGGTTTGACGACTACTTGTGGGTCCCGCATCCTGGAGGACTATGTCCCACCCTTCAGCGCGACCGTCGTCGAAAGGCTGCGGGAAGCGGGTGCCGTCATCCTGGGCAAGACCAATACCGACGAGTTTGCCATGGGCTCCTCCACGGAAAACTCGGCCTATTTCGCCACCCGCAACCCCTGGGACCTGGAGCGGGTGCCGGGCGGCTCCAGCGGCGGCAGTGCGGCTGCCGTGGCGGCAGGCATGGCCCCGGGTGCCCTGGGCTCCGACACGGGCGGCAGCGTGCGCCAGCCGGCAGCCCTGTGCGGCGTCGTCGGCCTGAAGCCCACGTACGGCCGCGTCAGCCGCTGGGGATTGGTGGCCTTTGCGTCCTCTCTCGACCAGATTGGGCCCCTGACCCGTACCGTGGGCGACGCTGCCCTCCTCCTGAAGGCCATTGCCGGACCCGACGACCGCGACTCGACCTCCGTCCAGGCCCCGGTGCCCGACTATACCGAGCTGGGCGACGGCCTGCGCGGGCTGCGCATCGGCGTGCCACGCGAATATTTCGTGACAGGCATCGAGTCCCAGGTGGAGGCCGCTGTGCGGGCCGCCATCCAGACCCTGGTGGATCTGGGGGCGCGCGTGGTGGATGTCAGCCTGCCCAACACCGAGTACGCGCTGCCCGTCTATTACCTGGTGGCCCCTGCCGAGGCCTCGGCCAACCTGGCCCGCTACGACGGCATGCGCTTCGGACTGTCGCTGCGGGAAGGAGAGGAAGGCGGCGGCGCCGTGCCGGATCTGTGGGACACCTATTGCCGGACGCGCGGCCAGGGCTTTGGCCCCGAGGTCAAACGACGCATTATGCTCGGCACTTATGCCCTCTCCGCGGGCTACTATGACGCCTACTACCTGCGCGCCAGCCAGGTGCGGACCCTCATCCGCCGCGATTTCGATCGGGCGCTGGAGAATTGCGACGTCCTGGTGGCGCCCACCACGCCCCGCACCGCCTTCAAGCTGGGCGAAAAGGTGGACGATCCATTGCAAATGTACCTGGAGGATATTTATACCCTGGCCCTGTCACTGGCCGGCCTGCCCGGGCTGTCGCTGCCCTGCGGCTTTGACGCCGCCGGGCTGCCCATCGGCCTGCAGATCATGGGCCGGGCCTTTGACGAGGCCACCATCTTGAGCGTGGCCCACGCCTACGAACAGGCCAGTGACTGGCACACCAGGCGGCCGCCCCTTGCCCTCTCTGGCGAAGGAGGGTAGCCTGTCCGTTTCCTGGGTGCCGGTTGTGCACGAACTCACATGTCTCGGAGGGTTACGAACGCTATGAAAGTTATCATCCCCCTGGCGGGATTCGGCAAGAGAATGCGACCTCACACCTGGTCCAAGCCCAAGCCCCTGGTAAATATCGCCGGCAAGCCGGTCCTGGGCCACGTCCTCGACAAGCTCGCGGATCTTGACGTCGAGGTGGACGAGCTGATCTTTATCGTCGGCTGGCTGGGAGAACAGATCGAGGAGTACTATACCGCCGCCGGCTATCCCTATCCGGCCCGCTACGTGGAACAGAGGGAGCTCCTGGGCCAGGCCCATGCCATCTGGCTGGCCCGCGAGGCGCTGGAGGGGCCGGCCCTCATTATCTTTGTGGACACCATCTTTGAGGCCGATCTGTGCGACCTGGAGACCTCGGGGCTCGATGGCGTCCTCTACGTGCGCGAAGTGGACGATCCCCGGCGCTTTGGCGTTGCCATCCTCGACGACGAGGGCATGGTTGCGCGACTGGTGGAAAAGCCGGCGGACATGGACAACCGCCTGGCCGTCGTGGGCGTGTACTATGTCCATGATTCCGAACGGCTGATCCGCGCCATCGAGGAGTTGATGGAGCGCAACATCCAGACCAAGGGCGAGTATTACCTGGCCGATGCCTTCAGCCTGATGATCGAGGAGGGCGCTCGCTTTGGGGTGCGCGAGGTCTCGGTGTGGGAGGACACGGGCACCCCCCAGGCTGTGCTCCAGACCAACCGCTATCTGCTGGAGCACGGCAGCGACAACGACGGGAAGGTGGCCGCTTACAATTCGGTCATTATCCCGCCGGTGTACATCGCCGACTCGGCCCGCGTGGAGCATTCCATCGTCGGCCCGTACGTCACCGTGGCCGAGCATGCCGTGGTGAGGAACTCGATCGTGCGCGACTCGATCATCGGCGAGGCGGCCTATCTCGACTGCACCATGCTGGAGGGCTCGCTCATCGGCCACGAAGCCGTGGTGCGCGAGCGCGCCCGGGTGCTCAACGTCGGCGACTCGTCCCAGGTGGACCTCTCGCCTTTTGACGACTGACGAGATGCCCGGCAAGGTCGAATGTCACTCGGGGCATACCTATGCCCAGGAGCCGCGGGCCTTTGCCTGGGAGGGACAGATGCTCACGGTCGACGAGGTTCTTGACCGCTGGCGGCTGCCGGCGGGTCCAACGTTCCGGGTTCGGACCGCTGCCGGGCAGGTCTTCGACCTGCACTATGCGGAGGCCGAGGACCAATGGCACATCCGTCCCCTTGGAGGGGAGTCGTGATCCCATCGTCGCTGCTGGGAATAACCTGACAAAGGAGGTCTAAGGAGAATGAGGAGCTTTGTTTCCAGGAAGGTCCAGGCGGTGCCCCCCTCTGGCATCCGTCGTTTCTTTGACATCGCGGCCACCATGGACGACGTTATCTCCCTGGGGATCGGCGAGCCGGACTTTGTCACACCCGAAGCGGTACTTCGGGCGGGTGCCGACTCGCTGCTGGCCGGCGAGACACACTACACGTCCAACTCGGGCATCCGCGAGCTACGCCTCGCCCTGGCCGAGCACCTGGCGCGGCTCTATGGCGTGGAGTACGATCCGGAGACCGAGCTGCTCATCACGGTCGGCGTCTCCGAAGCCCTGTACCTGGCCTTTGCCGCCACGCTGGACCAAGATGACGAGGTCCTGGTGCCCGAGCCCTGCTTTGTGGCCTACAACCCGGAAGTGATCTTTGCCGGGGGAGTGCCCGTCAACATCTGCACCAGCGTGGAAAGCGACTTTCAGCTCCTTGCGGCCGACGTAGAGGCTGCCATCACGCCCAAAACCAAGGCCCTCCTCCTGGGCTATCCCAACAACCCCACGGGCGCGGTGATGACGCGCCAGCGCCTGCTGGAGGTGGCGCAGGTGGCAGAAAAGCACGACCTGCTGGTCATCTCGGACGAGATCTATGACCGGTTGGTGTACGGCATCGAGCACACCTGCTTTCCCACCTTGCCCGGCATGCGCCAGCGCACGGTGCTCCTCGGGGGCTTTTCCAAGTCCTACGCTATGACCGGCTGGCGAATCGGCTACGCGGCCGGCCCGGCCGAAGTCGTGGGCGCCATGCGCAAGGTGCACCAGTACACGATCATGTCGGCGCCCACCGTGGCGCAGCATGCTGCGCTGGAAGCCCTGCTCCACGGCGAGGATGCGGTGCAAGAGATGCGCGCCGAGTACGACCGCCGCCGGCGGCTCATCGTCGACGGGCTGAACGCCATCGGCCTGGACTGCTTTGAGCCGCGGGGCGCCTTCTATGCCTTCCCGTCCATCGCCGCCACCGGCATGAGCGACGAGGTCTTTTCGGAGCGCCTGATCATGGAGGAGAAGGTGGCCTGCGTGCCCGGCAGTGCTTTCGGGGCTTGCGGCCAGGGGCACGTGCGCTGCTCCTACGCCACCGCTTACGAAAAGATCGAAGAGGCGCTGGAGCGCATGGCGCGGTTTGCCCGGCGCCATGGCTAGAGCGCGGAACCGGCTACCCGGCGGATATCGCTCTACACAGCCTATCACGCAGGAGTGTGATTAGATGACCGAAACTGGCCGCCCTGGCCGGGTATTTGAATCGACGCACCCGCTGGTGCGGCACAAGCTGAGCGTCCTCCGCCAGGCAGACACGGGGGTGCGACGCTTTCGGGAGCTGGCCTGGGAGCTGACCACGCTCCTGGCCTACGAGGCCCTGGCCGACCTGGCCGTCGTGGAAAAGACAATCGTGACGCCCCTGGCCGAGACCACGGGCTATGCACTGAAGGAGCGCGTAGCCCTGGTGCCGGTCCTGCGCGCCGGGCTGGGCATGGTCGACCCCATCTGGAACCTGCTGCCCGAGGCGCAGATCGGCCACATCGGTCTCTATCGCGACGAAGAAACGCTGGAGCCCATCGAGTACTATAGCAAGCTGCCTCCCGCCAGCCAGGTGGACGTCTGCCTTGTGCTGGATCCCATGCTCGCCACCGGGGGCTCGGCCGTGGCCGCTTGCAACCTTCTAACCCGGTCGGGCATCCACCGGATCAAGTATCTGGGGCTCATCGCCGCCCCGGAGGGCATCGCCCGGCTGCACGCGGCCCATCCCGGCGTCGACATACACGTCGCCGGCGTCGATTGCTGCCTCAACGACAAGGGCTACATCGTCCCTGGCCTGGGCGATGCCGGAGACCGGCTCTTTGGCACCAAGGCCGACGACGCCCGCGTTCAATGAAGGAAAGAGGATAGAAGCGGTTGAACGAAGAACTTCAGCGTCCCTCCTGGGACGACTATTTCATGCAGATCACGCTGCAGGTGGCCAGGAGGAGCACCTGCCCGCGGGCGGCCGTCGGTGCCGTCCTCGTCCGCGACAAGCGCATCCTGACCACGGGCTACAACGGCGCCCCGGCAGGGCTGCCCCACTGCACAGAGGCCGGCTGCCTGATGGTCAACGGCCACTGTGTGCGCACGCTCCACGCCGAGCAGAACGCCATCATCCAGGGCGCCCTCCACGGCGTGGACGTCTCGGGCAGCACCCTGTACGTTACCCATCAGCCTTGCCTGGTGTGCGCCAAGATGATCATCAACGCCGGGATCGAGCGCGTGGTGTACGGCGGCGAATATCCGGACGAGATTGCACGGGGATTCCTGGAGCAGGCCGGCATCAGCCTGGAGCACTATAACTCGGGCCTGACGCCATAGACGATGAAAAAAGCGCCGCAGGAGCTACCGGCTCTTGCGGCGCTTCGGGGGGGCTTACTTTTGCGCGAACTGCATCAGGCGTTCGCGCCCCACGAGCCCGATCATGCGGCTGCCGTCCACTACGGGCAGCAGGCTCAGGCCGTCTTCCATCATCCGCTCCAGGACGTCGTAGGCTGACTCGCCGGCATTGGCCGGCTTGAGGTTGCTCAGGGGGGTCATGATCTGGCGGATGGGCGTCCCGCCCCAGCGCTGCCGGGGCACCTGGCGGATCTGGCCCAGCGTGGCCACCCCCTCGGTCTCGTAGCCGTCGGTCACCAGGAAGCAGTTTTGCCCTTCGGGCACCACATAGTCGCGCACCACCCAGTCCAGGCTCAGGTTGCTGTGCACCTGCTGGCAGAGGTTGCCGGCAAAATCGCCGGCGGTAAAGCCCTCCAGGGCCTCGCGCACGCGTACCTGGCTGACTGCCTGGCCCGCAGCATTGCCCAGGAACCAGCCGATAAAGGCCAGCCACAGGCCGCTTGCCCAGTTGCCCAGGATGAACATCACGCCACCACCCAGCATCATGAGCACGCTCATGAGCCGGCCGGCGTTGGCGGCCCAGCGCGTGGCGCGGTTCATGTTCCCCGTCAGACCCCACACCAGCGAGCGAAAGACGCGCCCGCCATCGAGGGGAAAGCCGGGGATCATGTTGAACACGGCAAGGGACAGGTTAATGGCCCCCAGGTACAGCCCCAGGCCCGCCATAGGCGCCAACTCCAACGCCTCTCCACCGAGCCAGACAGCGCCAAAGGCCAGGGCCAGGAGCAGGCTGGAGATGGGCCCCGCGATGGCGATGAGAAACTCGGACAGAGGCCGGTCAGGCTCGCGGGCGATGTGGGCGACGCCGCCAAAGATGAACAGTGTGATGCTCTTGACCGGCACGCCCCACGCCAAGGCCACCGCGCTATGTGCCAGCTCGTGGGCCAGAACGGACCCAAAGAACAACAGGCTGGTCAACACACCCAATGCCGCGTACGCGGCCGTCTCCCAGCCAGGGTAGCGAGCTGGAAAGTAGCCCGTGGCCAACGACAGGGTAACCAGGGCAAACACGATAAACCAGCTATAATTGATCCCAATGGGGATCCCCATGATCTTGCCAATTCGCAATGAGCTTTCCAAGGCTCACCTTCCTCTCATTCTCAATCGGCGGCCGGCGCGGTTCCGTGCCGGGTCCTGTAATTACCAAGAATTTTATCACAAATTCGTTAGAGGAGTATTATCGCCGCGTTAGAGTTTCGTTAAATGCTTGCAATTCCGCGTCGCTGTGGTATAATGACAGTCCACTGGCGTAGCAATAGCACCATGGCTGAAGCGGGTAGCCATCGACGCGCAGGAAGGGGGTGGTCCGTCCGCAGGAACGTGCGCTCTGAAACTCGTTTCCACTTGACAGAAAGGAGAAAGCATATGGACAGTCTTGTAGGCTCCCTGCGGTTGGGGTGGCAGGCGCTCCTTTTGCGAGAAGAGGCGTACGACAGGATGCGCGCTGCCGCCAGCCCCGTCGTCAAGGGACTCGTCTTTATCCTCGTCCTCGGGCTAGCCATCGCCCTCCTTGGGTTCATTGGCAATGTCCTCGAATGGGCGACGACACCCGACCTGCTGGCCATCAAGGACACGGTCTATGAGTATCTGACCCAGATGCCGTGGTGGGAGATGGCCGGGGGTAGCAGTCCCGAGTTCCGCCAGCAGTTTCAACGCTGGTACGACTGGAGCTGGAACCTGGGCCTGACCCTGGGTGGGCCCAACCTCGGCTACTCGGCGGCGAACATTGTCCTCATACCCCTGGGCCTCGTCGCGCGCTGGCTGATCTATGGCCTGCTGGCTTATGTCTTTGCCCGCTGGTTGGGTGGTACCGCCGACCTGAGCGAGACGCTGGGCGTCCTGGCCCTGGCGGCCGCGCCCCAGGTCTTGCGCGCCCTGACCATCCTTCCATACGTCGGCGTGGGCAGCCTGATTGCCATCTGGGGTGTGTTGTGCGCCTACGTGGGCCTCAAGACGGCCCATAACCTGCCCTGGCACCGAGCCGTATGGGCCACGCTGCTACCCTTCCTGCTGGCTCTGCTCGTCCTGTTCTTTGCCGCGTGCCTGGGCAGTGCCATTTTCGCCATCGCGGTCAGAGGAGGTTCGTGATGAGCAGCCTGCTGAACACTCTGTTGCGAACGGTTATCCTCGACGACTCGGCTTACCGGGAATGGCGCGAGCGCCCCAACGTCTTCCTGCGGGGCATCGTCCTCATCCTCATCGTCTCGCTCATCGCCGGCCTGGTGGGCTTTGGCATGCGCCTGGTGAGCGAGGTGCAACCGGTCGATGCCGACGAGATCCGCGAAGGCATCCGCGAGTCTTTCGAGATGCAACGGCAGTTCAATCCCGGTTTCCAGGACCCGGAGGTTTATGAAATGGCGGAGGAGATGGTGGACACGATTGTGGCAATGATCGTGGACATTGCCAACATCCGTCCGCCTTTGCCCGTGGGCGTCGCGGGCTTTTTCACCGCCCTGGGTGCCTGGCTGACCGGAGCACTGTCGTCCATTGGCGGCTGGCTGTTCTACGGGGCCCTGGTCCTCGTCGCCGTCAATCTCCTGGGCGGCAGCGCCAAGCTGCGCGACTTTTACGGGACGGTGGCCGTTTTTTCCATCCCCGGGCTGATCGGCCTGCTGGGGCCCATCCCCTGCGTGGGTGGCATCCTGGTGTTCCTCGGCACCATCTGGGGGATCGTCATGTACGTCAAGGCGACCTCCGTCGCCACGGGCCTCGACATCGGCCGATCCGTTGTCGCCGTCCTGGCTCCCTTTGTAATCCTCCTGTTGCTGGCGCTGGCTCTCACCATCCTGTTCGTGCTGTGGATGGTGATTATCTTCTAGCCGGCCGGTCCCCATAGCCACCGGGTGGCAGCGCCGGGCAACGCCTGGCGCCGCCACCCGGTCTCTCTTTTCTCCACTTGACCGCATCGTGGCTTGGTGCTATACTTTTCCGCCAGCTTGCCGCGCAAGGATCGGAGGGCACCCATCGTGATCGAGCCAAACTGGGACGTTTCCCACCTGGCCGTCGGTGATGACCTGCACGTGCAGGTCATGAAAGAAGGCGGCCGCCCCTTCCGCAATTGGACAACCGTCATTGAGAGCGTCGAGCCGGGGCGGCTCGTCACCTGGAGCGCGCCCGGCCAAGTCATGCGTACCCGTATTCGCCCCTTGGACGACAGCGACTTTCGGGTCCGTGAGTGGCGCTCGCCCTGGGGCATGCGCAACGTCTATTGGGCCGGCCGGCCCTACAACCTGCTGGAACTATACCACGCCGACGGCCCCCTCGAAGAGCTATACGTCCACGTAGCCGGCCCGCCCACGCTTGGGGACCATCACCTTACCTGGACCGACTACGAATTGGACGTTGTCATGCACCCCGGCGGCCTGCCCAAGATCGTTGACGAGGACGAGTTCGCCGCGGCGGTCCTCGCCTATGGCTACTCCCCCGAGTTCCAGGCCGCCTGCTACCGGGTCGCCCACGCTGCGGCCGCCCTCCTGAAGGCCTGGACGCCGCTCTCACCCCCGGCGACGCGCCCTTAGGCGCAATCTCACCCGCCAGTCTGTGAAATGTATCTCAAAATGTACCCTGGGATTGTATCCCGGTACATTGACAGCGAAAAGCCTCTCCGCTAAACTATTCGAAACTCCTTCCCGTCCCCGCGAAACGCGTGGTGGGAAGGCTGCCGAGGAAACCAACAATGAACGCAACCAACAGCCAGGACCGCAACGGCAACGGTAAGAAACGGGTGCTCATCCTGGGCGCCGGCTTTGCCGGCCTCCAGACTGCCATTCACCTGGACAAAATTCTGCCCAGGGACGACGGCGTGGAGATCATTCTCGTCGACCAGAATCATTTCCATCTCTTTACGCCCATGCTGCACGAGGCGGCCAGCGGCGTCATCCAGCCGGGGCTGATCATCGCGCCTGTGCGCCGGGTGCTGCGCAACCGGCGCCCCATCTTTGTCCGCGATCGGGTGGACGCCATCGACCTGGACGAGCGGCGGGTGCGCCTCTGCCGGGGCGAGATCGACTATGACATCCTGGTCATAGCCTTGGGCTCGGTGACCAACTTTTACGGCATTGACTCGGTCCGCCAGCGCGCCCTGGAGATCAAGAACGCGGACGATGCCGACGAGGTGCGCTGCCGCGTCGTCGAATCCTTCGAGGCGGCCACGGGCGAAGCGGACCCCGAGCGGCGTCGGGAGCTGATGACCCTGGCAGTCGTCGGCGCCGGCTGCACGGGCGTGGAAGCCGTCGCCGAGTTCCACGAGTTCCGGGAGCACCTGCTCCGCGAGCAGTTCCCCGAGCTCGACCCCCACGAGATGCGGACCGTCCTCGTCGAGGTCCAGGACCGGGTGCTGTCCACCTTTGACGCAGGCCTGGCACGGTCGGCCCACAGGCGTATGGAGAGGATGGGCATCGAGATCTTGCTGAACCATACCGTCACCGGCCTGAGCGAGCGCGGCCTGGAGTTCGCCTCTGGCCGGCCGCCGCTGCCCTCGGCAGTGGTCGTCTGGGCGGCCGGCGTCGCGGCGTCGCCCCTCGTCCAGGATCTGCCCCTGGAGAAGGACCGCATGGGCCGCGTCGTCGTCGGGAGCGACCT
>JAAYZQ010000077.1 GCA_012514775.1 Anaerolineaceae bacterium
TCGAGCGCAAGGGCGCCACCTATTATGCCGTGGCCATGGGCTTGCTCCGCATTGTGGAGAGCATTCTGCGCAATCAACACACCGTACTCTCTATTTCGAACCTGGTGCCCGATTACTACGAGGTCGAGGAGGTGTACCTGAGCCTGCCCGCGGTCGTCGGCCGGGCGGGGGTGGAGAGGACCCTCAACCTGCCCCTGGACAACACCGAGGTGGCTGCCCTTCGTCGCTCGGCCGTGGTTCTGCGCGAGGCCCTGGACCAGATCGAGAACGGCGGGTGAGCAGCACGGCCCTGGTGGCCACGATCGTCTTATGCCCTGCTGGGCCGGGCCCATCGTGCGGCTGATCTGGATCCTCTTTGGCCACTAGCCGGCAGGGAAGGGCCCGGAGGGTGAGTCGCAGGCGCCGGGGCCAGGGGGGTCAAAGCGAGACGCTGGTTGGTTGGAGCCAACCGCACTGGTTCACGATCGGCGTCGAGGCCGGTGCACTACCCTTGAGATAGGAAGGATAGAATATGCTGAGAAGCTTGAAGACCATGTTCGGCTACGAGTTGCGGGCCAGCGACGGCGAAATTGGCAAGGTGGACGATTTTTTGTTCGACGCCGTTGCCTGGTTCGTGCGCTACCTCGTGGCCGACACCGGAGGTTGGCTCACCGAACGGCAGGTGCTCTTATCAGCCCTTGTCCTCGGCTGGGCCGATGCGGAGAGCGAGACCTTTGACGTGGGCCTGACCATGGAACAGGTGGAGGCGAGTCCCCCCATCGAGCGCGACATGCCGGTGTCCAGGCAGATGGAGGCCGAGCTGCACAGGCATTATAACTGGGTGCCCTACTGGCAGTCGCCGTTCCCCTTCACGGGTACGAGCGCCGCCGTGGCGGCCCAGAGCATTGTCCCGGACGTGGACGACGATGAGGACGAGGTCCAGGGCGATCCAAACCTGCACAGTGTTCGCGAAGTGACCGGCTACCACATCTTGGCCACAGACGGAGACATCGGCCACGTGGAGGACCTCATCGTCGAAGACGAATCGTGGGTGGTTCGCTACCTGGTGGTGGACACGGGAAACTGGCTGCCCGGCAAGAAGGTGCTCCTGGTCCCGAGCTGGGTGCAGCAGGTCGACTGGCTGGAGCGCATGGTGTACATCGACCTGAAGCGCGAGAGCATCCGCAACAGCCCCGAGTTCGATCCGGGCGCGCCCGTAAACCGCGACTACGAGGAGCGGCTGTACGATTACTATGGCCGCCGCAAGTACTGGGAAGAGCCGGAATAGGGGGCACCATGACAGAAGAAACGGGGAACGAGGCGCAAAAGTCCCGGGAGACGCTCATCCGCGAGCGCCTGCGTGCGGCGCTGGACACCGCCCGCCAGCAGTTGGACGACCTGGAGGGCAACTCGCGCGATACCGGAGACTTTCTCTCGGGCACCGACGAACCGGTCATCGTGCCCTGGGAGCTTAGCCCGGCGCGAGAGGAACAGCTACAACAGCGCGCCGAAGAGCTGGAAGACGCCCTGGAACGCCTGGAGGCGGGGACGTACGGCATCTGTGAATCGTGCGGCCGTCCCATCGACATCGAGCGCCTGGAGGCCCTGCCCCAGACGCGCCTGTGCATCGACTGCGCTCGAGACCGAGAAGCGGACTAGTGGCAACAAGCACCGGTCCAGAACGTGAGCAAATCCACGCCCAAGGAGGGTCATCTTGAAACGCAATCCAGATCAGGATAGGCCAGATCAGGATAGGGAAAATTTGAGCCAGCGCTCCCCTTTCCAGCCCGGCCAGGCAGGCTGCGGCCGTTGGGGGCTGCTTTGGCTCCTGGTCCTGCCGATGATTGCCTTCTGGCTGTGGGGCGCCCTGGGGCCAGGCGGGCAACAGGGTCCGATGGTGGAGTATAGCACCTTCCGGGCACAGCTCGAAGCGGGAAATGTCAGCAACGTCCTGGTTAGCGGCGATCAGATCCAGGGCACCCTCAGGGAGCCGGCCACCATAGAAAACGAGGCCGGCGCGGAGGTAGAGTACACCGAGTTCACGACCTATTTGCCCTCCTTCGGCGACGAGCAGCTCCTGTCGCTATTGCAGGAACAGGGCGTGGCGCTCGAAACGAGGCCGGAGAGTAGCGGCTCATGGTGGTTGATCGCCCTGAATTTTCTGCCCTTCCTGCTCCTCATCGGAGTGGGCCTCTATTTCTTCAGACAGATGCGGGGAGGGGGCGGAGGGGGCATCTCCAACATCATGAACATGCGCAGGAGCGGAGCCCAGTTGTACGAGCGCAGCAAGCAGCGGACGACCTTCAAGGACGTGGCCGGCTTGCGGGGCGCCAAGGCAGAGCTGGAGGAGATTGTCCGCTTCTTGAAGGAGCCCGAGTACTTTCAGCGCCTGGGCGGAAAGGTGCCCAAGGGCGTGCTCCTGGTGGGGCCGCCGGGCACGGGCAAGACCCTGCTGGCTCGGGCGGTTGCCGGCGAAGCCGACGTGCCGTTTTTCAGCATCACGGGCTCGAATTTCATGGAGATGCTGGTGGGGGTCGGCGCTTCGCGCGTCCGTGACCTCTTCCAGGAGGCAAAAAAGGCCTCGCCGAGCATCATCTTTATCGACGAGCTGGATTCCATCGGGCGGAAGCGGGGCGCCGGCCTGGTCGGCGGCCACGACGAGCGAGAACAGACCCTGAACCAGCTCCTGTCCGAGATGGACGGCTTCAAGGCCAACGAGGAGGTCATCGTCATGGCCGCCACCAACCGGCCCGACATCCTCGACTCGGCGCTGCTGCGGCCGGGGCGGTTCGATCGCCGCATCACGGCCGATCTGCCGACCCTGATGGATCGCCTCGAGATCCTGCGGATTCACAGCCGCAACAAGCCCCTGGCCCAGGCCTCGGAGGAGAAGCCCGGCGGAGTCGACCTGGAGAGGTTGGCGCGGGCAACGCCGGGATTCAGCGGCGCCGACCTGGAGAACCTGCTCAACGAGGGCGCATTGCTGGCGGCGCGCCGGGGAAAGGACCAGATCGAGTTCGAGGATATCGAGGATGCCCGGGACAAGATTATCATGGGCCTGGAGCGGGAGAACCTGTGCCTGACGAACGAGGAGCTGGAGATGCTGGCCTATCACGAGGCGGGCCACGCCCTGGTGGCCGCCTTGGTCCCCAACGCCGATCCCATCCACAAGGTGAGCATCGTCCCCCGGGGCCGGGCCATGGGCGTCACGCAGCAGTTGCCCGAGCGCGACAAGTACATCTACCCCCGCGAGTACATGCTCGACCGGATCGCGGTGATGATGGGCGGCCGCGCCGCGGAGCAGTTGGCGTACAACACGTCCACCAGCGGCGCCGAAAACGACCTGAAACAGGCCACAGGCCTGGCCCGAAAGATGGTGCTCGACTGGGGAATGAGCGCCAGCCTGGAGCACATGGCCCTGGGCAGCGAGAACGACGAGGTCTTCCTGGGGCAGGACTTTGCGCAGCGACGGCAGCACAGCGAGAGCACGGCGCGCATCGTAGACCAGGAAGTGCAGACGATCCTGAACGAGGCCTATGCCCGCGCCACCGACATCCTGCAACGAAACCGCGGCAAACTGGACACCATCGTCGAAGCCCTGCTGGAAGTCGAAGAGCTGCCGGGCGAAAGAGTGGTCGAGATTGTTACGGGCGACAGGCCCGATAGCCTCCAGGCGGCAGAATCGAAAGAATGCCTCGAGCTGGCCTGATAGCGCACAAGGAGGACACGAACAAATGACGGAAACGAGAGAACTGACGGCGGAAGAGCTGTACCAGGAGACGACCTTCGAGAACCTCTCCTTCGAGACGACGTCCGATCTGGAGGACCTGGACACTGTCCTGGGCCAGCCACGGGCCGTGGACGCCATGCAATTCGGTGTGGGCATCGCCGCCAGGGGCTATAACATCTTTGCCCTGGGGCCGGCGGGCACCGGCAAGCGCGAGGTGGTCACCCACTACTTCCAGCAGCGCGCCGAGGATGCCCCCGTGCCTCCCGACTGGGTTTACGTCAACAACTTTGACGAGCCCCACAGGCCTCGCGCCATCAGCCTGCCTGCCGGCCGGGCAACGGTCTTTCGGCAGGACATGGAAACCCTCATTGAAGAGCTCGAGACGGCCCTTTCCGCTGCCTTCGAGAGCGAGGAATATCAGGCGCGCAAGCAGACCATCGCCTCCGAGTTCCAGGAGCGCCAATCGCAATCCTTCGAGCAGCTCCAGGAACGAGCCCAGCAGCGAGGCGTCGCCCTGCTGCGCACGCCCGCCGGCCTGGCCTTTGCGCCCATGCGCGAGGGCGAGGTGATGGCACCCGAGGAGATCCAGAACCTTTCCGAGGAAGAGCGCAAGCGGATGGAAGCCGAGGTCGAGGAGCTGCAAGAGGAGCTGCAAAAGATCGTGCGACAGGTTCCAGGCTGGCAGCGCGGCATCCAGGAACGGCTCAAGGAGCTAAACCGCGAGATTGCGCAGTTCGCCGTCGGGGGGCTCATCGACGACCTCCGGCAAAAGTACCGGGACAACGAAAAGATCGTGCAGCATCTGGACGCCGTGCAGAAGGACGTCGTCCAACATGCCCGCAGCGTGTTGGGCGGCGAAGAAGAAGCGGCGGCCAACTTGCCGCCCATGCTGCGGGGCCTGGCCGCGGCGCAGCAAACCGGGGCCGAATCGGTCCTGATGCGCCGGTACCGCGCCAACGTCGTCGTCGACAACAGCGAGGCGACGGGGGCGCCCGTCATCCGCGAGGACAACCCGACCTACCAGAACCTCATCGGCCGGGTGGAGCACCAAGCGCAGCTCGGAGCGCTGGTGACCGATTTTAACCTCATCAAGCCGGGGGCCATGCACAAGGCGAACGGCGGCTACCTGGTCCTGGACGCGCGCAAGGTGCTGGTCCAGCCCTACGCCTGGGAGGGCCTGAAGCGGGCCATCCAGTCTCGCGAGGTCCGCATTGAATCGGTCGGCCAGATGCTGAGCCTCATCACCACCACCTCCCTGGAGCCGGAGCCCATCCCCCTCGACGTCAAGGTGGCCCTCTTTGGCGATCCGGAGCTTTACTACTTGCTCTACTACATGGACCCGGATTTTCCGGAGCTGTTCAAGGTGTCGGCCGACTTTGCATCGCAGATGGATCGCAACCAGGAAAACCAGGAGCTGTACGCCCGCATGATTGCCTCCATCGCGCGGCGCGAGAACCTGAAACCCTTTGCCCGTTCGGGGGTGGCCCGCGTGCTCGAGCAGAGCGCGCGCATGTTGGGCGACTCGGACAAGCTCTCGGTCCAGATGCGCGACATCGCCGACCTGCTCCGCGAGTCGAACTACTGGGCCAGCCAGAACGGCCACGAGGCGGTCACCGCCAACGACGTGGAGCGCGCCATCGAGGCCCGCATCTACCGCTCGGACCGGATGAGAGAGCGCGTGCAAGAGTCGATCCAGCGTAACATCCTCCTCATCGATACGCGCGAGAAAAAGGTGGGGCAGGTCAACGGGCTGTCGGTGCTGCAATTGGGCAACTTTGCCTTCGGCCAGCCGAGCCGCATCACGGCCCGGGTGTGGCTGGGCAAGGGCAACCTCATCAACATCGAGCGCGAGGTCGAGATGTCGGGGCCGATCCACTCCAAGGGGGTGCTGATCCTTTCCGGCTTCCTGGGCGAGCGCTACGCCACCGACACGCCCCTGGCTCTGTCGGCCAGCCTGGTTTTCGAGCAGTCGTACGCCGGCGTCGAGGGCGACAGCGCCTCGTCGGCCGAGCTGTATGCCCTCCTGTCGGCCATCTCCGGGGTGGCCATCAAGCAGTCGCTGGCGGTCACGGGCTCGGTGAACCAACACGGCGAGGTGCAGGCCATCGGCGGCGTGAACCAGAAGATCGAGGGCTTTTTCGACGTCTGCAAGGCCCAGGGGCTGACGGGCGATCAGGGCGTGCTCATCCCCACGTCCAACGTCCAGCACCTCATGCTGCGGCAGGACGTGGTCAATGCTGTGCGTGAGGGACAGTTCCACGTCTACGCGGTGGACACCATCGACCGGGGCATCGAGATCCTCACCGGCGCGCCGGCCGGGGAAAAGGACGAGGAGGGCAACTATCCCCCGGGCAGCATCAACTACCTGGTGGCCAAACGGCTGGTGCAGATGGCCGAGCGCAGCAAGCGGTTCGGGGAGGCGGAGAAAGAGGAGGAGGCACGTGACTGAAAGACCGGTCTCCCTGGTGCGGCGCATCCTGGTGGCCGTGGATGCCTCGCATCACAGCATCGCCGCCCTGGAAGCCGCCGTCGAGCTGGCAACCCGCTTTCAGGCCGAGCTGCTGGGCCTCTACGTGGAGGACATCAACCTCCTGCGCCTGGCCCAGTTGCCCTTTGCCCGCGAGGTGGGCACCTTCTCGGCCGGCGTCCGCCGCCTGGACGTGACGGAAGTGGAGCGCCAGATCCGCGTGCAGACCGTGCGCGCGCGCCGCATCTTTGAGAGCAGGACGGGGCGTACCACGGTGCAGTGGTCGTTCCGGGTTACGCGGGGCTCGGTGCCCCAGGAGGTCGTGACGGCCGCCTCCGACGCCGACCTGCTCGTGGTGGGCCGGGCCGGTTGGTCGCTGCTGCGCAAGGGCCGCCTGGGGACCACCGCCCGTGCCATCGTCGCCCGGTCGCCCAGCATGGCCCTCCTGCTGCCCGGTGGCGCCTGCCTGGCCAGCCCTGTGACCGTCGTGTTCGACGGATCGGCGCGGGCGGAGCGCGCCCTGGAGGTGGCCGAGTCGCTCCTCGACGACGACCGGCGCCTGCGGGTGCTGCTCCTGGCCAACGGGCACGAACGGTTGGCTCCGCTGCGCGAGCAAGTGGACACCTGGCTGCAAGGCCGGGAGCTGGACGTGCGGTACCGGGCGCTCACCGAGTCCAACGTCACCCGGCTGGTGGCAGCCATCGAGAGCGAAGAGTGCGGGACACTCATCCTGCCTGTCAAGAGTGCCATTCTGGAGGATACAGCCCTGCAGGGGCTCCTAGAAGAGCTCGAGATACCTATCCTGCTCGTGAGATGAGCGGGGAAAAGGAGAAGTAGAATGCCCAGAACACCCATAGACATTCCCGACCGCGTCGAGTATCTCTCCATTCTGGACGAGAACGGAAACCTGGACAGGGAATTGGAACCAAACATCCCCGACGAGCTCTTGCTCAAGCTGTACCGGGCCATGATCCGGGCCCGCCGGTTCGACGAACGAATGCTCAGGCTGCAGCGACAGGGGCGCCTGGGTACGTTTGCCCCCATCAAGGGGCAGGAGGCCTCGCAATTGGGGCCCGTGGCCGCCATGCGCGATGATGACTGGCTGGTGCCGGCCTTCCGCGAGGCGGCAGCCGAAGCGTGGCGTGGCCGCACGCTGGAAAGCGTCCTGCTCTATTACGGCGGCTTTAACCAGGGAGGGACGGTCCCGGAGGGTTCTACAAACCTGCCAGGAACCATCCCCGTCGGCACGCAGATCTTGCACGGCGCCGGCCTGGGCTACGCCATCAAGTATCGCAAGAAGGACTCGGTGGCGGTGGTGTTTTTCGGAGACGGCGCCACTTCGGAGGGAGACTTTCACGAGGGGCTGAACTTTGCCGCCGTCTTTCAGGTACCCACTATCTTTGTCTGCCAGAACAACCACTGGGCCATCTCTTTGCCCCGGGAACGTCAGACCCGGTCCAAGACCCTGGCGCAAAAGGCGATAGCCTATGGCATGCCGGGCATCCAGGTGGACGGCAACGACATCCTGGCCACCTACGCGGCGGCCCACGAGGCCATGGAGCGCGCCAGGTCGGGAGGAGGGCCGACGTTCATCGAGGCCGTCACCTACCGGCTGTCGGTGCACACCACCGCCGACGACCCGACCCGTTACCGTAAGGAGCAAGAGGTCGAGGAGTGGCAGAAAAAGGACCCCATCCCCCGCTTTCAGAAGTACCTGAGCGACAAGGGACTGCTGGACGAGGCCAAGATCGCGCAGGTCGAAAAAGAGATCGAGAACGAGCTCAAGGAAGTGGTCGACCGCGCCGAGGCGCAGATGAAAGAGCTGGAGAACCAACCGATGATCATGTTCGATCATCTCTATGCCGAGATGCCGCCCTACCTCCAGGAGCAAAGGGAGGAGCTGGCCCGGGAGCTGGCACAGAAGGAGGAAAGCCGTGGCTAGGATGACCATGGTCCAGGCGCTGAACTATGCCCTGGACGAAGAGATGGCAAGAGACGACAGTGTCGTGCTGCTGGGCGAGGACATCGGACTGGACGGTGGCGTGTTTCGCGTCACCGACGGGCTCATCGAAAAGTACGGCGAGGAGCGGGTCATCGACACGCCCCTGGCCGAGTCCATGATCGTTGGCACGGCCGTCGGCATGGCCGCCTATGGCCTGCGGCCGGTGTGCGAGATCCAGTTCTCCGGCTTTGCCTACCTTTCCTTTCAACAGCTCGAATCGCAGGCGGCTCGCCTGCGCTGGCGGTCTCAGGGCGCCTTCCACGTGCCCCTGGTGATGCGCGCGCCCTACGCCGGCGGCGTCCGCGCCCTTGAGCATCACTCCGAGAGCCGCGAGGCCTACTGGGCCCACACCCCGGGACTCAAGACGGTCATCCCCTCCGGGCCACGCACGGCGCGGGCCCTGCTGCTCAGCGCCATCCGCGATCCCGACCCGGTGGTCTTTTACGAGCCCAAGTCCATCTATCGCGCCTTCCGCGAGGAGGTGCCCGAGGAAGAAGAGACCATTCCCATCGGCAAGGCGCGCATCGTGCGCGAGGGCAAGGACATCACCCTGATCTCGTACGGGGCCATGATGCGGCCCACCATCGAGGCGGCGGAGGTGCTGTCGAAGGAGGACGGCGTGGAGGCGGAGGTCATCGACCTCTTGACCATCTCGCCCCTCGACTCGGAGACGTTCACGGCGTCGGTGCAAAAGACAGGCCGGGCCGTCATCGTCCACGAGGCGCCGCGCAGCTTTGGGCCCGGGGCCGAGATCGTGAGCCGGATGGTGGAAGAGTCGTTCTGGTACCTGGAGGCGCCCATTCAGCGCGTCGCCGGTTGGGATATCATCATCCCACTGTTTGCCTACGAGCAGATCTACTTACCGAGCGTTGACCGGGTTGTGCGCGCCGCCCGCGAAGCGCTGAACGCCTGACAGGGAGGAGCATAGGAAATGGCTCGAGAATTCAAGCTCCCCGACCTCGGGGAAGGCATTCACGAGGGCGAGATTGTCAAGGTCCTGGTCTCCGTGGGCGACCAGGTGAAAGAAGACCAACCGATTCTGGAGGTAGAGACGGACAAGGCCACGGTCGAGATTCCGTCACCTTTCACGGGCACAGTGTCGGACGTTCGCGTCAACGCCGGCGACCTGGTAAACGTCGGCGACGTGCTCCTCGTCTTTGACGGCGAAGGCGCCCCCGCCGAGGAGGCGCGCGCCGAGGAGGCTGCCCGGCCGCAAGAAGCCACCGAGGACCAGGTGGCGGCAGCCTTTGACGCGCAGCCGCGCGAGGAGGCGGTGCCCGAGGAGAAACCGCAGGAGAAGGCGGTTGCCGAGAAGCCGCGAGAGCCGGCCCCGCCGGCCGCGGAGCGGGAGGCTCCTCCCGAGCGACAGGGACCGGTGCCTGCCTCGCCCTCCACGCGGCGCCTGGCCCGCGAGATGGGTGTGGACCTGCGGCAGGTGCGGGGCAGTGGCCCGGGGGGCCGGGTCACGGCCGAGGACGTGCGCAGCTTTGCCAGCGGAGATGGGGCCAGAGCCGCAGCGGCCGAGGCCGAGGCGGCCCCGCCCCGGGAAGCGGAACGGCGCCCGGCGCCCCGCCCGGCGGGTGAGGAAGTGTCGGCCATCCGCTCCTCGGCGGTGCCGGTACCCCCCCTGCCCGACTTTCAGCGGTGGGGCGAGGTGGAACGCGTGCCGCTGCGCTCCGTGCGGCGGGCCACGGCCAAGCACATGGCCCTCGCCTGGTCGCAGATCCCCCACGTCAGCCACCAGGACGTCGCGGACGTCACCGAGCTGGAGGCCCTGCGCAACAAGTACAAGGGTGAGCTGGCCGAGCAAGGCGGGAGCCTGTCGCTGACGGTCTTTGTCCTGAAGGCAGCCGTCGCGGCCCTGAAGGCCCACCCCCGCTTTAACGCCAGCCTGGATACCGACGTCGAGGACCTCGTCCTCAAGAAGTATTACCATATCGGCGTTGCCGTCGACACCGAGCGGGGCCTCCTGGTGCCCGTCATCCGCGACGTGGACCGCAAGAGCATGGCCGAGCTGGCGGTGGAGCTAAAGGAGCTGGTGGAGCGCACCCGGGAGGGCAAGGTCGACCTGGAAGAGATGCAGGGCGGGACGTTCACCATCACCAATCCCGGGCCGCTGGGCGGCACGGCCTTTGCCCCCATCGTCAACTACCCGGAGGTCGCCATCCTGGGCATGGCCAGGGCAACCTGGCAGCCGGTCGTCCAGGGCAACGGCCCCCACGGCGCCATCGTGCCGCGGCTGCTGTTGCCGCTGATCCTGGCCTTTGACCACCGTGTAGTGGACGGTGCCGACGCGGCGCGCTTTGTGAGCATGATCATCGAGCTCCTGGAAGCCCCAGACCGGCTCCTGATCTCGGCCTGACAGTCCCGGAACACGGGCAAAAGGACAAGACCGATGGTAATGGGTGAAGCAACGATTGAAACGAACGTAGCGGTCATCGGCGCCGGACCGGGCGGCTACGCGGCCGCCTTTCGGGCCGCCGACCTCGGGATGGACGTGACCATGATCGACCAGGACGAGCGGATTGGCGGGGTGTGCCTGCTCCGCGGGTGCATTCCGTCCAAGGCGCTCTTGCACGTGACCGAGCTCTTGCGCGACGCCCGCGAGGCGGGAGAGTTTGGGCTGGAGTTCGGCGAGCCCAAGGTCGACATCGCCAAGATACGCGAGTGGAAGAACCAGGTCATCGATCGGCTGGTGAACGGCCTGGTGACCCTCAGCAAACAGCGCGAGGTGCAGCTCGTCCAGGGGCGGGCAACCTTCGAGGGTCCCGACCGGCTGCGGGTCCGCGGCAAGAACACCACCCACGTCAAGTTCAAGCACGCCATCCTGGCCACGGGCTCGCGGGCCATCTCGCTGCCCGGCACCAGCTTCGAGAAGTCGGGGCGGATCATGAGCTCGACCGGGGCCCTGGCGCTGGCCGACATTCCCGAAACCCTGCTGGTGGTGGGGGCGGGCTACGTCGGCATGGAGCTAGGCTCGGTGTACGCCTCGCTGGGCAGCCGGGTCACCGTCGTGGAGATGATGGACGAGATCCTGCCCGGGACCGACCGGGACCTGGTGCGCCCCCTGGAACGGCGCTCGGGCGAGCTGTTCGAGGCCATCTATCTGAAGACCAAAGTGGCCGAGATGAAGGACCAGAACGGCAAGGTGGAGGTCGTCCTGGAGGGCGACGTGCCCGAGGCCCGGCAGAGTTTTGATCGGGTCCTGGTGGCCATCGGCCGGCGCCCCAACACGGAGGACATCGGCCTGGAACATACCGCCGTGGAACTCGACGAGCGCGGCTTTGTAAAGGTCGACGAGCAGCAGCGCACGGCCGACGAGCGCATCCTGGCCATCGGCGACGTGGTGGGGGGAATGATGCTGGCCCACAAGGCCATGTACGAGGGCAAGGTGGCCGCCGAGGTGCTTGCCGGGCAGCCGTCTGCCTTTGACGTGGTGGCCATCCCGGCCGTCGTCTACACCGACCCGCAAATTGCCTGGGCGGGCCTGATGGAAAACGAGGCCAAGGAAAAGGGCATCGAGGTGCAGGCCTCGCGGTTCCCGTGGCGCGCCTCCGGGCGGGCGCTGACCATGAGCGCGCCGGAGGGCGTGACCAAGATGGTCTTTGACCCGCAGACCGAGCGCATCCTGGGCATCGGGATCGTGGGCCGGCAAGCCGAGGACCTGATCGGCGAGGGGGTGCTGGCCATCGAGATGGGCGCCCTCGCCAGCGACGTGTCGCTATCCATCCACCCCCACCCCACGCTTACGGAAACGACGGAAGAAGCCGCCGGGGCGTTCCTGGGCGACGCCACCCACATCCTGTCGCCGCGCAAGGCAGCAGGCAAAAAATAAGGAGATCGAAAAATGGCTGAATTTGTACGGCGAGGAGCAGCAGTCTGGCAGGGAGACCTGCGCGACGGGAACGGCACGATTCGGACCGAGAGCGGCGCAGTGTCGGAAGAACCCTATCGCTTTACCACCCGCTTTGAGAACGAGCCGGGGACCAACCCCGAGGAGCTGATTGCCGCCGCCCACGCGGCGTGCTACAGCATGGCCTTTGCCAACGTCCTGGCCAAGAAGGGCTACGACCCGCAGCGCATCGAAACCGAGGCCGCCTGCACCCTCACCATGGGTGAAGGCGGTCCCCGCATCACGGCCATGAAGCTCACGGTGCGGGGGCAGGTGCCCGGCATGGACCAGGAGACGTTCCGGCAGATGGCCCACGAGGGCGACAAGAACTGCCCGGTCTCGAACCTCCTGCGGTCGGGGCTCGAGATCTCGCTCGAAGCACAGTTGATCTAGGATGGCCGAGGAACACGATAGGAGCCTGGCATGGCGAGTCGGGGGACCGCAGGGCAGCGGCGTCGACACGGCGGCCCGCCTCTTTGGCGGGGCGTGCGTTGCCGGTGGCCTGCACGTCTTCGGGCGGCGGGAATACTATTCCAACATCATGGGGCGTCACAGCTATTACGACGTGCGCGTGGACCGGCGGCCCATGAGCTGCCACCGCAACCAGGTGGAGATGCTGGTCACGTTCGACGCCGAGACCCTGGCGCGACACAGCGTCTCGACGGTGCCCGGCGGCGCCATCATCTATGACGAGGACGCCGCCGACGAGCCGCTGAGGCGAATCACGTTCCTGGACGAGCGAGCCCAGGAGGACCTGGCTGCCTATCTGGCGGCCAGCGACCTGCCACCTACGACGGCGGGCGCCCTGGAGGATGCCCGCCGTCGAGGGGTGGAGACGGTGTCGGTGTCGTACGACCGCATCATCGACCGCCTGGCCCAGGATGAGCGCTATCGCGCCAAAGCCGACCTGACAAAGAACACCATCGCGGTCGCCATCTCGGCGGCGCTGCTGGGATTCGACCCCCGGTTCCTGGAGGTATCGCTGGCCACGGTCTTTGCCGATAAGAAGGGGGTTGTCGAGCTTAACGTGCGGGCGGTCGAGCTCGCGTACGATTACGTGCGCGAGGAGCTGCCCGTGCAGGCGCTGGCGCACCAACTGGTGGCGCCGCGAAGCACGCTTCCGCCCCGCTCCGGGGAAGACGGCGAAGAGATGATCCTGGCCGGCGGGAACGAAGCGGTGGCCCTGGGCAAGATGGCGGCCGGCATGACCTTCCAGACCTACTATCCCATCAGCCCGGCGACGGACGAAAGCTTTTACCTGGAAGCCCACGCCAACGTGCCGCAAAAGGACGGCAGCACGGCGGCCATCGTCATCGTGCAGACCGAGGACGAGATTTCGGCCGTGACCATGGCCGCCGGCGCGGCGCTCACGGGCGCGCGGAGCGCGACGGCCACGGCCGGCCCTGGCTTCTCGCTGATGGTGGAGGGCATGGGCTGGGCCGGGATGAACGAAGTCCCCCTGGTCATCACCCTCTACCAGCGGGGCGGCCCCTCCACCGGCCTGCCGACGCGCACCGAGCAGTCGGACCTGCTCTTTGCCATCAACGCCGGCCACGGCGAGTTCCCGCGCCTGGTCATCGCTTCGGGCGACCTCACCGAGGCGTTCTACGACGCGGCCCGGGCCTTTGACTATGCCGAGCGCTACCAGACGCCGGTCATCCACCTCCTGGATCAGACCATCGCCCGCACCACGCAGACGGTGCCCCCCTTTGACCTGTCCCGCATCCAGATCCAGCGCGGGCTGATCTACCAACCGGCGACGGGCGAGGGAGACGGGGAGGAGCCCTACCAGCGCTTTGCCCTGACCGAGTCCGGGGTGTCGCCGCGAGCCCTCGTGGGCCAGCCGGGCGGCACACACTGGCTGACGGGCTCCGAGCATACCGAGGATGGCCTGGTGACGGAGGACCCGGTGGTTCGCGAGCGGCAGATGGAAAAGCGCGCCCGTAAGCTGGAGCTGGCGGCCCGGGAGATCCCCCTGGAGCAAAAGCTGCAGGTGTACGGCGATCCGGATGCGGCCTTGACCATGGTGAGCTGGGGCTCGAACAAGGGCGCCATCCTGGAAGCGCTGGCCGGCCTGGAGGCCGACGGTATTCCGGCGCGCCTGATCCAGGTGCACCTGCTGTGGCCCTTTCCGGCCCGGGAGCTCGACGCCCTCCTGGAGGGCGCCGGGACCATCGTGGTGGTAGAGTCGAACAATTCCGGGCAGTTTGCCCAGCTCCTGAGCGGCCAAACCTGCCGCTATGTGGACCACCTGGTGGCCAAGTACAACGGACGGCCCATGACGTGCGGCGAGGTGTCGCGGGCCCTGCGCGAGATCTATCAGGGGACGGCGGAACGGCGCATCGTGCTGCGCAACCCCTACGAATGAGCTAGAACAGGATGGGAGGATGACAGAGATCAAGGCCACGGCCAGGGACTTTAAGGTGTCTCACGCCAGCGATTGGTGCCCGGGCTGCGGCGACTTCGGAATCTTGAACGCCCTGCACCAGGCCCTTGGCAAACTGGGGCTGCCGCCCCACCAGGTGGCCATCGTCGGCGGCATCGGCTGCTCGGGCAAGACGCCCTACTATGTCGGGGCCTATGGCATACACACCCTCCACGGCCGGCTGCTGCCCTTTGCGACGGGGGTCAAGCTGGCAAATCCGGAGCTGACGGTCGTGGCGACCGGGGGCGACGGCGACGGCATGGCCATCGGCGCCGGGCACTTTGTAAACGCCGGGCGGCGCAACGTCGACCTAACCTACATTCTCTTTAACAACGAGGTCTATGGCCTGACCAAGGGCCAGGCCTCTCCCACGCTGCCCCTGGGGCTCCAGACCAAGAGCCTGCCGGAGCCAAACATCCAGGGCCGGGTCAACCCCCTGATGCTGGCCCTGGCGTCGGGCTTTACCTGGATCGGCCGGGGCTATGCCTTTAGCGTGCGGCAGTTGGTGGACCTGATTCAGAGGGCCATCCAGCACCCCGGACTTGCCTACCTGGACGTCCTGCAGCCCTGCCCGACCTACAACAACGTGCACAGCCGGGAGTGGTACGCGGGCAAGGACCGGGGCAACCGGCCGCGGGTCTATTCGGTGGAGGACGAGGGCTACGATCCCGTCGTGCCGGTGTGGGCCGGCGACGACGCAGTGTTCGAGAAGATGCGGCAGTTCATCGAGAAGGCGTACGAGTTCGGCGACAGGATCGGAACCGGCGTGCTGCTGGAGAATCGCGCGGTGCCGACCTTTGAACAGCGCCTGGCGGAGCGGACCACGGAGTATGCCGCGGCGCCTCCTGCCCGGCGCGCCATCGCCGACGCGGAGGGCCGCCCCCTGGCCGACCTGGGAACGTTCTTCCGCGAGATGAGCTTTGGCGAGCCGTCCTGAGATCGGCGGCTTGTGGGCAGGCTTGAAACCCAAGGGAGAGAAAGGGCGTATTGAATGAAAAAGGCGTTCATTGTGCTGAATCCGGTGGCCGGCCAGAGCGAGCCTGAAGAGCTCGAGGCCGCCATCGCCGAGCACGCCAGGCAGCACGACTGGGACTGTCACCTGCATCACACGGCGGAAGAGGAGCCTTTGGACGAGATCATCAGCCGGGCACAGGAGGAGGGCTACGAGCTCTTTGTGGCCGGCGGAGGCGACGGTACCGTTTCGGCTGTGGCCAGCGCCCTCGCCGGCACCGGCGTGACCATGGCCATCCTGCCCGTCGGTACGGGCAACGTCCTTGCCCGCGACCTGGGGATCCCCACGGAGCCCGAGGAGGCCCTGGAAGTGGCGTTTGGACGGCACAAGGTGCTGAACCTCGATGGCCTGCGGTCCAACGACCGGCTCTTTCTGCTGAACGTCAGTGCCGGGCCCATCGCCGACACCATGCGCGACGTGAGTTCGGACGAGAAGCGGCGATTCGGCATTGCGGCCTACCTGGCCGAGGGCATTGGTAAGTTCGCGGGCCACAACCGTCGGCGCTTCCTGGTGAGTGTCGACGGCAAGGATTACTCGTTCAACGCCTCCGAAGCGGTGGTGCTCAACAGCCCTGCCTTTGGCGGCCCGAACCTGACCCTTGACCCCGACACCCGCGTAGACGACGGCCGCGTGGAGGTCTACCTGCTGCGCATGAAAACGCTGGGCGATTACGTCCGGCTGGCCTGGAAGGCGCTCCTGTCGCCCGGCACGCGCAGCCCGGCATTCCAGCACTTTGTAGCGCGCGAGACGGTATCCATCGCCCCCGATCCGCCGCTGCCGGTCCAGGGCGACGGTGACTATATCGGGCAGACACCCATCGAGATGCGGGTGTTGCCCGGTGCCGTCAAGGTCGCCGTCCCCATCCCGGAGGAGGATGGAAAAATGAGCGAGGAGGAATAAGGAGTCGAGAATGCGTATCTTGATGGCGAGCCACGGTTACCCACCTGTCCTCAGCGGTGTCACGCTGGTGGTGCAAAAGGTAGCGCGGGCCATGGTGCGACGAGGTCACGAGGTGACCGTCATCACCGCCAGCGACCAAAAAGAAACCTACGAGCACGAAGACGAGGGCGTGCGTGTCCTCCGCAGGCGAGGGGCCAGCAACCCCTGGTGGAAAGAAGCACCCATCCCGTTTATCGCCCAGAAGGACCTGGACGAGATCGTGGCCGACACACGGCCCGACATCATCCATGCCCATGATTCGGGCCTGCTGGGCGTCCAGATCGCGCGCATGAACAACTACAAGCACCTGCCGCGGGTAGCAAGCTGCTACTTTGTGCCGCGGTTTGTGGCGCGCTACCTGAGCTGGAACGACGAGCCCCAGGAAGTCATCGAAAACGTCGCCCTGGCCTACTCGGTCTGGCTCTACAACCAGTTCCACTGCGTGGTCTTTTCCACCGAGGCCCACCGCGAGTTCTTTGTCCACGACGGGTTGGACGTGGCCTCGACGGTGATCTCGAACGGTGTCGATACCAAGCGCTATCATCCCGGCGACGACGGCGTGCGCGAGGTAGAGGCCCGCTACAACCTGCCCGCCGGGCCGCGCATCCTTTTCGTGAGCCGCCTGGCCAGAGACAAAGAGATCGACGTGCTGATCCGCGGCATGAAGCGCCTGTCCGGCCCGCAGCAGGCCCACCTGCTCCTGGTGGGCCGCGGGGACGAGCGCGAAGCGCTGGAAACCCTCCGGGACGAGCTCGGGCTGCAAGAATGCGTCCACTTCCTGGGCTACGTGCCCGAGGAGGACCTGCCCGCCATCTACCGCGCCTCGGACCTGTTCAGCATGATGTCCATCTACGAGGTGCAGAGCATCCCGACGCTCCAGGCCCTGGCCACGGGGCTGCCCGTGGTGGCCGCCGACGCCGTGGCCCTGCCCGAGATCGTGCACGACGGCATCAACGGGTTCCTGGTGCCGCCCCGCAACCCTGAGGCGCTGGCAACGGCGTGGACCTCGATCCTGCGGAGCCCGGAGATGGCGGCGCGCATGGGCCAGGAGAGCCTGGTCATCGTGCGCGAACACGCCGAAACCTACACGTTTGATCAATACGAGAGCCTCTATCGAGAAGTCATCGCCGCCTCCCGCGAGGGCTAGGGAAGGGCGGGCGGCAGGTATTCGCCCCGGGGCAGGCCGGAGCCCGAGGGCGAACCCCCTCCTTGTGTTTTTCTTCCAAATCTGGTACCATAGGCTGAGAATCTGCCGGGGCACTGGCCTGTGCTCCGCGGACGCTACAGCGTCACGCTCCCGGAGGATAGCGGACTCCCCGGCCAGCGCTACGTCGCGCCGGCCATCCAGCGCAATGGTGCCCTCGAATCGTACCAGCCGAGAAGCTACAGCACGTGGAGGATGATGTCATGGATAGTGAAAACGATACCTGCCAGGAATTGCAGTCCGGCTACCTGGCAGACCGGGCCTTGATCATCGCTGCCAACCGCGCCCCGGTGGTCTTTGAGAAGGACGAGGATGGGACCCTCCAGTTCGAGCGCGGCGGCGGCGGCCTGGTGACGGCCCTCACCGGGCTGTGCCGGCAGGCAGCGGGCGCAACCTGGTTCGCGTGCGCGCGCACGGATGCCGACGCCGAGTGGCGGCACGGCACCGTAACCATGGACGAGGCCCAGGTCCGGATCGAGTTCCTGTCGCCCGAGCCCGAAGCCTACGAAGGTTATTATAACGTCATTGCCAACCCGCTGCTCTGGTTCGTGCAGCACTCCATGTGGGACGTACCCCGGGCGCCGGTCATCGACCGCCATACCTGGGAGGCCTGGCAGGAGGGCTACGAGGTGGTGAACCGGATCTTTGCCCGGGCCATCACCGAGCAGGTGCGCAGGGCCGGGCGCCCCACCCTGGTCATGCTGCAGGATTATCACCTGTACCTGGTCGCCCGCGAGATCCGCTCCGCGCTGCCCAGGGGGCAGCGGCCCGCCATCCTGCATTTTGTCCACATCCCCTGGCCAGGAGCCGAATACTGGCGGATTCTGCCCGCGACCATGCGCCAGGCCATCCTCGACAGCCTGTGCGCCGTGGACGTCCTTGGCTTTCAGACGGGGGAGGACGGGCTCAACTTCTTGCGAACGTGCGAGTCGCTGCTGCCCCAGGCGACCGTGAACTATCGGCGGCGGCGGGTGTGGTACAGGAACCACGCCACGCACGTGCGCGCCTTTCCCATCTCTATCGACGTAGAAGCCCTCCGCGAACGGGCGCAATCAGAAGAGGTGGCCGCCTTTCGGGCCGACGTGGAAGAGATCGTGACCGGCTGCCAGGCCATCGTGCGCATCGACCGCCTGGAGCCCAGCAAGAACATCGTGCGCGGATTCCTGGCCCTTGGCGAGATGCTGGAACGTCACCCGGAGCACCAGGGCCACGTGCAGTTTCTCGCCCTCCTCGTCCCGTCGCGCATGGACCTGAAGGAGTACCAGGACTACCTGTCGGAGGTCATGGCCACGGCCGGGCAGGTGAATGCCCATTACGGCACCAGCGATTGGGAGCCGGTGCGGGTGCTGGTGGGCGACAGCTACACCCGGGCCCTGGCCGCCATGCAGTGTTACGACGTGCTCCTGGTCAACTCTATCGTCGACGGCATGAACCTGGTCGCCAAGGAAGGACCCATCCTGAACGAGCGAGACGGAGTGCTCATCCTCTCGGAGCGGACGGGTGCCCGCGAACAACTGGAGTCGGGAGCGCTGATCGTGGCGCCCTGCGACGTCTTTGCCACCGCCGAAGCGATGCACCAGGCCCTGACCATGCCCCTGGAGACTCGCCAGGAGTGGGCCTCGCGGCTGCGCTGGACCATCGAGCGCCAGGATATCGCGGCCTGGCTTTGCGCCCAGCTACAGGCCCTGGTCAAGCTCGGCTTGTGACGGCCGGGCACCAGAAAGGAAAGGGAGAGACCGTGGCGAGACCGGAGACCGCCCTCTTGCACTACACGGCGCCACCCACCATCGGCGGCGTCGAAGCGGTGATCCAGGCCCACGCCCAGGCCTTCTTGCGGGCAGGCTACCCGGTGACGGTCGTGGCCGGCCAGGGCGACGAGGCGTACCTGCCCGACGGAGTAGAGCTGATCCGCATCCCCCAGATCGACTCCCGCCATCCCCTGGTCATGGAGATGAGCGAGGAGTTGAAGGAGGGCCGGGTGCCGGCCGGGCTGGACGACTTTGGCGAGAGCCTGGCCCGCAGCCTTCAATCCCGCCTTGGCGCCTTTGACAACCTGATCGCGCACAACGTCCTGAGCAAGGATTTCAACCTGCCCCTCACCGTGGCCCTCTTTCGGCTGCTGGACGCGGGCGCCCTGCCCAACCTCATTGCCTGGAACCACGACTTTTCGTGGACCAGCCCGGGCTCGCGGGCGCGCATGCACGAGGGCTATCCCTGGGACCTGTTGCGCACCTACCACCCCCGCATCACCTACGTCGTCGTCTCCGAGCAGCGCCGGCAGGAGCTGGCCGGGCTGCTGGGCTGCCCGCCGGAGCGCATCCACGTCGTCTACAACGGCGTGGACCCTCGCAGCCTGCTGGGATTGTCGGACGAAGGCTGGCATCTGGTGGAGCGGCTGGGGCTGTTGGAGGCCGACCTGGTCCTGCTAATGCCCGTCCGGGTGACGGCGGCCAAGAACATCGAGCTGGCGCTGCGCGTGGTGGCGGCCCTCAAGGAACGAATCGCCCGGCCGCTGCTGATTCACACCGGCCCGCCCGATCCCCACGATCCCCGCAGCCATGCCTACTTTCGCACGCTCCAGGAGCAGCGCCGGGAGCTGGGGCTCGAGGCCGAGGTGCGCTTTGTCTTCGAGTCGGGGCCAGATCCGGACGAGGGCCTGATCGTTGACTTTTCGGTCGTCGCCGACCTCTATCGGGCCAGCGACCTCATGTTCATGTCCAGCCATCGCGAGGGTTTTGGCATGCCTGTGCTGGAGGCGGCCATGGTCAACCTGCCCGTGGCCTCCACCGGGGTTCCGGCGGCTGTGGAGATCGGCCAGGAGGACGTGATCCTCTTTGACCCGGACGACGATCCGGCCAGCATCGCCGGCCAGATCGTGGCCTGGGCCGAGTCCAGCCCGGTGCACCGGCTGCGCAGGCGGGTGCGGCAGACGCTCACGTGGGACATGATCTTTGAGCGTAGGATCCGGCCCCTGCTCAAACCGCCGCGGGGAGAAGAAGCAGGCTGATGCTGCCTCCAGCCCAGGCATTGTTCGGCCGGCTCCTGGCGGCCGGTCGCGTGCGCCTGTTCACCGACTATGACGGCACCCTGGCCGGGTTCGCGCCCACGCCCGACGTCGTCGCGCCGGACCCCGAGCTTGTGGCCCTCCTTTCGCGCCTGGCGAGCCTGCCCGCGCTGCGGGTCACGGTTCTGAGCGGGAGGCGGTTGAGCCACGTAGAAAAGCTGGTCCCCGTCCCTGACATTCTCCTGGCCGGCACCTACGGCATCGAGATGCGCACGACGGACGGGCAGCGCGTGGAGCGCGTGGAGTATACCGCCGTGCGCCCTATCCTGGACAGAATCAAGCCTCTGTGGGCCCGGACCATCGACGGCCGGCAGGGCTTTTACCTGGAGGACAAGGGTTGGGCCCTCGCCATCCATGCCCGGTTTGCGAGCGACGCCGAGAGCGCCGAGGTTCTGGCCATGGCGCAAGAGATCGCCGCAGAAACCACATCGAAGGCGCCGCCCTTCCTCTTTCGCATCCTGGGCGGAGAAAAGTTCCTGGAGATCGGCCCGCGGGAAGCCCACAAGGGGCGGAGCGTGGAGTATCTCCTGGAACGGTATCCCTGGCCCGGGGCTCTGCCCCTCTTCCTGGGCGACGACGACAAGGATGAGGAAGCCTTTGGTGTGGTGCAGGCGCAGGGGGGCGTCTCTATCGTCGTCGCCGAGACGCCGCGCCCCACCCGGGCCGACTTTCGCCTCGAATCACCCCAGGCCACCCGCGCCTGGCTCCAGGAGCTGTACGAGCAGTTCGCGGCCAACGCCCCCGCCACTGCCGCAACCTAGACTAAAGCCCTGGGATCTACCGGTGCTTCGCACGAACGGCACGTGCAACGCACCGGTGTGAGGTTTCACTCTGGTAAGCTCCGGGGATCGCTTTTCGGCATTCCAGGCAGCGGCCGGCCCGGGCATGGACGCCCGCGCGAACATACTTGCAAA
>JAAYZQ010000545.1 GCA_012514775.1 Anaerolineaceae bacterium
ATCAGCCGCTACCCCATCACCAACGCCCAGTATCGGCCATTTGTGGAGGGCAGTGGCTACGACGAGGCCCGCCACTGGACGCCCGAGGGCTGGGCCTGGCGCACCGGCCATCGGGAGCCGGATCTGTCGCCCCTCGAAGACGTTCAAGACGAGCAGCTCAAACAATCCTATGCCCGTTGGCTGGCACAGCGCGAGGTGGATAGGCGGGGTCAACCCTTCTGGTGGGACGATCCTCATTGGGGCTCGCCCAACCGCCCGGTGGTAGGCCTGTGTTGGTACGAAGCGCTGGCCTACTGCTCCTGGCTGACAGAGAGGATGAAAGAGACAGGAGGCCGGGGGCGTGTTTGGCACAATGGGCACATCTCTGATTCCCAGTATCCGATCTCTCAAGTCCGACTTCCCACTGAAGCCGAGTGGGAAAAGTCGGCACGGGGCAGCCGCGGCTTCTGTTGGCCGTGGGGGAACGAGTGGCACACCGGCCGGGCCAATACCGACGAGGCGGGCATCAGGGAGACCAGTGCTGTGGGTGCGTTTCCGGCAGGGGCTAGCCCCTGGGGGGTGTTGGACCTGGCTGGCAATGTTTGGGAGTGGACTGCAAGCCGTTGGGGGCGGACGACCGTCTCCCGGCCCGATTACGGCTATCCCTACGACCCGGGGGATGGCCGGGAGGAGTTGGATGGTCCTGACTTCCGGGTGGTGCGTGGGGGCTCCTGGCGCGACCTTCAGAGGTTCGCCCGCTGCGCCTACCGCGACAGGCTCGACCCCGACTTCTATGACTTCAGTGTCGGGTTTCGGGTGGTGGTGTCCCTGGCGTCTTCTGATTGCTGAGTTCGGGCTTCTGTCCCCTGAATGCTGGGGGGAGGGGTCTGGGGAGGGGGCGAATGCCCATGTCCACGCCAGCATTTCCCGACAGTCCACGACAAGATTAGAACACAAGTTCGGATATTCATGACATACTCTGTCACCTGCCGGTAGTACAATGATACCTGGGCCGCTGGCCCAGCCTTCGGAGTAACACAATTCCTTCTTGGAAGCAAAGGTATCAGAAACCCAACGGGGAAAGGATTGTGACGTGGAGCCGAAAATCGAGAGCAGGCAGGCATTCAGCGTGGTCGGCAAGCCGTACCACGGCAAGAACGAGAACGAGGAGGTGGCCCGGCTGTGGGGCGAGGCCGGTCCCTGGATGGAACAGCTCGAGGGCCTGGCCGTCTCTGACGTCGCTTACGGGGTCATGGGCAACATCGACATGGACACCGGCGTCTTTGACTACCTGGCGGGGCTGGAGGTGAGGGAGGACGTCCCCATGCCCGAAGGGCTGGACAGGTGGCCCGTCCCGGCAGGGACGTATGGCGTCTTCCTTTGTACCCTGCCCACCCTCATGCAGGCCTTTCAGGCCGCCTACGAGACCTGGCTGCCCCGGTCGGGCTACCGGCGCGCGGGGGGGCCTGAATTCGAGCAGTACGGCTCGACCTTTGACCCGGCCGACCCGGAGTCCGAGATGGAGATCTGGATCCCCATCGAGGCCGCCTGAACGAGAACCTGAAAGGAGACCCTCCATGGAGGAGATGATTGCCTACTGTGGCCTTGTCTGCACCCATTGCCCGGCCTACGTGGCCACCCAGGCCAACGACCTGGAAGCCCTGGAGCGCCTGGCGGCCCACGCCCGCGAGGCGTACAACCAGCCCGACGCCACCGCCGAATCGAGCATGTGCGACGGCTGCCTCGCGGAGAGCACCCGCCTGTGCGGCTACTGCGCCGTGTGCGACGTGCGCGCTTGTGCCCGGGCCCTGAACCTGGCCAACTGCGCCCACTGCGCCGACTATGCCTGCGACAAGCTCGAGGCCTTCTGGAGCATGGCGCCCGAGGGGCGGACCATCCTCGACACCGTCCGTGCCGGGCTCGTCGCCTGACGCGAGCGTGATCCCCGTCGAGGTCTGTTTGGACGCCGAGTCCACCATCGTCGTCCGCGAGCGCGAGTGCCGCTCGATCCTGAGCAAGAGCGGCATCTCGCGCGTGGACTATGCCGTGAATCCTTACGTAGGCTGCGCGCACGCCTGCGCCTACTGCTATGCCGTTTTCATGAAGCGCTTTACCGGCCACAAAGAGGAGTGGGGCACCTTTGTCGATGTCAAGGTCAACGCCCCTGCGGTCATGGCCCGCCAACTCCCGCGCGCCAGGCCGGGCAACATCAACTTCGGGACCGTCACCGACGCCTATCAGCCCCTGGAGGCGGACTATGGCATTACACGTGGCTGCCTGGAAGCACTTGCCGGCTGCCCCTTCCCCACCACGATCCTGACCAAGTCCGCACTGGTCCTGCGCGACGTCGACCGGCTGCGGCGCATCCCGGCCGTTGAGGTGGCCTTTACCATCACCACCCTGGACGATGGGCTGCGCCGGTGGCTGGAGCCCAACGCGTCGCCCGTCGGCGAGCGCCTGGAGGCCCTGGACGCCCTCGCCCGGGCCGGCATCCCCACCTGGGCCTTTTGCGGGCCCCTCCTGCCCTTTCTGTCGGATGGCGAGGACGAGATGGACGCGCTGTTTGCCGCGCTGAAGCAGGCTCGCGTGGGCCACGTCCTGGTCGACAGCCTGAACCTGCGGGGCGCGGCCTGGGGCCGCCTGCGGGCCGCCCTCGGCGCGCATCGTCCCGACCTGATCGCCGGCTACCAGGCCCTGTCCGCCAATCGCGTACCCTACCACACCGCCCTCGTCGAGCGCGCCCGGAAGGCAGCGGCCCGGCACAGCCTGGGCTGGCGCGAAGTGACGATTGCCTACGAGCAATAGGAAGACCTCCGACCCTGAAAAAGTGCATTGCCCCTTGCCGACCTGGCCGTACGGTTGTTGCATAGCCTCTTGACTACTGCTGGGAGCGCCGAGCACCAGCTCGGCAGGTTGCGTGTAGAGAAAAGCCGAGCCGGCGCTCGGCGATCCCAGGCGACAAGACCGACTTTGCAGCAACCCTGACCGGGCCGCCCGCCCGGTTGACGCCCGCTGCATTTAGGGGTATACTGGCAGCTGTGCTCCCTCTGCCACGACGGCAGAGGGGGCCGGCGAGACCAAAGATACCCCGTGGACTCCCGTCACTGGTTGATCGGGTGCCTCCGCGCTGTAAAGGACTTCACATGACGACTGAGAGTGAACAAGAAGGATCGGGCACCATCGCGCCCGAGAGCGCCCTGCCGCCCGTGACCCTGGAGGACCTGCCCGCGCCGCTGCGCGAGGCCGTGGCCCGGGCCGGCTGGCCCGAGCTGATGCCCGTCCAGGCCCAGGCCATCCCCTACCTGCTGGCCGGGCGCGACCTGATGGTCCAGTCGCGCACGGGCAGCGGCAAGACGGGCGCCTTTCTGCTGGCCATCATGGACCGCGTCGATGCCCGCAAGGCAACCTGCCAGGCCCTGGTCCTGGCCCCCACCCGCGAGCTGGCAAAACAGGTGGGCGAGCAGGCCCAGATCCTGGGGGCGGCCAGCGGCATGCGCACCGCCGTGGTCTATGGCGGCACGGCCTACGGCCCCCAGCTCAAGGCCTTTCGCGAGGGCGCGCACCTGGTGGTCGGCACCCCGGGCCGCATCCTGGACCACCTGCTGAAGCGCAACCTGACGCTCCAGGACGTGCGGATGTTGGTCTTTGACGAGGCCGACCGCATGCTGTCCATGGGCTTTTACCCCGACATGCGCGCCATCCGCCGCTACCTGCCCTCCCGGCCGGTGCAGGGCTGCATGTTCTCGGCCACGTTTCCGAGCCACGTCCTGCGCCTGGCCCGCGAGTTTCTTCGCGAGCCCGAGTTTCTGAGCCTCAGCCGCGACCACGTCCACGTCACCGACGTGCAGCACGGCTATTACGTCGTGCCGCGCATGGACAAGGACCGCAGCCTGGTGCGCATCATCGAGGTCGAGAACCCGCCCTCGGCCCTCATCTTTTGCAACACCCGCGCCCGGGTGCATTACGTGGCCACGGTGCTGCAGCGCTTTGGCTACGACGCCGACGAGCTCAGCTCTGACCTGTCGCAGAACGAGCGGGAGCGGATCATGGGCCGGGTGCGCCGCGGCGATCTGCGCTTCCTGGTGGCCACCGACGTGGCCGCCCGGGGCATCGACCTGCCTGACCTGTCCCACGTAGTGATCTACGAGCCGCCCGACGACGCCGAGCTGTACATCCACCGCGCCGGGCGCACGGGCCGGGCCGGGGCCGGCGGCGTGGCCATCTCGCTGGTGGACGTCATGGAGCAGATGGAGCTGGCCCGCATCGGCAAGCGCTACAACATCGAGTTCCACGAGTGGCCGCTGCCCGCCGACGAGGACGTGGAGGCCATCGTCGCCCAGCGGGTGGTGGCCCTGCTGGAGTCGCGCCTGCGCGAGCGCGACCGGCTGAAGGTGGAGCGCATGCAGCGCTTTGGCCCCCTGGTCCACGAGCTGAGCGAGAGCGAGGACGGGCTGGCCCTGCTGACCATGCTCCTGGACGACTATTACCAGGAGACCCTCCACGCGCCGCCCCAGCCCACCGACGGCCCGCCCGAGGAACCCCGCCGGGATGGCGGACAGCCGCAGCGCAGATCCAGCAGCAGCCGCCGCAGCGGCCGGCGCCGCAGAAAGTAGCCCGCCGGGCGCCGGGGCTCAGCGGACCGTGACCGCCGGGAGCTGCCCGGGGTTGGGAAAGGGCCAGTCGCGAAAGTCGGCGCTGCAGTCCCCGGTGTCGAACAGGGGCGGGTAGCGCTCCAGGGAGTGGCCCGAGAGGCTCACCCCGGGGTGGGCCACCACGCCGGGAAAGCTGGCGCTGCCAAAGGCCACGACGTCCACGGGCCGGTCGAGGCCGTCCAGGAGAAGCACCTGGTCGCCGGCGTTGGCCAACTGCCACCCGCCGGTGCCCCAGGCGGGGTGCGGCAGCATGTCGGGCACGGCCGGGTCCGTGGGATAGAACTCGAAATCGGGCGCCCGCCCGTAGGCCTGGCGAAAGGCGGCGGCCGAGGCAGCCACCACGCGCACGCCGTGAGGCGCGATCGACGCCCCCGCCGGGAAGCGCATCATCCCCTCGTAGGCCTCGCGGTTCTCCGCGTCGCCCAGCTTGTAGACCGACAGGTCGATGGCCGCTGGCGTCGGATTCACGATCTCGACCCACTCCCGCTCCTTGGAGACGGCGTAATAGACCTCGCTCACCAGCAGGTGATCGGCCGGCGAGGGGGGCTCGTGGTTTGACGTCACCAGGGGCAGGTATGCCGGAAAGCGCACCGTGGCCCAATCGTGCTCAAAGACGGCGCGCAGGTATTCGTAGGCCGCGTCCGAACCCACCTGGAGCCCCACCTCTCGGTTGACCTTGGACGACACCTCGCTGCCGTTCAGGCTGCCGGCGTGGACCGTGCCCCGGCCGCCGGCATGCACCAGCACCAGCTTGTTGTGCAGGCCCAGGAGCGTCGGGTTGCCCAGGCGGGCCTGCAGGTCCAGGCCCTCCCGGCGCGCCGCGGCCTGCAGGAAGGCGACCGTCTCGACGTTCTCGTTTTGATAGCCGCCAAAGACGTGGCTGTTGAGCAGGATGCGCACCCGGGCCCCGCGGCGGGCGGCGTCCAGGTAGGCCTCCAGCCGGGGGTTGGGGTCGGTCTCGGGCGTGGCCCCCGCCGGCCCCCAGGCGACGTGCTCGTAGAACTGGCTGACGAGCACCGTGTCGCCTGCCCCGGCGCGACCCACCAGGCCCAGGAGGCCGCTCCCGGCGTGGAGGCTGTTCTCGGGCGCCTGCACCACCTCGAATTCCATCTCGCCCTCGATCTCCAGCGGTCCCTCGAAGGCGACGGTGTAGCTGGTATAGTCCGGCTCGGGCAGGGGCGGCAGCCCGCTGCACAGGTCGGGCCGCTCGGCGCAGGTGAGCAGGTCGCCGTGATGGGCGGGGTCCAGGTCGGCCTGGAAGATGGCCTGCAGGCGCTCCACCACCGCCGGGGCGTCGGTGGCCAGCAGCACGCCACGGCGGCCGGCGGTGCCGTTGGATTTGTCGTCGGAGGGCATGGCCGTCGGGTTAAAGTTCTCGCTGCCCACCAGGGCCAGGCGGCCGTCGACGAGGACGAACTTGCTGTGCTGGAAGTGGTAGCGGGCCGGCGTCTGGCCGCTGCCCATGAACCACACCTGGCCCCCGGCGTCGCGAACGCGCCGGCAGATCCAGCGCTGGGTGTCGGCGGCGCCGCCCGCGGGGCCCGACTCCAGGAGCAGGATGACCTCCACGCCGGCCGCCCGCCGCTCCAGGAGGACCTCGGCCAGGGCCTCGCTCTCGAAGGCATAGGCCTCGATCCAGATGCTCTCCCGGGCTCCTGCCAGGTGGGCGCGCACCACGTCGTACAGGTGGTCGGGGCCGATGGCGACCGTCAGGCGCGCCGTCTCGGTGGCGTGGGCCGGCCGGCGGAAGACGGCCAGGTCCCAGCCGGGGTAGAGCACCCGGCGCCCGGCCAGCGGGTCGCCGGGCTCCTGGGCCCAGTCGGCGGCGGTGTCGGTGTCGGCCAGGGGCAGGCCCGTCGCCTCGTCCCCCTTGCGGTGCAGGATCTGGCCCTCGGCGCCGAAATAGGAGCTGGGAGTCCAGGGCTGGAGCGCCGGCCCCAGCCAGGCATCGACCAGCTCCGCGGCGTCGCCGTAGACCAGGGCGTCGGCGATGGTGTTCTCGGCGTCGTACAGCAGGCAGCGGCCCCCGTCGTTGGCAAAGCGCGGCCAGGCGCCGCCCATTCCCGGCACCTCCGGGTCGGTGTCGCCCAGCTCAAAGTCGGGCTTGTGGCCGAACTGCTTTTCGAAGGCGGCCGCCTCGCACGCGGCCCAGGCCGACTGCCCGGGGGCCAGGGTGGAGCCCGCCGGAAAGACCGCGCCGCCCGTGCCCGGCGCCCGGGCGATGCGCCAGCCCCCCAGGTCCAGCTCCGCCTCCGAGACGTTGACCACGCGCACCGCCTCGTCGGGCTCGTAGGGCGTATAGCCGTCGTAGTAAAGGGCCTCGATGAGGGCCGGCGAGCGGGGCGGCGTGGGTGGCGGCGTGGGCGGCGGCTCCGGGCCGGGGAGGCCCGGGGTCGGAGGGTCGCGGTCCGCAAAGTCGGCCGGGGCGTCCGTGTCCTGCCCCACGGGCTCGCGCTCCAGGGAGTGGCCGGGGGCCACCCCGGCGCAGGGGTGGCCGCTGCAGGCCAGGTAGGTCCCGTCGGTGCCATAGGACAGGGCGTCGACCAGTGCGGCTCCGGCGTCGCGCAGTAGCAGCCGGTCGCCCGTGTTGCCCAGGCCGCCGCCGATGCTGCCGTCCAGCAGCAAGACCTCACCGTCATAGTCCGGGTAGTTTTCGTAAAAGGCGGGCCCCGCCGCCACCACCAGGAGGCCGCCGGCGGGCAGGGTGCACGGGGGCAGCGTGTCGGAGGCGGTGTTGTCGATCAGGCGCCAGCCGGCCAGGTCCACGGCCTCCGCCCCCGGGTTGTAGAGCTCGATCCACTCCCAGGCGGTGTCGATGCCCTCCTGGGTCGCGTCGTAGGCCACCTCGTGGATGAGGACGCTGCCCGGCGCGGCGCGAGGGGCGGCGGGCTGGCCGGCCGCCGTCCCGGCCAGGGCCAGGAGCAGCAGCCAGGCAAGGGCCTTGGGCAGCGGCGTGCGACGAAGCATCATTGCTATCCCCCTGGTGGAGTGCCTGGTAAATTGTACCATGCCCGGGCGAGAAGCGCAACAGTGACCTGGAGGAGTTTGCACTGGTTGTCAAATGGTAGTACAATCCCCGAGCAAGGCCTCCGTTTGTGGGACCGGTGCGTTGATTGCCACGAAATAGATGACATACCAAAGAAGGTGGAGGAAGAATGACAGGCATACCCATTGACCGTGACGAAATCGCCCGCTTGACCGAAGAATACGGCGGGCAGTGGGGCATCAACCACACGCGGCGCCTGCTGGCCCTGGTGTCCAGCATCGGCGAGGGGCAGGCGTACGACGCCGACGCGGTGTGGGTGGCGGCCCACCTGCACGATTGGGGCGCCTACACCCCCTGGGCGCAAAAGGGCGTCGATCACACCGAGCGCTCGCTCCAGGTGGCCGAGGCGTTCTTGACCGAAAAGGGATATCCCGAGGAGTTCAAGAAGCTGGTCCTGGAGTGCATCGAGTTTCACCACGGGGTGGGCTCGGATCGGAGCACGGAGGCGCTGCTGATGCGCGACGCCGATTCCCTGGATTTCCTGGGGGTGGTGGGCATTCTGCGGGATTTCTCCAAGAATCCAAAGGACATGCGGGCCGCCTACTGGTCGGTCCAGAAGCGCCGGGCCAAACTGGCGAACGTGTTCCACTTCGAGAAGGCCAAGGACCTGGCCGCCGAGCGCCTGTCAGAGATGGAGACGGTGCTGGCGGCCCTGGAACAGGAGAGCGCGGGCCATTTCTAGTACCCACTGTTGTAGGCGTAACACGGAGGCCCGCTGTCTCCCGACTCGGCGAATCTGTGGCGCGACCTCACAACTGGTCTAGCTTTTCGGCTTCTCCGGCCATCATGGGATAGACGTGCTCCGGGCCGGGGAACGTGCCGTTGCGGACCTCCTCGGCGTACTCTGCAAATGCCCGCTTCATCTCTTCCGCCAGGCGGGCATACTGCTTGACGAACTTGGGCGTAAAGGTCTGGAAGATGCCCAACACGTCGGATACGATCAGAACCTGGCCGTCGCACAGCGGTCCCGCGCCGATGCCATAGACTGGAATTTCCAGCCTGTCGTGGATGAGGGCGGTGACTTCATAGAGACGCCCCTCTTCCCAGCCAGCCCTGGCCGTCCAGCGAGCGAGCCACATGGCATCCAGCTCCCGGTACTCAAAGCCAAGCAGGTCGTCCCTGCCGGGTCTCTGGGGCTGTACCGTGGAGTCAATGGCAAAGGGTTTCAGCACGAGCCCTCCCCGCCAGTGATTTACCCGAGTCCATAGATCTGGCGCGTCTGCGCCGGAGTGGCGATGTCGCGGCCCAGCTCTCGGGCTATGGTTGCGATCTTTTTTGTCTCGTCGGCATTGTGCCTGGTCAGCTCGTTCTTGTGAGGATACATGTAGACGTGGTCCTCCATGCCCACCCGCACGCTGTCGACGCCCATCAGAATGGCAAACACGCTCAACGGCAGCCAGTTCCGCCCACCGGCGCTTATGCCGAGGAGGCTGCCCTCCGGCATCATTTTCATCATGCCCAGGAGGTAGAGGAGTCCCCACGGATCCGGGTAGGTTGGGCCCGTGTTGTGCATGCCCGGTCCCATGGACATCAGGTAGGGCTTCTGCAGGATGCCGGGCTTGATCAACCATTCGTTGACGTTCACAATGCCTTCCCAGTTGTGGCACATGAACTCGGGCTTTACCCCATTCTCTTGCAGGAACCTGACGGTGCGCACGGTGTTGTCTTCTACGGCCAGTGTAGAGTGCAACGTTCCATCCACTTCCTCAAGGGCATACGACACCGGCGTAAAGATGGTGGACTCCATGTATTTGCGGCTGAGGCCGTGCAAGGCTTCCACCATAGGCTTGGTCGTTTCGTACGTGTATTGGTTCGCCTCTGGGACATAGCCTTCGGCTGCACTGGGCTGGATGATCATATCCGGGCACCTGTCGAGGATCCGGTCGATTGTTTCCTTGAGCAGTTCCGTCCTGGTCACCGGATGATCGTTCTCATCGCGCGTGTGCAGATGTGCGACGGCGGCGCCCTCCTCATACGACGCGATTACCTGCTCGGCGATCTCTTTCGGCGTGCTCGGCTGGTGCGGATTCTGTTTGCGTGCGACCAGGGCACCCACCGGACACACGGTGATGATCAGCGGCTTGTCCATGGTACGGTTTGGCTCCGACTTGAGCACCATCTCGGTCCACTTGCAGCCTTCCCACTGTTGTCCCATCGTTGTTTTCCTCCTTCGATCGGTTTGGCCAGATGGCCAGCTAGGATACGAGCAGGTGAGGAACGCTCTCTTCTACGAAAGGCCTGACCTGCTCCAAGACTTTGCACACAGCCTCCGTGGCCTGGTCGATCTCCACTTCGGTCATCGGCGTGGATACCGCCCACTCGCCACGATAAGGCACCCAG
>JAAYZQ010000546.1 GCA_012514775.1 Anaerolineaceae bacterium
CCACAAAGCAAGCTGCTCCGGAAGGGCTGTCAAAGTGTCGCCCACAGGCGCTGCCAGATCCTCATGCAGCCATTGCTCGAACGGAAGGGTGAACGTCCGCTTCTTTTTCGCCAGGACGCCAGGGGGCAGCCGGTCACCCAGGGCGGCGACCAGGAGCGGCTTCGGTTGGCGCCCGAGCTTGTACCGGGCGCCTATCGGCAACACACGTTCGACGAGAACGTGGTCCACGAATGGCACGCGAACTTCCAGCGAATGGGCCATGCTCATGGCATCAGCGTCGCGCAGCAGCGTGGAGCGCATGTATTGGCTGAGCTCCAACCAGGAGACCTCACCGGCCGAGTCATAATCCTCGGCCACGCGAATCTGCTCCCCGGCGTGTCGCCGCCACAGGCCGAGGGCCTCGTCGCCGCCATCCAGGCTCTCGAGCACGGCAGGCTGCAATAGCTGCCCGACCTGGCGGGGCGTCAGCAGGCAACGCACGAGAAAGTAGGGATGATCGAAGAACAGGTCCCCCGAGAGCAGGCCGGCAAGCTTGTGCCCTCCCCTGGGGCCGTCTCGCAAGAGCAGAAGGCTACCACCGGAGAGTAACCTTTGCCCGGCGCCAGGGATTCGCTGCCGGGCTTCATACAGCTGTTTCAAGCGCGGCACCAGGCGAAAGGAGGGATAGCCGGCAAAAAGCTCGTCGCCGCCCAGGCCCGACAGGGCGACGGTCAGGCCCGCCCGGCGCGCCTCGCGGGACACGTACCAGGTGTTGATCCCGTCGATGCTGGGCTGATCCATCGCTGCCAGGGCCTGGGGCAGGTCGGCCAGCGCGTCCCTGGCGCCCAGGACACGAACCTGGTGGCGGCTGGCCCAGCGCTGGGCGGTGAGAGATGCGAGACTGCGCTCGTCGTCCGCCCAGCCGTCGAACCCCAGGGTAAGCGTGGAGAGCGGTCTGCCCAACGCCTCTGTGCCAAGGGCGACCACGGCGCCAGAATCGAGCCCGCCGCTGAGGAATGCACCCAGGGGCACGTCGCTCACCATGTGGCAGGCCACGGCGCCGGACAACGACCGGTACACATCTTCGGGCACCGGATCGTCCGGGTCCTGGGCGCCAGTCGGGCGCCAGTACGTGCCCGACTCGATCGCCAGCCCTTCTCGCCCCGGAGCCACCTTTAGCCAGCTACCCGGCGGCAGGGAAACCACACCGTCGACCATGGTAAGGGGTTCCTGGACGCTTCCAAAGGCCAGATAGGTATACAGGCCGGCGGCGGAAAGCTCCCGTCGTATGACTCCACTGCCCAGGAGCGCTCTAACCTCTGAGGCAAAGAGCAGTCGCCGGCCATCATGCCACAGATAGAGAGGCTTGACGCCGAAGCGATCCCGGGCCAGGAGCAGCGAGCCGCTGCCCGGCTCGTCGCCCCCCGTGCCGTCGTAGAGGGCAAGGGCGAACATGCCCCTCAGGCGTGGCAAACACGCCAGGCCCCATTCCTCGTAGGCGCGGAGCACCACCTCGGTGTCGCTCCGCGTGGCAAAGCGATGGCCCAGGGCTGCAAGCTCGGCACGGAGCTGAGCAAAATTATAGATCTCGCCGTTGAGAACAATGGCACGGCGGCGATCGTGGCTGTAGATGGGTTGATCGCCCGTGTCCAGGTCAATGATCCTCAGGCGGCGCACGCCCAGCGCCAGGCGGCCGGCGTCCAGGTAGCCCGCGCAGTCAGGCCCGCGATGGACCAGGCAGGCGTTCATCGCTCGCGCGACCCTCACCGCTTCGTCCAATCCGGCTACACCGCAGATGCCGCACATGGTAGAATCGCCGTCTCGCCTCAGGAGATCGCCGCGCAGAAGCGTTCGCGAAAGTGAGGGTACAGGTAGTAAGACCGCACCAGGTCATATCCCGCTCGCCCCATCTCTGCGGTCCGTCCCGGATGGGCCAGCATCCGGCACAGCGCCCCGGCCACCTGCTGGGGTGAGGTCGGATCGTCTACCAGCACGCCCGTCAGGCCATCGCGCACCACGCACGGGGTAGCATCCACCTTGCCGCCCAGGCAAGCCCGGGCATGGCCCATGGCCTCCAGGTAGGCCAGGCCAAAGCCCTCGCCCGTGCTCGGCATGGCAAAGAGGGTACAGGCCTGGTAGAGCTGCCGCAGCAGGTCGTCGGCCACGTAGCCCGGCATGAACACGCGGGCCCGCACCGCCTCCGGCAGGCTGAGGGCCACGTCCCGCAGCGAGGGCCGGTCGTCGCCCTCTCCGGCGAGGACCAACTGCGCCTCGGAGAAAGCCTGCACCACGTCCGGAAAGGCGTTGAGCAGGCAGCGATGTCCCTTGTAGCGTTCGACGCCGAGCATCCGCCCGACCATGAGGATCACGGCCGGGCCCAGGCGCTGCTCCACGCCATCGACCGCTCGCAGGCTGAGCCGGGGCCGGGCCGGATTGGGCTCGGCCGGCAGCTCCCGGGCATGACGGACCGGATCGAGGGCCAGCTCACAAACCTGTACCGGTAGCCTGGGAAAGCGGCGGGCGATGCTGTCCCGGGTGTAGGACGAAATGGCCAGGCGCCTCCAGGCATGGGCGAGCCCCAGCCGGCCCTCGCCGTCGGGTCGCGGCGTCAAGACCTCAACACCGCACAGCCAGACCACATAGCGGCACCACCGCGCCCAGCCTGCCGGCGCCAGGGCAGCCGCCACGTTGACGTGATCGGACAGGACCAGGTCGTAGCCGCCCACCATGAGCCTGCGCCAGAGCCGTGCGACAAAGGCAACGCGGTTGCCGGCAAATGCCTCGTAGCGCAGGTGCGCGGCGTCGGCGTATCCCGGCAGAAAGGTTGGACGATCCTCGGCCAGGGCCAGCACGTCCAGCCGGTAGCCTTCGTCGGCCAGGGAGCGAATCACCAGCCGGTTTACGGCGGCAATCCCCCCGGGTGCCTGGAAGGCGCCGGTGATGGCAAGGAGGCCCTTTCGCGGCCGCGCCCGCGGGGACTGGGTCACCCCCCGCTCCCCCATCGCCTTCGCCGGCCGTCGCATCTCAGCCCGTCCCTCCCGTTGTCGGCAGGCCCCGCATCGGGGCGGCGCTGTCCGATGGTTTCGTGCCAGCACCGGTGCGGCGCTTTCCGCTGGGTGCTTCGAACAGCAGGTACTTGTTCACGAACCAGAGGATGATGGCGAACTTCAGGATCTCTAGCGTCGTGTTGTTGATGTGGTTCTCGTACGTGAGAAAGCTGGCCGTCATGAGCAGGTAAAAGGCAGTGCGGGCCAGGTCGCCGCTGGCCGGGCCGCGGACGTAGAACCAGGCCATGAGGCCCCCCAGGAGCAAGAACCAGACGACGACAAAGGGCCAGCCAGCGGTACGGTAGGCGTCGGCGAACTGCCCCGGCGTGGCCCACGAGTGGTCGGGAATCCCCAGGTAGGACGAGAGGATCAGGTACAGATCCAGGTGCCCGGCCGGTTTTCCCGGCCACAGGAAGCGCGGGATCAACTGCTGTGCGATTCCCGAGAGCATGTCCAGGCCCACGTAGGGCTGGACCTTGGGATGGATGGCCATCATCGAGACCGTGATCTCCAGGACGCCTCCCTGCCTCTGCTCGAAAGTGCCCTGGGTCTGCTCGGCCAGGCTGGAGAGTGGGTTCGACAGAGTCTCGTTCAAGGACGAGAGCAGGATAGGCAGCCGCTCCGCGAATCCGGCGCCCTGGCTTCGGTCAAATCCGGCGTCGTACAGATTCTCTCGAAACGTGTTAACCGCCGGCACGCTCACCACCAGGGCCAGAAACCCGGCCGCAAGCCAGCGCGCGGAAAGCCTGCGGCGAGCATAGTAGATCGCCATGACGGCATAGAGCAGGACGTACACAGCACCCTTGGTGCCCATGACCAGGCCCAAAAAGATGTTTGTCGCAGCCATGCCCAGCAGCCACAACCAACCAATGAGCCGAGGATGGCGAAAGTGCTGGATCAGCATCACAAAGGCCGTGAGATTGCCAAGGTGCAGGAAGAAGGCAAGGTAGCTGGACCAGACCGATCCACGCTGTGCCAGGTAACCGGTCGCTCCACTGACGACCGCCAGAATCTCCAGGAGCTTGCATACGAACCAGGCACCCATGATGAGGACCCACCTGGGCTTGCCCGGCACAGGCTCCGAGCGGACCGGCCGGGACTCGAGCACGCGTGTGACGAACGCGTACCCCACCCACAGAGCGACCAGGCCGACACCCATGAGCAAAACGGCAAGCGCCGGCAAAGACTCTGTAGCCATGCTTGCCACGAACGGCCTGAAGCGGAGGTCTCTTTGCAGAATCCAGATGTTGAAAACGATCTGGCCGTAGGCATTGAGGCTGAACCAGACGGGCAACTCGAAAGGATCGAAACGGCCCCGACGATAACTCCACCAGAAGACCAGGCCCGCCACCACGATCCCTAGCCCGGCGGCCGCCAGCTCGAAGGAGACATCCAAGCTGTGCGCTCCGACCCGAACGGGACTGCCCTCGGTGTTCAGGAGTGGGATCAAGAGGGCCAGGGCGATGAGGGTGCCCGACGCGATCAGGAGGGCCGAACGCGAAATTCCGGTCTGCCGCGGTCCTGCCATCTAGCTCTGTCCCTTGAGCGCCAGGACGTTCACGGTGTCGCCCCGGCCCAGGGAAGCGATCTGCCGGGCATCGCGCCCGGGAAACGCAATCCCGTTTCTGTGGAGAACGCGATAGCTATCAAACCCACGTTCCTTCAGCTCTTCGAACAGACGCTCGGGAGCCAGCCCTTGGCGGGCCAGGTTGGGAGGGTTCACCTCGAAAATGAGCGCCAGCCCCGAATTGCGCCGGCAAAGCTCGTCCATGCCACGGAGGGCCGCCAGCTCGGCGCCCTCGACGTCCATCTTGACCAGGTGCACCTCTGGCCAGTCGAGGGCGGCAAAGTACTCGTCCAGGCTCGTCGCCTCGACTTCCTCGGTCGTTCGATCGAGCTCGCCGGGCATTGCCATCTTGTTAGAGACCGAGTTTTCTTGGTCGATGGAAAAGCGCACCCAACCGTTCGAGTCCGAGATTGCCCTGGGCACAACGGTGACGATGACATCGACGTCATTTTCGGCCAGGTTAAAGCACAGCATCTGGCGGGTGGAGCCAACAGGCTCGAAGGCCCAGACATGACCCGACGGGCCGACGGCCCGGGCAGCCAGGACGGAGAAATAGCCAATGTGCGCTCCCAGATCGACAAAGCTCATGCCCGGCCGTAGCAGTTGCAGCACGGCCCGGGTGGTTTCGGGCTCATAGTCCCCGTACAGCAGGATGGTGGACACGACTCCCATGTCCTCCGGGCGATAGTGCAGGGTCATGCCGTGACATTGCACCTGCCCGGTGGACACGCCTGCCAGCAGCCGGCGGACGGGCAGGCGGCCCTCGAAGCGGGCAAGAGCCCGGCTTGCACGGCGGTCGAGCCAGGGCGTGCGGATGATGGCCTGGCGAACCAACCGCCGCAGGGCGACGTATCCCCTGCCCACGCCCCGAAGCCAGGGGCGTGGCGCCGGGTCGCCAGCGATACTCGTTGTGGACCCCGGGGAATGCACGGCGCTGTGCTTCACCTCAGTTGCCCGCCGGCTGCCGGCCGCCCGCAGGCATCCGGCTTTGCGTACCATGCCCGGCGCGGTCTATCAGCGCCGAGACGTCGAGGACCATCATCTGTCTTTGGGCGCGACACAGGGCATCGATGCAGACGAGCCTGCCGGAGGGGCTCCAGCGCGGATGGAGGTCGCAGCGGAAGCCGGTATCCTGGAAGGAGGGCGGGACGTATACCCGGGCAAGCTCGACGAGTTGCTCACTGGGAACGTGATACAGCAACAGGTGCTGGTAATCCTCTTGATCGGGGTAGGTGTCCAACAACAGCCAATCACCGGAGACGGGGCAGGCACTGGGATGGCCGTCCTGGGTGAGCACCATCGGGGCCAGGGCCTGGGCTGCCTTCGGGTCGTTGCCAAAGATCAGGAACCCATCCCCGCTCACCTGATGGGCCAGCTTGCGCCAGGCGGATCGCTTGCTGTGGCGCCGCCATAGGGCCAGGAGGGGCCGCAGCAGCCAGCCGCCGGCGCCACCGGAGTGGCGCAGGCGGGCATAGGCGGCCAGGGGCCGGCCCCAGATCAGGAAGCGGTCCGGGTCAAGCCACGTGGCGTGTGAATACCGGCCCGAGTCCGGGTAGAGGCGCATATCGGTGCCGTCCAGGTTGCAGCGGTAGAGCCTGGTGAAGGGCTGCTCGTCGTCGGCCTTCCAGCGATGCAAGAATATCATCTCCAGCCCGGTTGGTGCTACCCAGACGTGATCGACATAGTGGCAGGCCCCGGCCATGGACGGCGTGGGCCGGTGGGCTGCCAGGTGGGCAACCTCGACTATAGGCTCAACGCCCCCCGTGTGCAGATCCATGCGCAGGAGAGCATCGCCCGGGGGTAGCCCGCCACGCCATTCGTCGAGGGCCAGCCCTTCGTAGTGATAGCCGGGCGTGTGGTACAGACGCTCAAAGCGAGGGCTCACACTCCATCGACCGTCGGGAGTGAGGGCATACACGGTGGCCGGCAGCAGCGTCCTGGTCCCCTTTTCCACGTCGATGCAGACGCCGGCAAAGTGCCCGGGGAGGCGGTCGTTGAACACGACCCGAGACCCATGGCTGCCCGGCAGCCACTGCAGCAGGCTCCCCTGCTGCCAGTTGAACGCCGCGGTCTCGGAGAGGGCGGTGTAAGAGCTGTTGTCCAGATCCCAGAGGCCGATCTCGGCTCGATCGCCGGACGCAACCATGCGGCCGTCAAACGCGACGCTGTGGCAGAGAAGCCGCCGCTCTTCCTCGTCAAAGGGAGTCTTGTCATAGTAGCCGAAGAAGTGGCTCCGGGGCCCTGGCGTGGCCAGGACCAGACCGACGTCCGAATGCACCCAGATGCCCTCATCGACCTCGCCAGGGAGCTTGGCAGGTTCGACCCGCTCGAGCTCGCGTGCACCGTGTCTACCGGCCATTGAGCACCTGCTCGACGGCCTGAACGACGCTGCGGGCAGCGGCGGCCATGGACCACTCTGCGGCGATGGCGAGGGAGCGGCGCCCCATGGCTGCCCGCAGGTCGGGATCCTGCAGAATGAGGGACAGCCCATGGGCCAGCGCCTCCACGTCGCCGGCCGGAAACAGGTACCCGTTCTCGCCGTAGACGACGAGATCGGCAGCCGTGCCGATGGCATCGGCGCAGACTACGGGCAGGCCGAACAGGAGGGCCTCGGACAGGGCTTTGGGCGAAGGATCGTAGTCGGAAGCCACGACAAAGACGTCGGCCGCCGCGTTGTAGCCGCAGACCATCCGCTGGTTGGCCCAGCCGACGAGGTGGGCGTCCTTCACCGCCAGCTCCCCGACCATGGAGGCAAGACGCTCCCGCTCCGGCCCGTCTCCAACCAGGATCAGTCCGACAGGCAAGCCACCCTCTTGCAGGCGAGCGACGGCCGCCACGAGATCGTGGAGGCGCTTGCGAGGAATCATGTTGGCGACGCTTGCCACGTAAAGCACCCCATCGTCGAGGCCAACCTGCCGCTTGGGCGACAGGGAGTTGGCCAGGATCGCTGCGCGCTGCGCCTCAAAGAAGACATTGTCCACGGCACAGGGGATCAGGGCCATGCGGGCCCGCTCCGCGCCGCGCTCCTCGAACCAGAGCCGGTTCCCGGTGCAACTATATAATACACGATCCGCCAACCGGATCATGGTCGCTGCCGCCCGGTGCTTTAGCGGGTGACCGGAGAAGCGTCCGAGGGAGCCCGGAGTGGCTTCCCCGCGGAAAATGACCTTCGTGCCCGCGCTCTTCGCGGCCAACAGAGCGAGCCAATCGGTGAGCTGGGTGTGACCCTGGATCAACAGGACATCGTAGCGTTCTCTCACCAGCCAAGAGACGACGCCAGGATTTATACGAGATAGCGGCTGCGGCCAACCGACACGACCCAGGTTGAGGAGAAAGTGGTGGCGATATCCGTCCAGCAAAGGGACATCCCACTCTTCCTCGTACGGGGGCTTGTTTCCCCGGCGGGCGCAATACAGGACCGTCAGGTCGACGGCACCGCTCGCCGCGATCTCGCGATAGAGGGGGGCGTGATATTGAACGGGATGAAGCGCCAGGATTGCGAGCCTGGGTCGGTCAAGCCGCGCGGGCATCATGCCGGCCTCCGGCCTCGCCTGCAATCCCATCCGCCGATCAACCTTTCCTCTCTCACGGCGCGCCCGTCGCAGCCGCCGGCAGAGCAAATCCAAAGACATCATCGAACTCGAAATCCCCCTCTCCAATCTCGGAGCGGGGGCGCATCCAGCCCGCAAAATCCTGGTCCCAGGACAGCGGTGGAACCAGGTTGGCCAGGTTGGAGAACTCGGGTGATGGCGCCAGGTACGAAAGGTCGACCACGATCTCGTAGTATGCCCTTCTCTCCTCGGCGGTGTACTGCTCGGCGCCTCCATAGCGGGCCACGTGCGCCCGTGGAAAGTCGCCCGCCACTCGCCAGCGCCCGCCGTAGACCATGGGCCGATCCCCGGGAACGGGCCCGCTGGCGGTCACGACAAAGGTGTCGGGCCCCTCGGCCGCGGGCACGTGGATTCGCGCCGCCGGGTTCCCGGACGTGCCACGCGGATAGACCTGGGTGCCCGCGCAGGGCGGCACCCAGGCCGGCTCCACGTAGCCGGGCAGACAGGTGGCAAAGCCTTCCAGGGGCAGCCACGAGGTGCCGCTGTTGGGCCAGAGGTTGGCCTGCCGAAAGTCCTCCGCGTACATCTGCCCATCGGGCCCTCGCCAGTAGAGGGTGCCCAGCACCTCGGCACCTGCTTCCAGGACGTCGGCGTCCAGGTCAAGACCCCACAGGGACCGGCTCAAGTTCGGGTCCTCCAACGCGGAGGCCCCGGTGTTCTCGAAGGGTAGAACCCAGTTGGGCGCCCGGTCCGGGTCGGCCGCGCCGTTTGTGCACGCCCCGGGGCCGGGCGGCGGGGCACCATCTCCCAGCCAGGCCACCCAGCATTCCGCCTGGCCTTCACGGGCAAGGTCCAGGGCGCTGCCGGACAGCAGGGCACGGAAGCGCTCCGTTGCTTCGTCCCGCTCGCCGCCGAGGGCCAGGTACTTGGCCGCGGCCAGCTCCCGCTCGGGAGGCAGCACTCCCCCGGCCAGGTTGTGCCGTGCCAGGGCCAGGTAATACTCTTGCACGATCTCGGCCGGCACCCGCCCGGGTGCCAGCCCAAGGCCGGCCTGGTAAGCGGCCACCGCCTCGGGCCAGCGCCCGTCCATGGCCCACACCAGGCCCAGGGTCCAGGCGTCCCAGGCGGCCCGGCAGCGCTCCTCCGTCCAGGGCTGCTCCATGGCCCAGGAGGGTGGCCGCAGGGTTTCGGCGGCCTGGCGCAGAGCGCGCGGGTCGGCCCAGGCCGGCGGCGATTGGCCCAGGGCGTCGCGGATCCACTGCCGGTCGCTCCAGCCCTTGGCCCTCAGGAGGGAGCGCCAGGCGGAGG
>JAAYZQ010000547.1 GCA_012514775.1 Anaerolineaceae bacterium
CGCGGAGGCTGAGGGACAGGCGGAGAGCGGACGGCCACGGGGCCCTGCACCAGTCCCGGTACTGACCCTGTGACCGGCACGGGCGGACAGCGCCTGCCCCCCGGCCTGGGCCCGCACATGAGCCATAGATAACACAACATCATAACCGACGTCGGCCCCCGTGCTCGGCTCGGATGGCTATCCGGCGGGAGCAAGAGGGCGTACTCGGCCGCCAGACCGAGAATTGCCGCGCCCGCTGCCGCGGCCTTGACAGGCGATCGCAGGGGTGGTATGATCCGCGCGCCCGTTCCCGACGTAGAAAGGAAACCGAAAGGATGGACCCCGCAGACAACGCAACCCCCTGCCCCGAGTGCGGCGCGGCGCCCGCCGGCGGCGAGTCGTGCGAGGAGCGGTACCATCGCTGCCTGGCGCTGGAATACGAGGACTGGGCCGGCTACGGGGCCGTCCACAACCTGACCGTGCCGGCCTACATGCTGCAGCACCCCAGCCGGTACTCCAGGGAGGGCTGGCTGGAATCACGCCGCCTGCTGGTCGCCTTCCTGGCAGGCGAGTCGCCCGCCGCCGTCAAGAAGCAGAACCGCGCGCGCCTGGACAGCGGCAGCCGGCCGTGGCGCATGGCCCGGGGCGAGAGGATTTCGCCGCCGGCCGGCGCGACCTGGTCTCGAACGATCGCCGACGTGCGACTGGACGACCCGGCCACCTACTGCGCCGATGTCGTCGAGTGGGCGCGGGCGGTCGCAGCCGACACCGAGGGTTGGGAAACCCGGCAGCAGGAATAGCCATTTGCGCTTTTGCCACGCCGGTGGTATACTGCCCATCAGGGGAGAAAGGACGCGGATGAGCCCGGGTCCCTTGAGGGGCCCGCGCCTCGCGCCATCGCCTTCTCCGCATCGCCGCCCGGCAAGGAACGCGCCGCGTTCACGTCGTGGTTCAAAATCCGGTTCCATGAGACAGGAGGAGAAATGGAAGAACCGTACGACGTCGACATCGTCGACCAGGAGTATTACCCGCCGGCACCGCGGAGGGGCCTGAGCGGCTGGCTCATCGCCCTCATCGTAATCGTCGCCATCGTCATCCTCTGTTGCCTCTGCGCTTGCGTCGCATGGGCCCTGCTCGCCCCGGCGACGGGCAACGTCTTCTCGTCGATCATCGAGACCATCGAATCCATGACACCCGTGCCCTGAGCGGGGCCGACCGTGACAACGTTCGGGCCGATGGCACCCGGCCCTTGCCCACAGGGACAAGGGCCGGGTGGCGTTCCCGACAAGTTGCATCCCGGCGGCAAAAATGATATACTGTTGGCCGTGGCCTTCCCGGGCTGGCCTGCGCAACTTACAGGAGAAACGTTATGAGACGAGACGAACTGGTCAAGTACCTGGACGACCTGCTGCAGATCAAGGCCATCGAGGATTCGTCGAACAACGGCTTGCAGGTGGAGGGAGCCGCCCAGGTCCAGCGCCTGGCCTTTGCCGTGGACGCCAGCCTGGCCGCCTTTGAGGGGGCCCGGGCAACGGGCGCGCAGATGCTGTTGGTCCACCACGGCCTGTTCTGGAGCCAACCGCTCATGGTTACCGGCCCGCACCGCCGCCGGTTGGGGATGCTGATCAATGCCGACATCTCGCTGTACGCCGCGCACCTCCCCCTGGACTTTCATCCCGAGCTGGGGAACAACGTAACGCTCGCCCGCTGGCTTGGGCTGGCGGGCGTGGAGCCCTTTGGCGACTACAAGGGGCAGCCGGCCGGCTACGCGGGGCGCCTGCCCGAGGCGCTCAAGGTGGATGACCTGGCGGGGCGCGTCGAGGCGGCGCTGGGCGAGCCGGTCAGCAGGGTGTGGGCCTTTGGCAAGTCGACCGTGGAGACGGTGGGCATCATCTCGGGGGGAGCCGCCCGTTTCGTGGATCAGGCGGCCGCCGCCGGGTTGGACGCCTTCCTGACGGGCGAGATGAGCCACGGCGCCTTTCACGACGCCCAGGAGCTGGGCGTGAACGTTATCTTTGGGGGGCATTATGCCACCGAGACGGCTGGCTTGAAAGCCCTGGCAGAACACCTGGCAGCAGAGTTTGACCTGGAGACCACGTTTCTCGATCTGCCGACCGGGGCCTGACAGCGACGACGCCCTCATTGCAGCACAATTGTCAAGCAAGTGCGGTTGGAGAGAACGATGCAACTGATCTTTCTGGGAAGCAGCGACGATCACGGCGTGCCCAGGGTAGGCTGCCAGTGCGCGGTGTGCGAAAGCGCCCGCCAGGCAGGCAGCCGCAACCACCGGACCCTGCCCTCCGTAGCCCTGCGCTACGGCCCTTCCTACGCGGAAAGGCTGGTCCTCGTGGACGTTACGCCCGAGTTCCGCATGCAGACGGCGGGCCAGAACCTGGCGCCCTTTGACGCCCTGTTCCTGACCCACGCCCACGAAGCCCACTTTCTCGGGCTGAAGCTGCTCCTCGATGCCCAGCGGGACGCGGGCCAGGCACTGCCCCTCTATGCCCCACCCCAGGTGTTGGAGGACGTGCGCGAGCGCCTGTCGTGGCTGTGGAACGAGAAGAGCTACCGGCGCGTGCTGCAGCCCGAGAGCCTGCACGGGCCCGTCAACCTGTGGGGGCTGCAGGTCGACCTCGTGCGCCTGGACCACGGCATCGGGGGCACAGCCTATGGCTACATCCTGTCGGACGGCGACCGGCGGCTGGCCTACCTGTCGGACATGCTGCGGGCCACGGCCGAGGTGCGCCAGGCGCTATCGGGCCCGTCGGGCCGGGACCGGCTCGACCTGCTGGTGCTGGGCGCCAGCCACTATTACGAAGGCATCGAGACCTGGAAGCGTTCGGTGATGGACGTCATCGCCGCCCTGGAGCTCGTCCGCGAGGTGACCCCGGGCCGCGCCGTCCTCACCCACCTGTCGCACACCGTGGACTATGACGAGGTCACCGAGCGGCTGCCAGAGTCGACCCTGCTGGCATACGACGGCCTGGTCGTGGAGGTATAGGAGCATGAGCCGCATCCTGGAACACCTGCTGGCACAGCAGGAAGCCATGATCGAGACCCTGGCCGGCCTCGTGGCGCTGGACTCGCCCAGCCACGAGCGCGAGGCGGTCAACAGGGTGGCCGACTTGATGAGCGAGGCGCTGGACTCCATCGGTGCCCGGGTGCAGCGGCTGCCACAGGCAGCCTTTGGCGACCACGTGCACGCCACCTGGGGAGAGGGCGACGGGCAGGTGCTGCTCCTGGGCCACATGGACACCGTCTGGCCGGCCGGCGAATCGCAAAAGAGGCCCTTCCGCGTGGAGGCAGGCAGGGCCACGGGCCCCGGCGCCTTTGACATGAAGGGCGGCCTGGTGGTGGGGCTCTATGCCCTGCGGGCGCTCCATGCCCTGGGCCTGCGGCCCGCCCATCGCCTGGTCCTGGTGCTGAACTCGGACGAGGAGTGCGGCAGCCCCACCTCGCGGGCCATTATCGAGGAGGAGGGGCGCCGCAGCATCGCCAGCCTGGTCCTGGAGCCGTCGCGCGAGGGCGCCCTGGTCACCTGGCGCAAGGGCGTCGGCCGCTTCGAGCTGGAGATCCAGGGCCGGGCCTCCCACTCGGGGGCGGCCCACGAGCGCGGCGTGAGCGCCCTCACCGAGATGGCCCACCAGATCCTGCGCCTGGAGTCGATGACCGACTACGGGCGGGGCACCACGGTCAACGTGGGAGTGGCCCAGGGCGGCTCCAAGGTGAACGTGCGGCCGGCGGCCGCCTGGGCCGAGATCGACCTGCGGGTGACGTCCGCCGAGGAGGGAGAGCGCATGGCCGGGACGATCCTGGGCCTGGAGCCCGTGCAGGAGGGCACCACGCTCATCGTCTCCGGGGGGATGAACCGGCCGCCCTGGGAGACCTCACCCGGGGGCGAGCGCCTCTTCCGGCAGGCGCAGCGGGCCGGCGCCCGGCTGGGCATGGAGCTGTGGCCGGCAGGCACCGGCGGCGGATCGGACGGCAACTTTACGGCGGCGGTGGGCACGCCCACGCTGGACGGCCTGGGGCCCGTGGGTGAGGACGCCCACGCCCTGACCGAGTGGGTGGACGTGGCCTCGCTGCCCCGGCGGGCGGCCCTCCTGGCCGAGCTGCTCGTGAGCCTCGACAAATGAAGCACGTCTATCTCGCCCCGCACCTGGACGACGCCGTGCTGTCGTGCGGGGGGGCAATGCACCGCCAGCGGCGGGCGGGCGAGGCCGTGGTGGCCCTCACCATCTTTGCCGGGGAGCCGGCGCCGGGCCAGGCCCTGTCGCCCTTTGCCCTGGAGCAGCACGCCTCCTGGGGGACCCCGGCCCGGCCCGCGCGCCTGCGCCGGGCCGAGGATGCCGCCGCCCTGGCCCTCCTGGACGCCGAAGCCAGGCACCTGGAGTACCTGGACGCCGTCTACCGCGCCACGCCCGGGGGGCCCTGGCCCTACGACGGCCGCGAGACGCTCTTTGCCCCGCCGCATCCCGACGACCCCGTGTCGCCCGCGGCCCTGGCCCGGGCCCTGGCCGACGGGCTGCCCCTGGAGGCAGGCTTGACGCTTTACGCGCCCCTGGCCGTGGGCCGCCACGTGGACCACCAGGTGGTGCACCAGGCCGCGGGACACCTGATGGCCATGGGCTACCGCGTGGGCTTTTACGAGGACTATCCTTACGCCGAAGCGCCCGACGCGCTGGAAGAGGCCCTGGCGCACAGCCCGTACCGGGGCTGGCAGCGGAGGGTGGTGACCCTGGAAGCGGCGGACATAGCCGCCAAGGTCGACGCCCTGGCCTACTATCGCAGCCAGATGTGGATCCTGTTTGGCGGCGCCGAGGCCATGCCCAGCCGCGTCTGGGCCTTTGCCGCCGGCCACTGCCCCGAGGCGTCCCTGGCCGAGTGCACCTGGTGGGCGACGGGCGAGGGCCGCACGGCGGAAGGAGGGGTGTGAAGGTGGCCCCAACCCTGGACCTGGAGCTGACGGCCATGGCCCACGGCGGGTCGGCCCTCGGCCGCCACGAAGGCCGGGTGATCTTTGTGCCGTATGCCATCCCCGGCGAGCGGGTGCGCGTCGAGCTGGTGGAGGAGCACCAGCGCTGGGCGCGGGCCCGCCTGGTCGAGATCCTGCGCCCCTCGCCCCATCGCGTCCGGCCCCCCTGCCCCTACTTTGGGCAGGACAAGTGCGGCGGCTGCCAGTGGCAGCACATCGACTACGAGGAGCAACTGCGCCTCAAGGCCGAGGTCATGGCCGACCAGCTCCAGCGCATCGGCGGGCTGGAGGTGGCGGCCGAGGAGCCCATCGGCGCCGCGGAGCCGTGGAGCTATCTGAACCACGTGCAGTTCTATATCACCGAGGATGGGCACCTGGGCTTCCTGACGGCCGACAGCCGCGACGTCATCCCGGTGGAAGAGTGCTACATCATCGAGCCCCTCCTCGACGACCTGTGGAACGCCCTGGACATGTACTGGCCGCAGCTCTATCGCCTGAGTCTGCGCTGCGGCGCGGCCACGGGCGAGCTGATGGCCGTCTTTGAGCTGGATCACTACGAGGATTTCGACATCGAGGTTGATTTCCCCGTGTCGTGCGTCTTGTTGCTGGCCGACGGCGACACGGCGGTCCTCATGGGCGAGCCCCATTTCCGCGAGGAGGTGGCGGGCCGCGAGTACCGCATCTCGGCCGCCAGCCCCTTCCAGACAAACAGCGGCGGCGCCGAAGCGCTGGTGACCCTGGTGCGCGAGCTGCTGGCGCCGCGGGGCGACGAGACCCTCGTGGACGTCTATGCGGGGGTTGGGCTCTTTGGCCTGGCACTGGCGGGCGACGTGGGGCGGGTGATCGCCGTCGAGGCCCATCCGGACGCGGCCGAAGACCTGACCTACAACGCCCGGGACCTGGCCAACGTCGAGCTGCGCCAGGGGGAACTCCGGGACGCCCTGGCGGGCATCCAGGAGCCGGTCCAGCTCCTGGTCATGGATCCGCCCCGGGCCGGCTCGGGCGAGGCCGTGATGGAAGAGCTGGTGCGCCTGGCGCCGGGGCGCATCGCCTACGTCTCGGCCGATCCGGCCGGCCTGGCAAGGGACGCGCGCCGCCTGGTGGATGGCGGTTACCGGCTGGAGCGCGTGCAGCCCATCGACCTCTTTCCGCAGACCTTTCACATCGGGTCCGTGGCGCTTTTTGTCCGCGGCTCGTGAAGGATCAGTGGGCACGATGCTGACGCGGCGTGGTTGGGCTTTGACGCCAACCGCTTTTATGCTATAATGGCGAGCGTGAAGGAATACAACACGCGGGCGATTCACGTGGGGGTGAACGCCCATTTGTTGTCCATGGCCGCAAACTATCGAAGCGCGGGCATCAACTGGTACATCCAGAACCTGCTCCAGCACTTGCCCGGCGCCGATCCCGGGTTCCGTTACACGGTCTTTGCCGGCGAACGTGCATACCCGGGAGCGGCCGGGCTTGCCCTGTCATTCACCCGCCTGCCGACGCACCGGCCGGCGGTGCGCTTTGTGTGGGAACAGGCTGTTCAGCCGTGGGCCTTGTGGCGAGAGGACATCGACCTGCTGCACTGCCCGGCCCTGGTGGGCCCCATGCTGGGAGGCCGGCCGTTCGTGGTGACCGTCCACGACTTGAGCTACCACCACTATCCGGACGCGTTCCGCCCTGCCAACCGGAGCTATCTGCGGTTCCTGGGAGAGCGATCGGTCCGGCGGGCCCGCCGTGTCATCGCCGTTTCGCAGAGCACCAAGGACGACCTGATCGAGCACTATGGCCTGCCCGCGGGCCGCGTGGACGTGGTCCATCACGGCGTGGACGAGGCCTTTCGCCCGCTGCCGGCGGACGAAATGGCCGCCTTTTGCGCGCGGCAGGGCACCCCGCAGCGATTCCTGCTCTTTGTCGGGACACTGGAGCCGCGCAAGAACGTCGTCCGCCTGGTGGAAGCCTACGCGCGCCTGCCCCGGAGCTGCCCGCCCCTGGTGCTGGTGGGGGGCAAGGGCTGGCTCTACGACGAGGTCTTTCGCCGGGTGGAGGAGCTGGGGCTGGAGGGCAGGGTGCGCCCGGCCGGCTACGTGCCCGCCGAGGATCTGCCCTGCTGGTACAACGCCGCCGAAGCCCTGGTCTATCCCTCCCTGTACGAAGGCTTTGGGCTTCCACCCCTGGAAGCCATGGCGTGTGGCACGCCGGTCATCTCTTCCACTGCCTCGTCGCTGCCCGAAGTGGTGGGCGACGCCGGGCTGCTGGTCGATCCCGAAGACGTGGACGCCCTGGCCGCGGCCATGGATCGGGTGCTGGCCGATGCCGGCCTGAGGGAGCGCATGCGGGCCGCGGGCCTGGAGAGGGCGCGACGCTTCACGTGGGAAGGTGCGGCCCGCAAGACGGCGGACATCTACCGCCGCGCGCTGGGGCGACAAGGGGCTGCCGCCGGAGGAGGGACGGAGGGTGTTTGAGCGCTATCGCAGGCTGATGTCTCTGGCCGTCGCCGCCACGGACGTGCTGCTCATCAACCTCGCCTTTGCCGTGGCCTACTGGCTGCGCTACGACCTGCAGTGGTTCGCAGCCGTCGACGCGGCGTTCTACGTCCCCTACCGCTCGTTCATCCCCGTCAGCCTGGCCCTGACCATCCTGCTGCTGGGCATCTACCGCCTCAGCGGGGTCTATCACCTGCACCGGGGCGCTTCCTGGTTCGACGAGGCCTACCAGGTCCTGACCAGCACGGCCACGGGCATCATCCTGACCGTGTTTGTCATCGTGTTTTTCTTCCGGCCCTTTCTCTACTCGCGCCTCATCTTTTTCTACGCCGGGGTGCTCATCACCCTGTTCCTGGGCCTGAGCCGCATCGTCCAGCGCATCGTGCGCAGCCACCTGCGGCGCAAGGGGCTGGGCGTGGACCGGCTGCTCATCGTGGGCGCCGGCGAGATCGGGCGAACGGTGATGCGCAACATCGTGGCCCATCCAGGCCTGGGCTACCACATCGTCGGCTTTGTGGACGACGACCCGGAGAAGGGCAACACCGACATCGGGCGCTTCAAGGCGCTGGGCAGCACGACCAACATCGCGCGCCTGGTAAAAGAGTCGGCCATCGACGAGGTGATTATCACCCTGCCCTGGATGTACCACCGCAAGATCGTGAGCATCATTGCCCAGTGCGAGCGGGAAAAGGTGCGCGTGCGCATCGTGCCCGACATCTTCCAGATGACCCTCAGCAACCTGGACGTCGAGGACCTGGGTGGGGTGCCCATGATCGGTGTCAAGGACATCTCGATCGGCCGCGGCGAGCTGCTCATCAAGCGCACCGTGGACGTCCTGGTCTCGCTCATCGGCCTGATCCTTCTCTTTCCCCTCTTTTTGCTCATTGCCCTGGCCATCCGCCTCGATTCGCCGGGACCCGTCTTTTTCACCCAGATCCGCGTGGGCAAGGGGCAGCACCTCTTTACCTGCTACAAGTTCCGTTCCATGCACCACGGGGCCGACGAGGAAAAGGAAGCGCTCCAGGACCAGAACGAGGCCGACGGTGCGTTCTTCAAGATCCGGAACGACCCGCGGATCACGCGGGTGGGGCGCTTTATCCGGCGGACGAGCCTGGACGAGCTGCCGCAACTGCTGAACGTCCTCATGGGCCACATGAGCATGGTCGGCCCGCGGCCGGCGCCCCCCGCCGAGGTGCAGCGCTACCTGCCGTGGCACAAGCGCCGCCTGGAGGTCGCCCCGGGACTCACCGGCCTGTGGCAGGTGTCGGGCCGCAGCGAGCTGACCTTTGACGAGATGGTGCTGCTGGACCTGTACTACATCGAGAACTGGTCGCCCCTGCTGGATCTGCAGATCATGCTTCGCACGGTGCCGAAACTGATCACCGGCGAGGGCGCCTACTAATCGCCGGACAGGAGGTGCGACGTGTGGCGATGTAGTGTGTGTGGATACGTGTGGGACGGCGAGGAGCCGCCCGAGGCCTGTCCCAAGTGCGAGGCCACGACGGCCAGGTTCGCGGCCCTGGACGACAAGGCCGCCGACATCGTGGACCGCTCCCGCTTCACGAACCACCTGCTCATCCAGCTCTTTGCCGTGCTGGAGCAGGTGATGGAGATTGCGGAGGACGGGATCGACGACAACCTCGACCCGGGCTGTGTCCAGATCTGGGAGCGAGCGCTGGAGCAGGCCGAGGTCTTGCAGCAGTCCATCAAGGCCGAGCTTCAGGGGCACGTGGCCAAGGGCAAGTGGGGCTAGCGACAGCCCCGCCCTGCTAGCCTTCCAGGGCGCTCAGGCGCCCCCCGCTGACCAGCCACACGTTGCAGCGCTCCACAAAGGCATCGGGCAGGACGTGGAGGTCCGTGGTGGTGATGATGGACTGCTGCGGCCCGTCGTCCAGGACCCGCAGCAAGAAGCTGCGACGGTGGGCGTCCAGCTCGGACAGCACGTCGTCCAGCAGCAGGACCGGGCGCTCGCCCGTGGCCCGGGACATGAGGGCCACCTCGGCCAGCTTGAGGGCCAGGGCCGTGGTGCGCTGCTGCCCCCGAGAGGCATAGGTCCCGGCGTTTACCCCGTCGATGAGAAAGGCCATGTCGTCGCGGTGCGGGCCCACCAGCGTGACGCCCGCCGCTATCTCGCGGGTGCGCAGCGAGCGAAGCTGGGCCACAAAGGCCTGGGCCACCGTCTCCCCGTTCTCCAGGTCCAGGCTGGGCAGATAGTCGAGGCGCAGGCGTTCGGCGCCGTCCGTCAGCTCGGCGTGGACCTCGCGGACCAACTCGTCCAGGTCGCCAAGGCACTCGCGGCGGCGAGCCACCAGGAGAGCGCCATGCTCCACCAACTGCTCGTCCCAGAAGGCCAGTTGCCCCACCTCGCCGCCCCTCTCCCGCAGGTCGCGCAGCAGGGCGTTGCGCTGGGTCAGGATCTGATTGTAGCGCGACAGGGCGCGGCAGTAGCCCGGGTCGATCTGGCACAGGGTGGCGTCCAGGTAGTGCCTGCGGCCCGACGGGGGCCCGGAGACGAGGGCAATGTCCTCGGGCAAGAAGAGGACGACGTTGAGGTGGCCCAGCAGGTCCATGGCGCGGTGGGGCACGCCGTTGAGGCGGATCTGCTTGCGGTAGCGGCCCTCGGCTTCCCCCTGTTGGGTGAGGGTGATCTCGATGGTCAGGTCGCCGCCGGCGCGGGAGACCTTGCCCACGAGGCGGGTGAAGGGCAGGGGCTCGGACTCGGGCGTCAGCCAGTTGACGACCTCGCGGTCGGTGCCGGCGTGGGGCGAGCGGCTGGTGGCCAGGTAGTAGACCGCCTCCAGGAGATTGGTCTTGCCCTGGGCATTGTCGCCCAGGAGCACGGTCACGCCGGCAGGCAGGTCCAGGACCAGCCGCACATAGTTGCGAAAGTTGAACAGCGAGAGCTGGGTCAGGCGCATGGGCCGATTATAACACACGTTGGGGGCGACGCAAAGCAACCGCCGTTTCCTCGCCCGGCGGAAACACCGGCACCACCGTAACCTTTTGGCCGCTCTTGCCGTCTAGGTAGTAGGGCGCAGCACCGGCGGGTGCCGGCCGGCGGCGGCGATGGACCCCGGTTCTCTCCGCCGCCTCGGGGGAAGGCCGGCACCTGTCGGGCGCGGTCCACGAAAAAGAGGGCGCGGTTCGCCGCGCCCTCTTTCGTTGCTGCTTTGATAACCCCTCCCATACCACTTGTTCTGTGCCGTAGACAGTGCTATAATTCATCACTGGAGAAGCAGCGCCGGGAAAGTCAGGATTATCGTCGAGGAGTTCGTGCGTGCTCAGAGCAACGAAATGGCTCGAGTGTTGACAAAAAAGATCGAATGGGTCGCCTTGCTCCTCCTCCTGCTGGCTTCGTGGGCGTTGCGGCTACAGCTTCTCGCCGCCCAGGATATCTGGTGGGATGAGGCGCGCAATATCGAGGTTGCAATCAGGCCTCTCTCCCAGATTGCCGGCGCGCCGGAGCTGGACATTCACCCCCCGCTCTACTTTTACAGCCTGCACCTGTGGACGCGGCTCATGGGCAGCAGCGCCTTTGCCAGCCGCCTGTTTAGCGCCTGGTGTGGCGTGCTGGCTGCTGCTTTGAGCTACCGCCTGGCTCGCAGCCTCGCCCCTTCCCGGCCCGGACGGTGGGCCGGCCTGCTGGCCCTGGTCCTGGCGGCGGTTTCGCCCTATGCCCTGGCCGAAGCGCAGGAAACGCGCATGTATACCTTTTCCTGGGTGTTGCTGTCGGCCGCCGCGCTGGCCCTGTTGCGGGCCACCCGCCCGGCAACCAGGCGTGCGTGGCCGTGGTGGCTAGCCTTTGCGCTGTTTGCCGCGGCCGGCCTGCTCACGCACTATAGCACGGTCTTGATCCTGGCAGCATGGGGCTTGTGGCTGCTGGCCTGGGCCCTGCGTGGCCCGGAGCGCACCGTTCGTCTGCGCACCCTGGCACTGGTTGGACTGGCCACGTTTGTCCTCTGTCTACCCGCATTGCCCATCGCCCTGCGCCAGATCGCCATCTATCACAACCCCAACCTGAACCTGCCTGATCTGCCGAGCTATCTGGCCCAGCTCTACCACGCCTTTGCCCTGGGCGAGCACGTACCCGCAAGCGCCCTGTCCGTGGGACGCTGGCTGTGGCTGCTCGTGCCCCTGGGCGGTGCTGTCCTGGCCCTGCGAGAGCCACGCAAGCGCCACACCCTGGGGCTGTTGGCCTTGTGGCTCTTTGGCGGGCTGGCGCTGTACTATGTCATTCTGACCCGCCGCTCTGCATTCAACCCGCGCTACATCAGCTTTGTGCTGCCCGCCGTGTGGGCTTTGGCGGGCTGGGGGCTGACCGGCTGGAGGCGCCTGTTCCGACCTCTTCCCTGGATCCTGGCTGCCGGTCTCGTGGCGGTAGCAATTCCCTCCCTGCGGGCCGACCTTACCGACCCTCAATATTTCCACGCCGACATCCGTGGGGTGAGTACCTGGCTGCGGGACCATGCCACCACCGACGACGTCATCCTGGTTGACCAGAGGTATCCGTTCGGGTTCTATTGGACTCGCTGGAACAACGAATCGAACGGGTTTCCCCCTGCCGAACCGGCCCACGAACCGCCGGCCCAGTATCTCTTTGTGGACGTCAATCAAGTGGACGAGCGTCTTACGGAGCTGGCGGCTGATGCCCGGACCGTCTACTGGGTGACGTGGTTCGAGTCGGACATGGATCCACGCGGGGCGGTGCCGGCTCTGCTGGACGCACACGGCCAGCAAATGGGGGAGCAAGGTTTTCGCGGCTACACGGTCCGTTGGTGGCAGCTTCAGCCGCCCACCCGCTTC
>JAAYZQ010000078.1 GCA_012514775.1 Anaerolineaceae bacterium
ACGATTTTACGCTGGCCGCCGTCACGGCTCGTGTGCCAGTCCTTGGGCGCCCGGACCTCCAGAAGCTTGTCCAACTGGCCCAATTCCTTGAGCCGGTGATAGATCTGATCCCAGACGCAGGGCGTCTCTCGATCGGCATAGACCTCGCAGATGCCGTTTTGAGAGCCGCCGCACGGTCCGTTTAGCAGGCTCTTGGCGCAGCGGGCGATGGGGCACAGGCCACCGGTGAGGGCCAGGACGCAGTCGCCGCAGGCCTGGCAGCGCTCGGCCCACACGCCCTGCTCCGTCGGCTGGCTCAGGCCGTTGGTGTTCACCCCCGGCACCGTCAGCTTGGTCGGAAACTGCTCGTTCAGCGTCTGCACGCCGATGCCACACGCCAGGGAGACGATAACGTCGGCGTCGGCGATATAGTCGGCGGCCAGCTCGTTGTACTCGTACTCGCACTGGCGCTGGACAGTGAACTCGCGGATCTCCTTCTCCTGGCCTTCGAGACGCGTGGCCATCCTTAGCTGCGAGGCCAGGATAGACACCTCTTTTTCGCCTCCGGCAAAGCAGACCGTGACGCAGGTGCCGCAGCCAAGGACCAATACCTTGTTCGCGGCCGAGATCAGAGATTTGATCTCCTCAAAGGGCTTTTGTTCGGCTACTATCATTCTTCAACCTCCATTGGCATGAACGGTTCAAACGCTTTATCCTTGAGCGGGTTGGGCCCCAGCCGGCGGGCCCGCTCCGTCATCTCGGATGCAATCTCGGCAAATCGTACTCCTTCGGCCGAAGAGAGAAAGAACATCTCCAGCCGCTCCGGCTCGAGGCCGACCTCGGCCAGGAGTTTTTTGGCATAGTTGACCCTTCGCTCGGCTCCCAGATTACCTTCCAGGTAATGGCATGTTCCCTTCAGTCAGCCGGCGACAAAGACAGCATCGGCCCCCTTTTCAAAGGCGCGCAGCAGGTAAATGACGTCGACCTTGCCGGTACAGGGCAAGTGCACCACCTTGACGTTGGGCGGATAGCTCAGGCGCATGGAGCCGGCCAGGTCGGCCGCCGCATACGCGCAGTAGTGGCAGGCAAAGGCCAGAACCTGAGGCTCATATTCGGACATGGCTGTCACCACCGTTCCTTCCTCAACAACCGTCCCCGTCATCTTTGTTCCCTCACGCCAGGGCCATGTCGATGGCCGCGAAGAGCGCCTCTTCTTTGGCCAGCACCTGGTCGTCGGTAAAGTGCTGCAACTGGATGGCCTTGGCCGGGCATTCGGCCGGGCAGAGGCCGCAGCCCCGGCAGGCCGCGGCCTTGATCTCGGCCGCGCCCAGGATGCCCCCCACCCCCACCAGGTTCGGGTTGATCTGCACGGCGCCAAAGGGGCAAATGCGTAGGCAGGTCAGGCAACCCGTACACTTGTTCTGGTCGACGGTGGCCACCACGCCCCCCACGTCCAATTGATCCTTCGACAGGATGCGCGCTGCCCGCGCAGCGGCGGCCCCTGCCTGGGCGATGGTCTCGTCCAGCAGCTTGGGATAGTGCGCCATGCCGGCCAGGAAGAGGCCCTCGGCCGGAAAGTCCACGGGCTGGAGCTTGACGTGGGCCTCCAGGAAAAAGCCCTCAAGGGTGCACGAGAACTTGAGCATGTCGGCCAGCTCGCGGCTGCCCTCGTTGGGAACAACGGCCGCGGAGAGCACGAGCAAGTCTGGCCTGAAAGTGATGGCCCGATCCAGGATCTCGTCGTGCACCGAGATCTGGAGCCCGTCGTCCCAGCGCACGTCGGGCCGCGTCCCCTCCCCGTAGTGTACGAACCTGACGCCCGCTTCCCGGGCCTGGCCGTACCATTCCTCCAGGAAGCCGTAGGTCCGGATGTCGCGGTTGTAAAGCACGAATACCTGGGCGTTGGGGTACTGCTTCCTGATGCGCAGGGCGTTCTTGACCGCAACCGAGCAGCAGACACGGCTGCAGTAGTATTCCGCGTTGTTGCCGTCCTCGTCCCAGGGGCCGGCACACTGCACCATGACCACGGTCCGCAGCGACGCCGGGTCGATGGCTGCCGCCTGGGCCTGCCCTCCCCCATCCTGCCAGCCGCGCAGCAGTTCTTCCAGGTCGCCCTGGGTGACAATGCGAGGATGGCTGCCCAGGCCGTGGGCGGAGCCGTGGTACTCGCGCCCGCCCGTGGCGACGATGGTCACACCGTGCTCGACGAGGCGCTGGGTGAGATCCGCCCGGCTGGCAACGGTAGTCTTGAAATTGCCGACGAACCCTCCCGACTTGACCACCTGGTGCCCGGTGAGCACCTCGATGGATGGATGGCTGCTCACCCGGGCGACGAGGTCGCCGAGAAAAGCCTGGACGTCGGCGCCCTCGGCGGTGACCGTCAGGGATCGGGCCTGGCCACCCAGTTCGGCCTCGCGCTCGACGAGGACCACCTCGTAGCCCTGGCCGGCCAGGTTGAGGGCCGCGGTCATGCCGGCGACCCCACCGCCGATGATGAGGGCGCAGTGGCTCAGGCTCTGCTCCTCGGTGTAGAGGGGCCGCAGCAGGTGCGAGCGCGCCACCGCCATGCGGGTCAGTGCCTTGGCCTTTTCCGTCGCCTCCTGAGGCCACCTGGCGTGGACCCACGAGTCCTGGTCGCGGATGTTGGCCATCTCGAACAGGTAAGGGTTCAGGCCTGCCTGGCGGATCGTATCGCGAAAGATGGGCTCGTGGGTGCGGGGCGTGCAGGAAGCCACGATGACGCGGTTCAACCCGTGTTCCCGGATCCGCTCCTGGATCAACTTCAGCGAGTCGGCGGAGCAGGTGTACATCGTGTTCTCGGCGTGGGCCACGCCGGGCAGCGTCCGGGCATAGTCGGTCACACCGGTCACGTCCACCACGCCGGCAATGTTGCTGCCGCAGCTACAGATGAACACGCCGATGCGCGGCGTGTCGCCGGGCTGCACCTCGGTCTCGGGCGGATATTCGGCCGGCGTCACCAGGGTGCCCCGCGCGCGGCCAATGGCCGCCAGGGCTTCGGCGGCAGCGCCGCCCGCCTGGATGACGCTATCAGGAATGTCCTTGGGCTGGGCAAAGGCGCCGCACACATAGACCCCCGGCCGCGTCGTCTCCACGGGGTGGAAGGGATTCGTCTTGCAGAAGCCGTGCTCATCCAGCGCGATGCCCGCCGCCTCGGCCAACTCGCGAGCGCCTGCCGGCTGCTCCATGCCCGTGCTGAGCACCACCAGGTCAAATTCGTCGCTGTGCCTCTGCCCGCCAGCCGTTTCGTATACCAGGCGCAAATTGTGGCTGTCGGGATCCTCGGCGATGGCCGGCACGCGAAAGCGAACGTAGCGGATGCCGTACCGTTCGCGGGCCCGCTGGTAATAGGCGTCAAAGCCTTTGCTAAAGGCCCGCATGTCCATCATAAAGACGGTACATTCGACGCCGGGCACGTGCTCTGTCGCCAGAATCGCTTCCTTGGTGGCATACATGCAGCACACGGCGCTGCAATACTCGTGCTCCCGGTCGCGGGAACCGACGCACTGCAGGAAGGCGATGCGCCTGGGCTCCTGGTGATCGGACGGACGGGCGATGTGACCGGCCGTTGGCCCCGAGGCCGAGAGCAGGCGCTCGAACTGCATGGAGGTGACCACGTTTGGATAGCGGCCGTAGCCCAGTGCCGAGTAGCGCGAGGGGTCGAAAAGCTGGTAACCGGGCGCCAGGATCACGGCACCCACCTCCAGCGTCTCTTCGTAGGGCGCCTGGTGATGGTCGATGGCGTGGGCCTTGCAGGCCAGCACACACTGGTAGCATTCGGAGCAGAGGCCGCAGCTCAGGCAGCGAGCCGCTTCGCCGAGGGCCTGGTCCTCGCTCACGCACAGCTCCACCTCGCGAAAGTCGCCCAGCCGCTCGGCAACCGGCGCCTTGGGCGTCGCGACGCGGGGCTGCAGGTTCACCTCTCCCCTGGAGAGCTTGTCGGCGATGTCGGCCTCGTTCAGGTGGTAGGTGGGCAAGGGAAGCTGCTCGCGGGGCGTCAGCAGCGGCACCCCGCGCAGGTAGCGGTCGATGGACAGCGCTCCCCGCCGGCCGGCGGCGATGGCCTCGATGAGGGCCCCCGGTCCCGCCGCCGCGTCGCCGCCGGCAAATATGCCCGGCCTGTTGGTCTCCAGGGTCTGCGCGTTCACCTTGAAGGTGCCCCACCTCGTCAGCTCCAGGCCGTGGTCGGGCGCCAGGAAGCTGATCTCGGGGGCCTGGGCGATGGCCGCCACCAGGGCGTCGCATGGAATGTCGAACTCGCTGCCCTCCACCGGGATGGGGCGGCGCCGCCCGCTGGCATCGGGCTCGCCCAGGACCATCCGGTTGCAGCGCACGCCCGAGATGCGGCCGTTTTCGGACAGGATGGCGATGGGCTGGGCCAGCGCCTCCAGCTTGACGCCCTCCTCCAGGGCTTCTTCGATCTCCCAGTCGTTGGCCGGCATCTCGGCCCGGGTGCGGCGGTAGAGGATGGTGACCTCTCGCGAGCCAAGGCGCAGCGCCGTTCGGGCCGTGTCGATGGCCGTGTTCCCGCCGCCGACGACGACCACCCGGTCGCCCAACTGGGCCTTCTGGCCCAGGGCCACCGCCCGCAGGAACGGCACGCCATGAAAGACGCCTGCCGTCACGTCCTCGCCCTCGATGTGCAGCTTTTGCGGCTCGTGGGCGCCGATGGCCAAAAAGACGGCCACAAAGCCCTGCTCAAAAAGCCCCTGGACGTCGCGCACCGCGTGGTTGAGCTGCAGGTCCACGCCCAGCTTGAGGATCTCGTCGATCTCGCGGTTCAGCACGTCGTGGGGCAGGCGATAGGCGGGAATGCCCACGCGAGCCATGCCCCCGGCCACCGGCAGCGCCTCAAAGACGGTCGCCTTGTAGCCCATGCGGGCCAGAAAATGGGCGGCAGTGAGCCCTGCCGGCCCGGCACCGACGACGGCCACGCGGCGCCTATCCTCCGGCGGCGGCTCTGCCGGCGCCTCGGGGTAGGCTCGCAGGTGGCGCTCCTCGCGCCTTTCGCCCCGGTCCCAGGCTTCGTAGACCGTGTCGGCCACAAAGCGCTTGAGAGCGCAGATGGCCACGGGGCTATCCACCTTGCCCCGGTTACACTCGGTCTCGCAGGGGTGATGGCACACGCGCCCCACCGTGGCCGGGAAGGGATTGTATTGCTTGATGACCTCCAGGGCCTCTTCGTAGCGTCGCTGAGCGATGAGGGCGATGTAGCCCTGGGCGCTGGTGCCGGCCGGGCAGGTTGCCTTGCACGGGCTCGTGCCCCGCTTGGAGATGGCGTAGGCGCTGGGGACGGCCTGGGGGTAGGGCTTGTATATCGCCTTGCGTGCCGCCAGCCCCTCGTTGAACTCGTTGGGCACCGTAACCGGGCACACCTCGACACAGTCATTGCAGGCCGTGCACGCGTCCAGGCTGATGTAGCGCGGGCGGCGGCGGACGGTAGCCCGGAAATGGCCTGCTTTGCCTTCCAGCCGCAAGATGTCGCTCATGGCCAGAATGTCGATGTTGCGATGGCGCCCCGCTTCGACGAGCTTGGGCGAAAGTATGCACATCGCGCAATCGTTGGTGGGAAAGGTCTTGTCCAACTGGGCCATTTTTCCGCCGATGGCCGCCTCGCGCTCGACGAGATAGACCCGGACGCCGGAATCGGCCAGATCCAGGGCAGCCTGGACGCCGGCAATACCGCCGCCTACCACCAACGCTGCACCCAGCACGCTTTCGCTTGTCGATTCCATCATCGGTCGCTCCCCGCCAGGACCATTCCTTTACGCCCGGCCCGATGCCAGGGCTGCCAGGCCACGATCAACTTTGTGCAGGTTCACGATGTACAAACGCCATCAGCTTCTTGGACTTGACCCGGTTCAAGGTCAGGCCCACCTCATCGCCCGACATACCCATGGCCAGGCCCAGGAGCTGTGGATAAAACAGCACCGGCAGGCCGTAGCGCGCCTGGTACATCTTCTCGATGCGGCGCTGCTGAAACTCGTACATGATATCGCAAAAGGGACAGACCACCACCAGGGCGTCGGCGCCGGCCTTGACCGCACGCTCCAGCTTCAGGCGTGGCAGCGCCAGGGCCGTTTCCTCGTCGGCCCCCAGGATGCCTCCGCCACAGCACTGCTCGCGGCCCTCGTAGAACACCGACTGGGCGCCCGTGGCGGCGATGAGGGCATCCAGGCTGTGCGGGTTTTCCGGGTCGTCGAACTGGTCGTGGGCTTCCGTCGGTTTCAGATAGTGGCAGCCATTGTGGGCCGCCAGCCGCAGTCCCGACAGATCCGTCGTAACCGCCTGGCGAATGCGATCCAGCCCGACCTCTTCGTAGAGCACGCGGGCAAAGTGGCGCACGTGGATGCTGCCGCCGTAGCGCCGGCCGATGGTCGCTTCCAGCTTCTGATTGACCCTGTCGCGCAGCTCTTTGTCGGACTGCAACATGCGATTGGCCTCGGCCAGGGTGCCCGTACAGGAGCTGCACAGGGCGCAGATGTCCCGGCCCCGCTCTTCGGCCAGGGCCAGGTTGCGCGCCGACATGAGCAGGGCGGTTTCCTGGTGGACCGACTTGAGGGGGAAGCCGCAGCAGCCAAACTGTTCGATGTCCACCAGGTCGATGCCCAGGCGGCTGGCCGTCTTGCGGGCGGCCAGCTCATAGTTCAGGGTGCGAACCGGAGCCGTGCAGCCGAGGTAAAGCGCGTACTCGGTCACTCTGCGCCTCCCTCTGCTGGCTGCACCAGCGCCTCGATGCCGGTTGCTGCCAGGATCTGCTGGTATTCTTCCGGCTGTTCCGCCAGGGCGGGCAGGCCAAGCTCGGCCCGGCGCTCATTTTCAAAGCCGGTGATGTCGTACAGCCGGCCGTGATCGCGGATCAACCCGACCTGCGCACGGAAAGAGGGGTGCACGTACCCCTCTTGCACCGCAACGTTCTTGATGGCGTGCATCAGCTCCGTGATGCGCACATCCTGCGGGCACCGTTCGTAGCAAGCGTAGCAGGTGGAGCACAACCAGATGAAATCGCTGGCCAGGACTTCGGTTGTCAACCCCAGGAGGACCATGTGGATGATGCGACGCGGATTGTAACGCTCGGTGACTTCGGCCACGGGGCACGAAGCGGTACACGTGCCACACGCAAAGCAGCGCCAGATGCGCTCACCGCCGGGTTCAGCAGCGACTCGCCCGGCCAAGGTCACGTCCATCTCCCTCGCGTCGATCGCGCGGTCCATACCAGGCTCCTTATCCAGGGGCCGGCCGCCTCAACGGACTCGGTCCCAACTGCCGGATACGCTCGGTCATTTGCTGGGCAGCGTTGGCAAAGGCATGCGCCTGGCTGCCCGACATGTAAAAGATGTTCAGCCGTTCTGGCTCCAGTCCCACCTGCTTGAGCAGCTCGCGAGCATAGCTCAGGCGCTTGGTGGCCCGGACGTTGCCGTGCAGGTGGTGGCAGTTGCCGATGGGGCAGGCGACGATGTACACGCCGTCGGCCCCCTCTTCGAAGGCTTTCAGGATGTACTCGACATCCACCTTGCCAGTGCAGGGAAAGCGAAACAGCTTGACGTTGGCCGGATAGTTGAGGCGCAGGGCCCCCGCCGTGTCGGCTGCCATGCTTCCGCAGTAAATGCAGGTAAACGCGGTCAACTGGGGCTCGAACCCGGGTTCTTGCCCGACCCCTTGTTCGACCTCTTGCCCGATCTCTTCCCCGATCTCTTGCACGGTGGTCTGGTCAATCAATTCAGTCATCCCTATTCTCCGATGTTAGGCGGCTACCCATTGCCCCAGGATTGGCTCCTCGGCCAGGACCAACTGATCGTCACGGTAGTGCCGCAACTGGATGGCGTTGGCCGGGCACTCGCTCGTGCAGGTGCCACAACCGGTACAGAGGGAGGGCTCGATGTAGGCCGCGCCGATGATGGCTCCCACGCCCTGGGCCGTTGGATCGACTTGGGGGATGTGGAAGGGGCAGACACGCACGCACGTGAGGCAGCCGACGCATTTGACCTGGTCCACGATGGCAATGGTGCCGCCGACCTGCAGCCGCTCCTTGCTCAGGATGGTCATGGCCCGTCCCGCCGTTGCCAGCGCCTGGGCAATGGTCTCTTCGATGAACTTTGGATAGTGGGCCAGCCCGGCCAGGTAGATGCCCTCCCGGGTAAAGTCCATGGGCCGCAGCTTCAGGTTATCCTCCATGAAAAAGCCTTCGCTGGACAGGGGCAACCCCAGGAGCTTGGCCAGTTGGGGGTTGCTGGGCGCCGGCAGGATGGCCATGGAGAGCGAAAGCAGGTCCGGGGCAAAGGTGAGCTCCTGGCCCAGGATCACGTCCTTGACCTTGACCAGCAGCTCCCCGTTCAGAGACTCGACCTTGGGCTCGTCTTCGTCTCGATAGCGCAAAAAGAGGACGCCCCTCTCCCGTGCCTCGGTGTAGTATTGCTCGCGGAAACCGTAGGTGATGAGGTCCTTGTACAGGACGTACACCTCGCAGGCCGGGTTGATCTTTTTGATGAGGATGGCGTTCTTCATGGTGTTGGTGCAGCAGGTCCGGCTGCAGTAGGGGATCTCCTGATCCGGCGAGTTGACGCACTGGATCATGACCACCTGCTTCAGGTCACGCACCATGTCTATATCCAGCGACAGCTTTTTCTCCAGGTCCAGTTGGGTGATGACCCGTGGATGCTCGCCGTAGAGGTAGACGTTGCCCTTGTATTCCGCGCCGCCCGTGGCCACCACCACGACCCCGTGCTCCACCTCCCAGCAGCGGGGAGGCTCGCCGTTGCCGCTGCAGCTCAGGCGCGCTTTGAAGTTGCCCACGTGGCCCTCGAAGCCGATCACCTCGGTGTTGTGGCAGAGGTCGATAAGCTCGTGGTTGTGGACCCTCTTGATCAGCGACTTGAGCAGGCGCTGCGGGTTGGGGCCCTCCGCCGTCTGGTACAGGTGGGCCAGGTAGCCGCCAAGTGTGTCGGTTTTCTCCACGAGGGTGACAGGGTGGCCTTCGTCGGCGATGGCCAGGGCCGAGGTCATGCCGGCGAGCCCGCCGCCGATGACCAGTGCCGACCGGGAAAATTCGCGGGTCTCCTTGCCGTAGGGCTCGAGGTGGCGCGACCGGGCGACGGCCACCCGCATCTCCTCCCGGGCCTTGCGGGTCGCGCCCCGTGGATCGTCGCGATGGACCCAGGCGCAGTTGTCTCGCAGGCTGACAAACTCGAGGAGTTGAGGGTTCAGTCCCTCCTGGCGGACCACGTCGTGGAACAGGGCCAGGTGCGTGCGGGGCGTGCAGGCGCCAATGATCACGCGGTTGAGATTGTGCGCGCGAATGGCCTCCCGCATGGCCTCCGGTCCCCCGGCCAGGCAGCCATATTCCAGGGCCTGGACGTGGACCACACCTGGCAACTGGCCCGCGGACGACAGCACGTTCTGCACGTCGACGATGCCGTCGATGGTGGGGCGACAGAGGCAGGCGAACACGCCGATGCGTGGTTCCTCGCCGCTCACATCCTTCTCCGGTGGATATTCGACCTTGGTGATCTCGGTGCCCGACTTGCCGTGGAGCAGGGCCATGCACCGGGCCGCCGCGCCGCTGGCGTCGATTACCGTTTCGGCAATCTCTTTCGGGGTGGCAAAGGCGCCCGCCACAAAAACGCCGGGGCGGCTGGTGTCCAGCGGCTCAAACTTGTCAAACTTGCAGAACCCATACTCGTTAAGCTCGATGTCCATATCCTCGGCCAGGGCGACCGCCATGGGCGGCGGCTCGCTGCCCACCGAGAGCACCACCATGTCAAAGGTCTTGCTCTGGAGCGCGCCTGCCTCGTCGTGGTAATGGAGGATCAGGTTCTGAGTGCCGGGATCTTCTTTGATCTCGGAGATGCGGCACCGGGTATAGTCCACGTTCCAGAGGTCTTTCGACTGGGTAAAGTAGGCCGTGTACTCCTTGCTAAAGGCCCGCTCGTCCATGATAAAGATCTCGCACTCGACGCCCGGCAGGCGCTGTTTGGCCAACACCGCCTCCTTGGTGGCGTACATGCAGCAGATGGACGAGCAGTAGGGGTGCGCCTGATCCCGAGAGCCGACGCACTGGATCCAGGCGATACGCTCCGGGCGCCTGCCGTCGGAGGGGCGCTCCACCACACCCTCCGTGGGGCCCGAGCGGCTGGTCAAGCGCTCGAACTGGAGGCCGGTGATGACGTTGGGGTAGCGCCCGTAGCCCAGCTCTTCGGCGGGCGTCGGATCGTAGAGCTTGTAGCCCACCGCCAGGATAATGGCCCCAACGCGGATCTCTCGGTAGCTCTCCTGTTCGTCGAGGTTGATGGCCCCCGTGGGGCAGATCTCCTCGCATTTGCGGCACGGATCGCAGTATGGACCCCGCTCGATGACGTAGGCATTGGGCGCGGCGCGAACGGAGGGCTTGTAGGCGGCCTTGCGCGTGACGAGGCCCGCCTGGTATTCGCTGCCCAGATCTACGGGGCACACGCGGGAGCATTCGTCGCAGTTGATGCACTTGTCGACGTCCACGTACCGCGGCCGGTGATGCACCGTGACGGTAAAGTCACCGGGCAAGCCCGTCGCCCCGACGACGGTGCTGTTGGTCATGATCTCGATGGCGGGGTGGCGGCTGTGATCGAGAAGGAAGGGAGAGATGGAGGGGCGGGAGCAGCCATAGCCATGGTCTGACGTTCCGCGGCAAAGGACGCAGTCATGAGTGGGGAACATGAAGCCCAGTTGGGCAACGATTCCGCCGACGCTGGGGGCCGAATCGAGCAGGTAAACCTTGTAGCCGGAATCAGCAAGGTCGATGGCAGCACGCATACCCCCGACCCCCGCTCCCACGACCATCACCGAACCAAGCATTTTGCGTTGAACCACGACGTTCCTCCTGACGTGCTATAGAGAATGGTACCCTTGCATCGTGCCAGGGGGTCGAAAGGCGCCGATGGCATTGGTATTGCTCGCGCTGTTGCAACGTAAGCAATACACGGTGCTCCTGGTCGGGATCGACGTCTGTGCTGAGACCATCAACTCCCCTTCGAGTGAACAGCCCTGGCGATCGCCTACCTCTTCATATTGAGCCACGGACTGGATCTTGAATTGGACGCATTATACCCGATTTCCAACAAAACGCCAAACGTAAGGCCGGTTGTGGGCGGGCGCGGTGATTTGCTCTACAGAAAGAGTTGTGGTACCCTAATCCCCAGGGGCAGCGGGTGTGCGGCTGCCGTTGTTGGCCGGGTGCGTCGCCCTGGCGGCCCGCATATTCAGCACAGAGAGGGTTAGTCCGTGGACCAGATTGATCAAGTCTACGCGTCCATAAAGGAAAAAGTACTGAACCTGGCCCTGGATCCGACGCAGCCTCTGAACGAGAAACTGCTGATCCAGGAGACCGGCGGCACGGCCAAGCTGGTGCAAGAAGCGCTGAAGAGGCTCGCCGCGGACAAGATCGTCGTCCAGGAGCGCGACCGCTGGTACGTCGCCCGCGAGGCGACGTCGGGCATCATGCGCGAGATCTTTGAGGTCCGCACGACCCTGGAAGGCATGTGCGCCCGGCTGGCCGCCGAGCGCGTCTCGGATGAGACCATCGAGCGCATGGAGCAGTTGCTGGAGGACTTTGAGCGGGTGCTCAAGCAAGGAGATAACAAGGCACTGCTGGCGGTCGACCAGAAGTTCCACAAGCTGCTCTACGAGGCTTCGGGCAACCGTTTCCTGGCGCGCGCCCTCGACGAGATGTACGTTCTGATCTATCGCCTGTCGTTTTTTGCCCTGGATCGCATGGGCAGCGTGCGGGGCAACGTCGAAGAGCACCGCGAGATCCTCCATGCCCTGAAGACGGGGGATGCCCGGGCCGCCGAGCGGATCATCCAGCACCACATCGGCCATTTCCAGAGCATGGTCGAGGAGCTGCTCTAGGGGAAGATGTTTCTGGCCTCGGTCATCGTGCCCGTGTACAACGGCGCCTCCACCCTGGGCGCTTGCTTGCGGGCCCTGGCGGAGCAGACGATACCCCATGCCTCTTACCAAGTCATCGTGGTCGACGACGGTTCCACCGACGCCTCGGCGGCCATCGCCGCCGAGCACGGTGCACATCTGGTGTGCCAGGCTCACGCCGGCCCGGCCGCTGCGCGCAACCGGGGCGCCCGCGTGGCCCGGGGCGAGATCCTGCTCTTTACCGACGCCGACTGCGAGCCGCAGCCAGACTGGATCGAGGCCATGTTGGCTCCCTTTGCCGACCCCGGCGTGGCGGGTGTGAAGGGCGCCTACCGCACGCGCCAGCGCTCCGTCGTGGCCCGATTTGCCCAGGCCGAATACGAGGAAAAGTATGCCCGCCTGGCAGGCAGGCCCGAGATCGACTTTGTGGATACCTATGCCGCCGGCTACCGCCGCGCTGTGTTTCTGCAGGCCGGTGGCTTTGACACCGGCTTTCCCACGGCGACGGTGGAGGATCAGGAGCTATCCTATCGCCTGGCCGCGGCGGGGCACAAGCTGGTCTTTGCCCCGCGGGCCATCGTCTATCACCGCCACGCCGCCACACCCTGGCGCTATGCACGCCGCAAGCTGCACCTGGGCCGCTGGAAGGTGCGCGTTCACGCCCGCCATCCGGCCCGCGCCCTGCGCGATAGCTATACCCCCTGGACGCAAAAGGCCCAGCTCCTGCTGGTGCCCCTGGCGGTCGTCATGGCCGGGGCCGCCGCCCTGACGCGTTCTCGTTTGCGGCGACAGGCCCTCTGGCACCTGGCTGCGGGCCTGGCAGGACTCGCTCTGGGGAGCACCCTGCCGCTGCTGGCACACGCCCGCCGGCAGGGGTGGGCCGTGGCCCTGGCGGCGGCGCCCCTGGTCCTGCTCCGGGCGACGGCGCTGGACGCGGGGCTGGCGTGGGGGCTGCTGAGCCGGCTGGGACGCCGGGATGGAGAGGGAGACCGCTGATGCCGGAGGAGGGCGGGGTCCCGGAATCCGGAAGGGGGCCGCGCCCCATAGCCTGGCCTGCCGCCGCTGTGGCCGGGCTTGCCTTCCTCGTCTACCTGGCAACCCTGGCACCCGGCCTGAGCTTTGAGCACAACGGCACCGACGGGGGCGACCTCATCGCCGCCGCCTGGAACCTGGGCGTGCCGCATCCCACCGGATATCCCACCTACACGCTCCTGGCCTGGCTTTTCACGCGGCTGCCCGTGGGCGTGGTGGCCTACCGGACTAACCTCCTGTCGGCGGCCTGTGCCGCCGGGGCTTCGGGTCTGCTGTTCGTCAGCGTGCGGCTCCTGCTTTCCCCGGGCGGCCATGCCATCCCCGCCGGCAACGACGCGGCATCCGGCGAGGTGACGGCGGGCCCGGGGCGCGGAGCGCGGCTGCGGGCATTCGTCTCCGCGCACGCCGGCGTCCTCCTGGCGGGGGCCGCGGCCTTGACCCTGGCCTTTTCTTCGCTGTTGTGGTCGCAGGCGGTCATCACCGAGGTCTATGCCCTGCTGACGCTGTTCGCCGCGCTATTGCTCTGGCTCGCGCTGCGCTGGCGGGCGGGCGGAGGCGATGGCCTGCTGTGGCTGGCCGGGCTTGTCCTCGGCCTGGGGTTGGGCAACCACCTGACCCTCATCCTGGGCGCACCCGCCCTCCTCCTGCTCCTGTGGTCCGAGCGGCGGCGCTGGCTCCGCCTTCGGGTCCTGCTGCCGGCCTTGCTCTCCTTCCTGGCCGGGCTGGGCATCTATGCCTACCTGCCCCTGGCCGCCCGGGGCGCGCCAGCGGTCAATTGGGGCAATCCCCAGACCTGGGACCGGTTCCTGTGGATGGTCACGGCCCGGCAGTACCAGCAGTTTGCCTTCGGGCTCGACCTGGCGGCGGTCCCGGCGCGCCTGGCGACCTGGGCCGGGCTGGTGGGCGACCAGTTCGGCTGGTGGGGATTGGCACTGGCGCTGGCCGGGGGCGCCTGGTGCTGGCGCCGCGACCGGGCCTTTGCCCTGTGCGGCCTGGCTTGGACGATCCTGGCCGGGACCTATGCCTTCCTTTACGACACCGGCGACTCCCAGGCCTATCTACTGCCGCCGCTGCTGATCCTGGCAGCCTGGTGGGCCGAGGGCGCCCGGGGCCTGCTGCGCATCATAGGCGGCTGGCGGCCGGCCTGGGCCCAACTGGCGCTGGCCTTGCTCTTGCTCCTGCCAATCTTCTCCCTTGGCCTCCATTGGCGCGCCGCGGACCCCGACGACGACTGGCTGATCCACACGTACATCCAGCAGGCCCTGGATGGCGTGGATCCGGGCGGTCTGGTGGTGGTACGCGGCGACGGCCCGACCTTTGCCCTGTGGTACGGCCTGTACGTTGAGGACAGGCGGCCCGACGTATCCGTCGTCAGCGGGCCACTGCTGGCCTACATCTGGTATCGGGAGCAGGTCCGGCAGCAGTTCCCCCACCTGGCCGTGCCCGAGCCCGGGGCGGGAGAGGTGACCATCGACGACCTGGCGCGGGACCTCATCGCCGGAAACCTGCCCGACCGGCCGGTGTACGCCACGGACCCAAACGAAGCCTGGAAGGAGTGGTTCGACTTCCAGCGAGTGGAGGGCTCGCCCGTGTACCGGGCGTCGCCGTGACACAGTGGTGGGAACTATCGATATGGTCGGTTGCCGCCGGGACCTCCATATGGTATAATTCTCTCGGTTGAGACCGCAATTCCCCTGTTGGTCTCCACGCACTGGGGCGCGGACCTCGCGGTGCTGTCAGCCTTCACCAACTTGGAAAGGAGTACAGAGATGGAATACCGGAACCTGGGAATCAGTGGGCTCAAGGTCTCGGAGCTGGCCCTGGGGACGATGCAATGGGGCTGGACCACGGATGAGGAAAACGCCTTCGCCGTCATGGATGCCTACGTGGAGGCGGGCGGCAACCTCATCGATACTGCAGACGTCTACTCGCGATGGGCGGAGGGCAACCCTGGCGGCGTCTCGGAAGAGATCATCGGCCGCTGGTTCAAGGCGCGGGGCAACCGCTACGACATCGTGTTGGCCACCAAGGTCAAGGGCCGCATGTGGGATGGGCCCAACGGCGAAGGGTTGAGCCGCCTGCACATCACGCGTGCCGTCGAGGACAGCCTTCGCCGCCTGCAAACGGACTATATCGACCTCTACCAGAGCCACTCCTTCGACGATGACACGCTCATCGACGAGACGATGCGCGCCTTTGACGACCTGGTGCGGGCGGGAAAGGTCCGTTACGTGGGCTGCTCCAACTACCCGGCCTGGCGGCTGGTCGAAGCCCTCTGGACCTCCAGCAGCCTGGGCCTGGTGGGCTATGTTTCGCTCCAGCCCCACTACAACATGATCCGCCGCCGGGAGTTTGAGCAGGACCTGGCCGACGTCGTGGAGGGCTACGGCCTGGGCGTCATCCCCTATAGCCCCCTGGCCGGCGGCTTTCTCACGGGCAAGTACCGCCGCGGCGACGAGCTGCCCGACAGCCGCCGGGCCGGGGCGGTGCAGAGGCGCTACTTCCGGGAGGAGAATTTTGCCCTGCTGGACAGGATAGAGGAGATCGGGCGGGCGCACGACAAGACCCTGCCCCAGGTGGCCCTGGCCTGGCTGTTGAGCAATCCGCTGGTGACGGCGCCCATCATCGGCGCCAATTCCGTCGAGCAGTTGCAGGCCAGCCTGGGCGCCGTCGGCTTTCGCCTGGACGAGGCTGAATTGGAGGCCATCGACGAGCTGACATCGTGGCAACAGGAAGCGTGATCCGGCTGGACCTGCCGGCCGACCTCAAGGCCAGCCTCTCCCGCGGCCACCCCTGGGTCTATCGCAACCAGGTGCCCGGCGATCCCGATCTGCCGACCGGCACCTGGGTACAGGTGAACTCGGGCGGCTGGACGGGCTACGGGCTGTGGGACGCCCACAGCCCCATCGGCGTCCGGCTCTTCTCGCGGCACGGGGTGCCCGACGCCGCCTGGGTCGCTGCCCGCGTGGGCGAAGCCTGGGAGGCGCGGGCGCCCGTGCGCGCCGGGTCGACGACGGGCTATCGCTGGGTCTATGGCGAGAGCGACGGGCTGCCGGGCATCGTCGTCGACCTCTACGGGGAGTTCGCGGCCGTGCACAGCTATGCCGCGGCCGTGGAAGATCTGATTCCCTGGGTGGCCGACGCGCTGCACGCCCACGCCCCGTTGCAGGGCATCGTCTGGCGCCCCGCGGACGGCGAGCCTCGTCCGCTGTGGGGCCGGCCGCCACCTCCCGACCTGGTCGTCGAGGAGCAGGGCCTGCTCTTCCACGCCGACCTTCTGGCCGGCCAGAAGACGGGCCTCTACTTTGACCAGCGCGACAACCGCCGCACACTGGCTGCCTGGTGTGAGGGGCAGACGGTCCTCGACTGCTTCTGCTATACGGGTGCCTTTGCCCTTTATGCCCTGCGCGGCGGCGCAGCGTCCGTCACCGCCTGCGACGGCGCCGCCGGTGCCATCGCAGCGGCCCGGCGCAACATGGCCCTCAACGGTTTTGACGTGGAAGAGCATACCTTCCTCGTGGCCGACGTCTTCCAGCTCCTGGAGCGGTACGCCGGCGAGGGACGCCGTTTCGACGTCGTCGTCCTCGACCCGCCCAGCATGGCCCGCAGCCGGGAGGGTCGCCGTGCGGCCGAGCGCGCCTACCTGCGCCTCAACCGCTGGGCCATGCAGTGCGTGCGTCCCGGTGGGCTGCTGGCTTCGGCCAGTTGCACCAGCCAGGTGCCGCCCGAGACCTTTCGCGAGATCCTGGGCGAAGCGGCGCGCCGTGCCGGGCGCCGGCTGTTGATCCTCCACGAGGCCGGTCAGCCGGCCGACCATCCGGTGCCGGCCCATTTCCCCGAGGCACGCTACCTGAAGTTCATCCTCGGCCGCCTGCTGCCTCTGCCGTAGGCCGTTTTGCCCGTTCTTGCACAGTGGCGAGGCACGTGTTATAATACGCCCATCCAACCAGCCAGGAGCTTTCAATGTACGAACGGGCGCAGAAGCTGAGGGACGAACTGGCATCGCTTCGCCATGCCATCCACCGCCATCCCGAATTGTCGTTCCAGGAGCACCACACCGCCGAGTTGGTGGCGGCGCGCCTGGCGGAACTGGGTATTGCCGTGCGCAGCGGCGTGGCCCGCACCGGTGTCGTCGGCGACCTTGCCGGCGGAAAAGGTCCGGCCATTGCCCTGCGGGCCGACATGGACGCGCTGCCCATGCAGGAGGAGAACGACGTGCCCTACGCCTCCCAGGTGCCCGGGGTGATGCACGCCTGCGGCCACGACGTGCACGTCGCCTGGCTGTTGGGTGCGGCCCGGCTCCTGGCCGAGGAAAAGGCGGCCGGCCGCCTGCCGGGCCGGGTGCGGTTCCTGTTCCAGCCCTCGGAGGAGCACCAGGACGAGGAGAAGCAGAGTGGCGGCATGCGCATGGCCGCTGAAGGTGTCATGGAGGGGATGGACGCCGCGGTCGGCCTTCACGTCTGGGCCGACCTGCCCGTGGGCACCATTGCCGTCAGGCCAGGGACCATGACCGCCCATCCCGACAAGTTTGTCCTGGTGGTCCGCGGCCAGGAGGCCCACGGCGCCTTTCCCCACCGGGGATACGATGCCATCGCCCTCGCCGCCCAGGTCATCCAGGCACTGCAGCTCGTCGTCACCCGCCGCCTGGACCCCACGCAGGCCAAGGTCCTGACCGTGGGCACGATCCAGGGAGGGACCAAGGACAACATCATGGCCGGCCATGTGACCATGACCGGCACCATCCGCACATTTGACCATAAGACCCGCGAGGCGCTCCTGACCGAGATGGAGCAGGCATGCGGCGTAGCCCGGGCCCTGGGTGGCGACTTTGACCTCCAGATCATTCCGGGCTACCTGCCTGTGGTCAACGACCCCGACCTCACTCGCCTGGTGGGCGAGGTTGGCGCCGACCTGCTGGGGGCCGAAAACGTCGTGGAGGCGGCCCTGGAGATGGGCGGCGAGGATTTCAGCTACTTTTGCCAGGACGTCCCTGGCTGCTTTGCCTGGGTGGGCGGGGCCTTCCCCGGCCAGGAAAAGCGCCTCCACCACCATCCCCGCTTTGACGTCGACGAGGACAGCCTGCCCGTGGGCGCGGCCGTGCTGGCCGAGACGGCGCTGCGGTTTCTGAGGGGGGCGTGAGTCCAGGGTTTGTAGCACCGGGGGTCGGGGAGGACGATGGGCATCGAGAAGTTTGACCAGATGGTGGCCGCCGCGGTGGAGGCCGGGCCGGTGCCCGTGGCCGTGGCCGCTGCCCACGATCCCGCAGTCCTCAAGGCTGTGGATCGGGCCCAACGCGAGGGCATCGTCAGGGCAACCCTCGTCGGCGATTGGCCGGCCATCGAGGCATACGCTGCCCAGACGGGAACCGACCTGACGGGCATGACGGTCATCCACGAGGCCGACACCCGCCTGGCTGCCCGGCAGGTGGTGCTCATGGCCCGCAACGGCGAGACGGGTGCCGTCGTCAAGGGCCAGATCAAGACGGCCGATCTCCTGGTCCAGGTCCTCAACCGCGAGGTGGGCATTCGGGGACATGGCCTGTTGACCCACGTGGGCATTTTCGAGCTACCGGGCATGGACCGGCTGATCTATCTGAGCGACTCGGGCGTGGTCGTCTATCCCGACGTCTATCAGAAGCTGGAGATCATCAAGAACGCGGTGGCCGTCGCCCGGCTGTTTGGCCTGGCGAAGCCCAAGGTGGCCATCCTGGCCGCCAGCGACACGGTTCACCCAAAGATCCCGGCGAGCATCGACGCCCTGGCCCTGTCCAAAATGGCGGACCAGGGCTGGGTGGAGGGGGCGTTGGTGGATGGTCCCCTGGGCCTGGAGCTGGCCATCTCGCCCCGGGCCGCCGTGGTGGAGGAGAGCGACTCGCCCATCGCCGGGATGGCCGACATCCTGATCGTGCCCAACGTAGAAGCGGGCAACATCGTGGCCAAGGGCCTGCTCTATTTTGCCCACGCCCGCATGGCCGGGTTGGTGGTCGGCGCCAGGGTACCCGTCGTCATCAGCTCCCGGGCCGATAGCGCCGAAACGCGCTACCTATCTTTGGCCATGGCCGCCCTGCTGGCCAACCGGCCCGCGATGGGCCAGGGTCTTGCCGGGGGACAGCATTCGTAAAGGGCGCCGCCGCGCCCTCGACCGGCACAAGCGCAACGAACCGCGCACAATAGTTCCACACGCATCAGTTCCAGAAACGCGCAGTACCGATGGCCTCCCCGGCATCCTGCCATCCATGGTTTGGATCCGGGGCCCGGCGAGGAGAGAGCCGCAACCGAGTGCCAGGAGCGAATAGCCAACGTGGACGGAAAGGAGGACCCATGCGAGTCGTCGAATCGGGGATAGGCGAGCTGATCCAGGCGCCCGACATGAATGCCTTCCGCGAGTGGAACCGCACCCAGAAGTCGCGCAAGCTCATTGACAAGCGGATGACAGAAGCGGAGGCCGTCAGCCGTTTTGTGTATGACGGCTGCTACATCGGCACGGAACTGTACGGCACCGTTCGCTGTCCCATGTCGCTGGTCCGCGAGGTTGTGCGCCAGGGCATCCGGGATCTGCGGGTGGCCGGCCAGGGCGTGACCGAGCTGGACCTGTGGCTGGCGGCGGGGATCGTCAACGCGCTGGACCTCACCTACATCGGACTGGAGGTGTATGGTGTGTCCAACGCCCTGCGGCGCGAGGTGGAGAGCGGCCGTCTGTCGCGCGTGGTGGAGTGGAGCAACGCCGGCATAAGCTGGCGATTCAAGGCCACTGCCCTGGGCGTGCCCTTTATTCCCGTGCGCTCCATGCTGGGCACCGACACGCTCAAGTACAGCGCGGCCAAGGTTGTCGAGTGCCCCTTCACCGGCGAAAAGCTGGCGCTGCTGCCGGCGCTCATCCTGGACGTCGGCTTGATGCACGTCCACCGGGCCGACCGCTACGGCAACTGCCAGGTGGAGGGCATCACCGGCTTTGGCGTCGAGTTCGCGCGGGCCTGCAAGCGGCTGATCATCAGCGCCGAAGAGATCATAGACACGGATGAGATTCGCCGCTATCCCGACCGCACCATCGTGCCCTACTACCTGGTGGATGCCGTTGTCCACGCGCCCTTTGGCTCGCATCCCGGCGAGATGGCCTATCGCTACTGCCGCGACGAGCCCGAGATCAAGGCCTGGGTGGAAGCCAGCGCCACCGAGGAGGGCGCCAGCGCTTATCTGCAGGAATGGATCCATGACCTGCCGGATCACCAGGCATACCTGGCCAAGGTGGGAGAAGAGCGCCTGGAGCGGGTCGTGGACGGAAGGGAGCGACGAGAATGAGCCAGCCTGAGTACAATCCCACGGAACTGCTGATCTGCATCGCTTCGCGCCTGATGGAGGACGAGACGACGGCCTTTATCGGCACCGGCATTCCCATGTTGGCCGCGTCGCTGGCCCAGCGCCGCCAGGCGCCCAGCCTGATCCCCGTCTTTGAGTTCGGTGGCATGGGGGCCATCCTGGAAGACCTGCCCATGGCCGTGGGCGAGGCGCGCACTTTTCACCGGGCGCTCCACGCCTCGGGCATCACCGACACCATGGAGACGGCGGCCAGGGGGTTCATCGATTACGGCTTTCTGGGAGGAGCCCAGATCGATCCCTACGGCAACCTGAACAGCACGGTCATCGGCCCTCACGACAGGCCGAAGGTGCGGCTGCCGGGCAGCGGTGGCGCCAACGACGTCGGATCCATGTGCTGGCGGACGATCATCATCATCCGCCACTCGACCCGCAGTTTTGTGCCGCAGTGCGATTTCGTGACGACGCCGGGCTACCTCAGCGGGCCGGGAGCCCGCGAGGAGGCAGGGCTTCCGCCGGGCACCGGGCCGCTGTACGTGGTGAGTACCCTGGCCCTCATGGGCTTTGACGACGAGACGAAGCGGATGAAGCTGCTGGCGACGCAACCCGGCGTGACCGTAGAGCAGGTGGTGGCCGAGACCGGGTTCGAGCTCATCATCCCGCCGGACGTCGGCCGGAACGAGGCCCCATCCGAGGAAGAACTGCGCATCCTGCGCGACGAGGTCGACCGGCAGCGCCTGTACATCTAGGGACCGGACCCGGAAGTTGGCAGGCATGCGCCTGAAGTGGTAGGGCTGGGTTGTGTAGAGGGAGGCTGGCAAGCCGGATGGCCGCCGCCGGGGACGCAGCGCCGGCTATCCGCCGCCCACGGGCGGAAAGATGCCCAGCTCGTCGCCGTCGGCAAGGACGTGCTCGGGGGTGCGGAACAGCCCGTTGACGAACAGGAGCTTGACTTCTTCCGGGGGCAGGCCCAGGTGGTCGATGAGGTCGGCAGCGGTGGCATCCTCGGGCAGCTTGACGGGAAACGCCTGGCCAATGCCCAGCCCCGGGGGGCCGGCAAGGCCGCGCAGTGTGGCAAACAGCTTGACCTGAACGGTAATCATCCGATAGCCCGCCTCCCGCCGGCCCGGGCCGGCGGGAGGCTTTTGCTTCTAGCCGGGGTGCGAACCCCGGAATTGATTCACGACGCCGCGGTGCCTAGCCAAACACCGCGTCCAGGGTTGAGTCGGGCACGTCCCAGGTGACGTTGTGGGGCGGCAGTTGCTCGAGGCGCATGAACTCGGGCATCCGGTCGTCGAGCTTGGTAAAGCCGGCGCGCCGGTTAAAGTCCAGCTCGGTGTCGAGGACCTGCTTGCCGATGCGGCCCACGTCGTCCATGGTCCAGTTGGTGCCCAGAACGCCGTTGCACTCTTCGACGGCGCCCTCAAAGCCACTGGCAATGTCCAGGATGGCAAAGGCGATAAAGAGGCAGTGGCCCGTGCTGTCGATCCAGCCGGTGGCGTACTGGAAGTTGCGCACCAGGGCGGCCTTGTCCATGTCGAACTGGTCAACCTTGCCGCTGACACCCAGAATCTCGGGGGCGATGGTGTAGCCGGAGGTGTGGTCGGCACCCATGGTGGCGATGGCGTAGGTCATGCCGATGCCCTTGATGGCACGGGGCTCGTAGGCGGGCATGGACTGGCCCTTGACCGTCGGAACGCGGCGGACGCCCAGGACACGGGCAGCCGTCTCGGTGCCGGCTCCCAGGATGCGGCCCACGGGCGTGCCCTTGCCCATTTCGTGCAGCAACTCGATGGCCTTCTTGCCGTCGCCGAAGGAAGCCAGGCCGCCCTCCATGGCAACGGCCAGGGTGCAGCCGGCCTCGATGGTGTCCAGGCCGTAGGCGTTGCACAGGCGGGTCAGCTCGGCCACCTCGTCCAGGTTGCCGATGCCGCAGTCGGCGCCCAGTGCCCAGGCCGTCTCGTACTCCACGCAGGAGACGTGCTCCGTGCCATCGGGCTTGTGCCAGGTGTTGGAGCAGCGGATGATGCAGCCGGGGCTGCAGGCGTGGTTGTACAGCTCCTTGCCGAGGCGCTCCTTGTTCCCCTCAAAGATGGCCTCGCCGGCAATGGCGGCTGCCTGCTCGAAGCGGCCGGAGGCAAAGTTGCGGGTTGGCAGGGCACCGGCCTCGTTGATGATGTTGACCAGGACCGCAGTGCCGTAGCTGTTGAGAGCACCCTGGGGCTTGGTGATGTCGTGGCTCATGAGGGCTTCGGTCAGCTTCTTGCGGCCTGTCTCAAAGACATCCTTGTTCGCCAGCGTGACGCCGGGGGCGCCCTTGCGGTCGACGACGATGAACTTCAGGCGCTTGCTGCCCATGACGGCGCCCAGACCGCCACGCCCCGCATAGCGCGCCGGCCGGCTCTCGTTGTCGTCAAAGACGATACCCGAGTTGCCGTACAGGAACTCGCCCGCGTTCCCGATGCCGGCCACACTCACCTTGCCAAAGCGCTGGTAGAGCTCGGGAAAGACCTCGTACACGTCCCGCCCTGCATACTCGTCGGCCGGCAGCCAGTCAAAGTTCAGTGTGCTTGTGGAGGCGTCCCACGTGACGTGGAGCATCCACCACGTGTCCTTCTCGATGGGCTGGCCCTCGACGACGATGGCCTTGATGCCCATGGCAGCCAGGGCCGGCGCAAAGGGCGAGCCGGCGTTGGCCTCCTTGATGCCGCCGGTCAGCGGCGACTTGCCGCCCACCGAGAGGCGCGCGCTCGTGGGCGCGGAGGTGCCGGTGACGATGCCCGGGGCAAAGACCAGCTTGTTGCCGGGGCCCAGGGGATGGCTGGTGGGATCTACCTCCTGCGCGACGATGGTGGACGTCAGCCAGCGGCCACCCATTTCCCTGTACGCAGCGGGGACTTCTTCCACCTTGACCGTTCGATCCGTCATGTTGACTCGCAATAGTTTGCTCATCGATCTCACTCCTTTGTCGAAAGATTATACTGCCTACGTTTGGTCTTCCGGCCCGGTATAGGCGTGATGCACGCCCCTGTCTGTGCGGTCGCGAAACTCTTCCTGGACCTCGGGCGTCAGGCTGGCGCCGAAGCGATATTGGAAGGGCCACATGGCCTTGCGATGGGAGATGCCAACGCGGTCACCGTCCTTGAGGATGACGGTGCGGTCGGTCTCGAGTCCCGGCAGTGCTGCCAGGCTGCCGTTGATGAAGGTGATGCCTTTTTCTTCGGTGGGCAAGCCCAGTAGGTCGAGGAGTTCAGCCATGGTGCTGCCTGGTGGGAGGTCGTAGTAGAGGTGGGCATGGCTGCCCTGGCTTGCTTCGCCTGCGTAACGCGCGATGGGTCCATACAGCCACACTTCTACACGGATCGTATCCATTTTCCATCCTCGGAACAAGTGATGCCCTTCGTCTTTGCCCCCCTTTCTACACAAAAAGGAGGCTGCGCTCCACGCACCCGGGCGAACCCGGGGCAGTGGACAGCACTGCCTCCTTTGCACCATGGCGGGCGAAGGGATTACTCCCTGCGCCGTGTCGCTCATCCGTCCCCGCGGGAGCGAGATGAGTCGGAGACCACTTACGAACGGTTTTTGGGTGTGTGAGCCATTATAGCACAGACCCTTTCCCTTGTCCAACCAGGGCCATACTGTATTCAAAGCTCTCTCCAGGATTTGGATCGGGGATAGAGATCATCGATTATCGATACTCGCTTGCACCGGCTCATAAGTTGCCGAATGGCCGGGAATGAGGTATAATCCGGACTTGGCAAGACTTTTACAGGTTGGCGGCGCCAGGGGCCCTGGCATAGAAAGAGATGAAAATGAGCTCGAGTTCGCAGCCCTTTCCTACGATCCCGGAGCTGGAACGCATCCTCTTTGAGCACGCCTACGTGACGGACCGCACCCTCGGCACGGTGCTGTTCCTGGCGTTAAAGCTGGGCAAGCCGCTGCTGCTGGAGGGGGAGGCGGGCGTGGGCAAGACCCAGGTGGCCAAGACCCTGGCCGAGGTCCTGGATGCGCCCCTCATCCGCCTGCAGTGCTACGAGGGCCTGGACGTCAACAACACCATCTACGAGTGGAACTATACCCGGCAGCTCCTCCACATCCGCATGCTGGAGGCCCAGAGCTGCGACATCGACGCCT
>JAAYZQ010000548.1 GCA_012514775.1 Anaerolineaceae bacterium
CCCCACTTGAGCGCCGTAAATACGGGTGCCAGCAGATCCACCACGGCCGTCCGGGCCGGGTAGCGCAACATGACCAGCGACGTGGACATGTTCTCCAGGTAGTCCAGGGTGGCGCCCAACAGTGGGGCCAGGTTGGCGCGCTGCCAGCGACTATCCGGCGGAAACGCCCGGCCAAAGGTCCAGGAGATGGCGGTTGCCAGGAACAGGGTGTAGACCAGCGGCCAGGCCAGGTCAAAGGTGAAGCGCGCCCGGATGTAGGCCTGCCGCCCCGACTCGCCGTAGGCTTCAGCCATGCGGTACAGATCAGCGGGGGTGTAAAAGAAGGACGTGTCCGGCGAACCGGCGCTGCCGGTCTCTTGCGCGGCCTGGCCGGCCTGCCGGGGCAGCACCAGGGCGACAAAGAGCAAGAAGATAACGAGCGCCGCCAGGGCGACCCAGCCTGTCGACACCCGGCTCAGCCAAGCCGAAATCCGCTTGTCCATGACAGGCTCACAGTGTTGCCGGAGAAATCGGGCAAGCTGAAAGCGGGAGCAGTCTGGTTAAGCGATACGCGTGGCATCTCCTTCTCTTCCTTCAGGTGAGCGGCAGCCCCCGAGAACACGGGCGAACCTGTCCGCGGTCTGGGACATGGTTGCCTCCTTTCACGAACCCGGTATGCAGTGAGTATACATAGGCAGGATGAGTATACGACAGGTTTGCTGCCCTGTCAACAGTCCAGTCAGCCCACAGCGCAGCACACCCACCTTGGGTGCCGCAGGAAACGATCAAGAAATCCGGACAGCGAATTGACCCGGTGCCAGGCCGGTGCTATAATGTGGATCATGGAGCTGATGCTCCGCGAGTGGGGCCCTGGGAGGCTGAATGGGCATTCTGAGACGATGGTGGTGGCTGTTGCCACTTCTGGCGATCCTGGCCCTGGTAGGTTTCATCATCTGGGCTAGCACGCCGGCGGGCCCGATGCCCGAAGCACTCCCGGCACTCGAGTCCGGTGCCGAGGTGCAGGTGGAAGCGGAGCCATGGCTTGTTTTCAGGCCACTGGCCGGCAACCCCACGGTTGGCCTGGTTCTCTATCCGGGAGGTCGTGTTGATCCCCGTTCCTATGCCCCGGCAGCCCAGGCATTTGCCCAGGAAGGATACCTGGTCGTCATCGTGCCCATGCCCCTCAACCTGGCCGTTTTTGCGCCCGATGAAGCGGCCGAGGTCATTGCCGCCTTTCCGGAAATCGACAGGTGGGCGGTGGGCGGCCACTCGTTGGGTGGCGCCATGGCTGCCCGGTTTGCGTATCAGAATCCGGAAGCGGTGCAAGGGCTGGTGCTCTGGGCGGCCTATCCCGCGTCGACGGATGATCTGTCCGGGTACCCTCTGGCTGTGAGCTCCATCTATGCCACCATTGATGGATTGGCCACCGAGGACAAGATCGCGGCTTCCCGGCCGCTGCTGCCAGACACGACTCGCTGGGTAGCCATCGAGGGCGGCAACCACGCCCAGTTTGGCTGGTATGGGCTGCAGTCCGGCGATGGGACTGCAACGATCACCCGGGAGGAGCAGCAGAGGCAGATCGTGGCTGCTACGCTCGAGCTGCTCTCGAGCCTGGCAGATCCTGGTTCTATGGAGGGCTTGATCTTGCAGCGGCAGCGCTCATGGTTCTGATTTGCCACGGGTGGGGCGCCATTGGGTGCCGGTGTGTTTCACGTCCCACCCAGGTGCCAAAAAGCAATGCCCACTCCCCAAAAGGAGTGGGCATTTCCCTGGTAGCGGATACGGGATTCGAACCCGTGTCTCTGCCTTGAGAGGGCAGTATCCTAGGCCCCTAGACGAATCCGCCACACAGATACTATACTGCCCTCAGCGCCAGGCAGTATACTATTACTCCAGGCGCTTGTCAAATTCAGGAAAGCTGTAAGATGCGTCCGGCCGGCGTCGCGGCCCCCGGGTGGGTCGCCCGGGGGCCGGGGCAGGCACGTGCCGTTCAGGGCGTGGCAGGCCGGCCGGGGCCTACCACTCGTAGCGCACGGTGTAGGTGACGACGGTCTCGCCGCCGGCCTCCACCGGCACGCGGAACTCGATGGTCTGGGCGTCGGTCGTCTCGGGCTCGTGGCTGGATTCCAGGATGCGCCACTCGGTCCAGCGGAACATGTGCTCCACGACGCGCACCTCCACGTCCTCTTCTTTGTGGTTGCGCAGGGTGATCTGGTAGCTCTCCTCGATCCAGTCCTCGTCGTACTCGGCGCGGAAGTTGGTCTGCAGCCGCTCGCCGACGATGTCAAAGGCGTCGCCGACGTACAGGCGGACCGACTCGTCCCGGGGCGTGTGGTCGATGGCGTCCTCGCCCACCAGGAGCGTCGAGCCGTCCACGTCGTTCTTGTAGACGCGCACCGTACCCTTGGGCAGCGGCACGCCCAGGCCCTCCTCCTCGCCGTTCTGGAACTCGAGCATGACCATGACCTTGGCGTTGGTGCCGGTGCCGTAGCTGGGATCGTCGATGGGGGCATAGATGCCGCCGTAGTAGAGCTGCGCGCCGTCGTAGACAAAGAACTTGGTCGCCGGGATGTCGCTGCCGGTGACGAACTCGATTTGCTTGGTCTGCTGGTCGCGGACCGTCACCGGGCGTTGCACCTCGTAGAGGTGATATTCGAAAAAGGCCCGCTCTTCGACGGCCGGGGCCTGCGCCCGCCCGGCGGCCATCTCGTACTCGATGTCCTTGACCACGACCCCTTCCGTCGGGGCGCGGTGGATGTCGCCGGCGATGAGCTTGAGCCTGGCGTCCTCGTAGCCCGCGCCGCTGCGGTTGTCCAGCGTCACCCAGCCGTCCAGGTCCAGAGAGGCCTCGTCGTCGGCCAGGACGACGATATAGTTGGCCCGCCAGTTGATGCCGTTGGTCAGGTAGGTGACCTCCACGTCCTGGGTTCCGCCCTCGGCCGACTCGACCTCCCAGACGAGGGTGGGCCGGGTGATGAGGCCCTCGGGCAGCGCCGGGAAGGCAAACTCCTTGATTTGCCCCAGCTTGAGGACCGTCACCTGGCCGTCGGCGGCCTGCAGGATGACGTCGTCGGCGCCGCTCAGCAGCTCGCCGGCATACTCCTGCCCGTCCTCCGTCACCACCGAGATTTCCAGGCCCAGGTACTTTTGCAGGAGCCTGGCCGAGCCGACGATGTCGTACTCGTAGTTCTGCTCCAGGACCACGGTGCCTTCCGGATCAGTGAGGGAGCGAAAGTGGACGCTGGTGGGATCGATGCGCGCGGCCACGTCGTCAAAACGCACCTCGTTGAGCCCCTCCTCCAGATCCAGGGTCCGCAGGTCCTTCACCAGGGCCAGGTCCTGGTTGTACACGGCCAGCTCCAGGCCCTCGCCCTGGGCGGCCGCCGGCGTGGGCGGCTGCCCGGCACCCGGCAGGCCGCCGGCGACCAGCACCAGCGCTGCCAACACGCTCCACATCAACCATCGTCTGTGCTTCATTGCTGTCCTCCTCCTTGGGTTTGTACGCCACGTATCAGACGCTTCCCGGTGCGGCCCGGTTCCGCCGTTGGTGGTGGGTGC
>JAAYZQ010000549.1 GCA_012514775.1 Anaerolineaceae bacterium
CCGTCGATGGAAATGAACGAGGGCGGAAGCCCCAGCTTCCGCCCCTTTCGAATGGTAGACGAACGATCGTGCCCGGCTCAGGCCTTGTCGGGCGCAAACTTTTGCCGGAGGATGTCCATCACCTGGCTGCTAATGAGGCCGCTCGCCTCGTCAAAGCGCTCCTCAAAGTTCTCGGTCCCGATGAGCTCGGTCAGGGCCTTGCGGGTTGCCGGATCGTAAGTGCCGGTGACCAGCCCGTCATAGTAGCCGGCCCTTTGCAGGATCCTCTGCACCTCGCGGGCCAACTCGCCCTCGATGGCGACCATCTCGCCGGGCGCGGGGGGCTTGAAGTAGAGGTGGTGGAGGTCCACCAGGGCCTTCAGGCGCTCGATGGGCGCCGGATCGTCGTCGACCCGCAGGTCCAGGTAGCGGTCGTTGTAGGCCCCGTAGCCGCCCGCCTCGCGCACCACGAGGACGGCGGCCGATTGCTGGCCGCGGCGGTCGCCGCCCGCGGCCTGGGCGGCGGTCAGGGCGGCCACCAGCCGGTCCGCCAGTTCCCCGCGCGCCGTCTCAAAGGTCTTGGCCAGCGCCTCCACCGTGGCGCCGCTGACCAGGATGTTGCCCTGGGCAGCATAGTTGGGGCCGGTGAGTCCGCCGGCCCAGTCGCTGCACTCCGCCCCGGTAAAGGTTGCGGTCCCGCCCCTGGCGTCCACGAGGCCCACCTGCCGGCGCGCGCGGCCCTCATCCCCGGCGACGAGCCGATCGAGCGCCTCCTGGGCGCTGGCGCCCTGCTCCATCAACGCCAGGCCCTCGGGCCCGAAGGAGGTGTTGCAATACGCCTGGGTGGCCACGGCGCCTGCGCCGGCCCTGGCCCACGGAACCAGGGCGCCCACGCACAGGAACTTGGATTGCACGGCGACACCCCACTCCCGCGCCTGGGGGTCGTATCCTACGATGGAAAACGTAGACGGCTGTGGACGGTGGGTCATTCTCAACGCTCCTCTCTATCCCGACAGCTCGAGCTGCCGCTGGTAGAGCTGGCTGTACAGCCCGCCGCGGGCCATCAGCTCGTGGTGGTCGCCCACCTCCACGATGCGCCCGTTTTCCAGGGCGACGATCTTGTCGGCATCGCGAATGGTGCTCAGGCGGTGGGCGATGACCAGCGCCGTACGCCCCTTGAGCACCGACTCCAGGGCCTGCTGGATCAGGTACTCGGCCTCGGCGTCCACCGACGACGTCGCCTCGTCGAGGATCAGGATGCGCGGGTCGGCCAGGATGGCCCGTGCCAGGGCCAGGCGCTGCTTTTGCCCGCCGCTCAGCCGCACGCCCCGCTCGCCGATCTCGGTGTCGTAGCCGTCGGGCAGCTCCACGATAAACTCGTGGGCGTAGGCGGCCCGGGCCGCGGCGTGCAGCTCCTCGTCCGTGGCGTCGGGCTTGCCGTACAGCAGGTTCTCGCGGATGCTGCTGTTGAACAGGAATGTGTCTTGCAGCACCACGGCCACCTGCTTGCGCAGCGAGGCCAGTTGCACCTCTCGCAGGTCGTGGCCGTCGACCAGGACCCTCCCGTGGATGGGGTCGTAGAAGCGGCACAGCAGGTTGGCGATGCTCGTCTTGCCCGCGCCGCTGGGGCCCACCAGGGCCACTACCTCGCCCGGCGCCATGACCAGGTCCACGTCGTGGAGCACGTCGCGATCGGCGTCATAGCCCTCGGCCACGACGCCCGGGCAGGGCGAGCCGTAGCGAAAGTGCACGTCGTCAAAGACCACGCTGCCCTCGATGGCCGGCAGCTCCACCGCGCCGGGCGCGTCCTGGATGTCGGGCGGTTCGTCCAGCAGCTCAAAGATCCGCTCGCCGGCGGCGATGGCCTCCTGGAAGACGTTGTCGATCTCGGTCAGGCGGTTGATGGGCTCGTAGAACGAGGTCATGTACGACAGAAAGGCCACCAGCGTGCCGAGGCTCATCTGGCCCTGCACCACCATCCACGCCCCGGCGCCCAGGACGATGGCCGTGCCCAGCGACGCCACAAAGCGCATCCCCGGGAAAAACGTCGACCAGTAGCGGATGCCCCGCACCCGGGCCTGGTAATAGTTCGTGCTCTCCACGGCAAAGCGCGCCAGCTCGCGCTCTTCCTGCCCGAAGGCCTGGATGACGCGTATGCCCGACAGGTTGTCCTGGAGCTGGGCGTTGAGGTCGCCCAGGCGGGCGCGAACGCCGCGATAGACCGGCCGGATGCGCGTGTTGAACATCCGCATCGCCACGGCCAGCACCGGCACGGGCAGCAGGACCAGGAGGGCCAGCCGCACGTCCAGGATCAGGAGGATTACCGCCCCGCCCCCCAGCCGCAGCAGGTCCACCAGGGCCAGCGCCGAGCCGTGCGTCACAAAGTTCTCCAGGGCGTTGACGTCGTTGGTCACCCGCGACATCAGCTCGCCCGTCGATCGCCGCTCAAAGAACGACAGCGACAGCTTTTGCAGGTAGGCGTAGAGGTGCACCCGCAGGTCGAGGAGGAATTTCTCGCCCAGGGCGTGGCGTATGAACATGTCGCCCGAGTTGACCAACTGCTGCACGGCATAGACCGCCACCAGGCCGCCGACGGCCCAGCCCAGCAGCCGCAGGTCCCGTGGCCCGATGACCTGGTCGACAATGATCCTTTGAAAGAGGGGCGGCACCAGCTCCATCCCGGCGCGGCCCAGCAGCAGCACGCCGCTCACCACGAGCGTTTTCCAGTAGGGTTTGAGAAAGGCAAAGAGACGTTTCAGCGTCGCCAAGGGAAACTCCTGTTATTTGCTTACCAGCAACACGCCGGCCAGGATCAGCACGGCACTGGCCAGGATGACGATTGTCAGCGGCTCGCCCAGGACGAGGGCACCCAGGATCAGCCCGTTGACCGGGATGATATAGGTCACGGTGCTGGTATAGGTGGCGCTGGTTCGCGCCAGCAGCCCGTAGTAGATGACATAAGCCACGACGGTGCCGATGAGGACCAGGCCCAGCCAGCTCCCCAGCGCCTCGGGCGAGGGCGAAAGGCCAAAGGGCCGCTCGAAGACCAGGCTCAGGGGCAGGGTGAACAGCGCGCCGGTGGTGATCTGCCCCGTGGTGGCCATCAGGGGCGCATGGCCGCGCAGCACCCTCTTGGCAAAGATGGTCGCGCCGGCATAGCTGACGGACGAGACGACGATGGCCATCTGGCCCATGATGTTTTCGCGCAGCCCCTGCCGCAGGTCGGGCAGCATCAGGACCAGGACGCCGGCAAAGCCGGCGACGATGCCCACGATGCGCCTGGGCCGGATGTGCTCATCCTCCGTGATAAAATGGGCCATGATGACGGTAAAGATGGGCATGGTGGCCTGCAGCAGCGCCGCCAGGCCGCTGGATATCGTCTGCTCGCCCCAGGTGATGAGCACGTAGGGCACCGCGCCGTTCAACAGGCCCATGACCGCAAAGGCCGCCCACGCCGAGCGACTGCGGGCCACCGGCTGCCGCCGGGCGAGCAGGATGCCCCACAGGATGACCGCGGCCATCAGCAGCCGGCCGGCGACCAGGGTAAAGGGCGGCACGTCGGCGACGGTGACCTTGATGAACATGTAGCTCGAGCCCCACATCGCGCCCAGCAACAGCAGCAACACGAGATTCATTCCGGGCACCCCTTTGCAGTTCGTCGTGACGGCCTATTCTAGCACCAATCCCCGTCCCATGCCAACCCTCTGCCGCCCGGGGCACCATCTCCTCGCTCCCGCCTGGCATCTGCTGGCGCCGGCCTGCCATCCGCTCGCGTCGGCCTGCCACCTGCTCGTGCCGGATAACAATCCGGCGCCTGAATCACTGAATCACTGAGGGCACTGAGGCCACTGAAGCGGTAAAGACGCTGAGGGAGCGTCAGTGCTTTCATCCCTCTCATCTTTTCAGTGATTCAACCTGCCACTCACCACCGGTACTGCTTGGGCGGGGTGCCGTGCTTTTCCGAGACCACCTGGTGCTCTGCCACAGAGGGCACCGAGATCACAGAGAAGAAAAGAGAACCCCTCCCTGGCGCGGGACGAGCTCTCGTAGGATACCGTGCTCACATTGGCACTACCCTGCGCCGGATCAGACCCCGAGCTGAGAAGAGCCGAGAGGCATTTTCCTGACTTGATTATACTACCGTTGCGAGGATCGTGCAACCAAGACCTGTTGTCCTCAATTGAAGCTGCGCGGAGAGGTGCATGGCTTGAAGCTGCTGTGAATTTGGGCTCAGATTAGATCAGCGCCTGGGAGAGCGACCATGGAAGGCGAAACTACTCTTTCGCCTTCCATAATGCGCTCATCACAAGGCGGGAGTGCACGGGAGTCGCCTGTCCTGAGTGAACGCGAAGGGAACCCACCTGGGCTGCTTCTGCAGCACCCCACAGACGGTTTTGAGGACCGCGGAGCCCTCCGGGACTCGAGCACCCCCGAAATTTTATTCCGGGTGGCAACGCTGC
>JAAYZQ010000550.1 GCA_012514775.1 Anaerolineaceae bacterium
CCGCCAGCAGGTGCCCATCCCAGGCGAGCGCCCGGCAGCAGCAACCGGCCGAAAGGAGCGTGATCATCATGGCCACCCTGGAAGTCAAGGCGTCGCCGGGCCCGGGCGCCGGGGCCAGCGAGCGCCTCCGCTACCTGCAACAGATCCCCGTCTTTGGCCTGCGCCAGATGGTCAACGACCACTCTCGCGGCGACGAGGGCGAGGCGCGCCTGGCCGCTCGGTTCCGCTCCGCCCTGGCCCGCAAGCCGCGCCGCCCCCGCCAGGCCGTCATGCGCCTCACCCGCCAGGAGCTGGCCCGCCTCATCGACGCCTGCTCCGAGATCGACGACGCCGTGATCGCCACCTACTTTGAGGAGTACCGCTACGGCAGCCATCCCTCCTTCTACATCTATCTCGTGAGCCCCGGCCGGCTGGCCGAGGGCTGGATGGACGGGTTCGACGAGCGCCTGGCCCAGGCCCTCGTCGACGACAACGCTCGCTTTGCCGGTGACGTCAGCCAGGGCCTCCCGCCCCTGCGCGACATTCTCCTCAACGACTTTGGCCCGCTGCCCGGCGCCGCGGGGCTGTACGAGGGCACCTATCGCTTCCTCAGCCGGCTGGACTATATCGACGCCGAGGAGAACGCCGTTTCGACCTACGAGACCCTCTACGGTTTTTTCTGGATCAGCGCCGCCGACGGTTATGTCACCATCCACGCCCGCAAGCCCGAGGTGCTCAAGAGCCTGCGGTCGGCCATCGAAGAGGCGGCCGGCGTCCTGCTCACGCCCCTGGTCATCTCCAAGCAGTTCAAGAACGCCCTCGGCTTCTTGAACCCCATGCACTTTCGCAGCGGCAAGCTCTACAAGCCCAACCCTGCCTCCGACCGCTTTCGCTGGCTGACCATCGCCGACGGCAAGGCCTATGAGAAGGGCTACGGCCAGTTCGAGGAGGCGTATCCCGAGCTGCGCAGCACCAGCTATCGCATCTCGGTGGCGGGCAAGGACACGACCGTGCGCCTGACCTGCGCCCAGGGCGCCCTGACCCTCTCCGGCCGGCTCCAGGCCAGCCAGTTCCGGGCGTGGGCCATGGAGAGCCTGGGCGAGGTGATCCGCGTGCTCCGCGATCTCCAGGACGAGCCGGCGGCCTACGTCCAGACCATGGGGCTGCGAAGGGTCGCCGCCCTGGCGCCCTACGCCGGCGCACTGCAGAAGGACATCGTGCTGGAGCTGCTGAGCCAGGTGTTGACCCTCAAGCAGGAGGGCCGGCAGACCGGCACCCTGCAGAGGCCGGCCCTCGACCTGGCCGTGGCGCTGCGGGGCGACCTGGCGGCCCAGATCGTCTGCGCCTGCGCCGAGCCCGAATGCGGCGAGGAGGGCCCCCTGGCCTGCCCCGTCTGTGGCGAGAGCCTTTTCGCGGTCTCCCAGCGGGACGGAGCGGTGCAGCTAAACTGCCTCAAGGGGCCTCGGCACTGGCAGGCCGGCCTGCCGGCGGGCATCACCCTGGACTGCGGCCACGAGGCGACCCTTGCCGCCGATGACCTGCGCGACGGCCTGGAGCTGTTGCCCGGCCCCCGCCTGCTGGGCGTCATGGCCGAGCTGGTGCGCGACCACCTGGGCGGCTACGAGTTCGACCCCACGCGCGAGGGCTTTTACGTCCGCGGCTCCACCCTGCACTACTATGCCGACGTCGGCACCTTCCTCGCCGTCCTGCCCAGGGACGGCAAGAATGTGTACATCAGCAACGTCGTGCAGCAGGTCGCGGCCAATTTCGGGCAGATAACCGGTGTGAAAGTGACGCCTTGAACCGCTGAGCCGTCGGCCCGCCGAGGCTTGAGGGCCGCCGGCGATTGCGCCCTACTCCAGGCGCGCCAGGGTCAGCGCCGTGTCGGCCAGGACGACCTCGGTGCCGGCCAGGCCCACCGAGCAAAAGAGGGTCAGGTCGTCGGGCGAGGTGCGACCGGCCTCCCGGCCCGCCACGATGTCGCCCAGCTCCACCATCCGCTCCCGGTCGGGCGTGCCCGCCAGGAAAAAGGGACGCGGATAGGCGTCCACCTGCTCCAGCGAGTCGGTAGCCACCACGGCACTCCGCGCGGCCACCTCCGGCGAGACTTCGTGCATGTCGCGGTACTTGGGCCCGATGGTGTTGACGTGGGTGCCGGGCCGCAACCAGCCGGCCTCGAACACCGGGGTGGGGCTGGTGGTGGCCGTGATGAGGACGTGGGCGCGCCGCACCACGTCCTCGGCCGACGCTCCGGCGATGACGGGCACGCCCAGCACGGTGCTCATCTCCGCGGCAAAGGCGCGTGGGTGGCCTGCTGTCGGGCTGTAGACCCGCACCTCCTCGAAGGAGCGCACGGCAAGGGCGGCCTGCACCTGCCGGCGCGCCTGGAAGCCGCTGCCCAACACCCCCAGGATGCGGGCGTCGGGCCGGGCCATGTGCTTGATGGCCACGGCATTGATGGCCGCCGTGCGCAGCGCCCCCAGGAGGATGCCGGCCACCAGCCCGCGAAAGCCGCCCGTGTCGCTGTCGTACACCGCCACCAGTTGCGTCCGGTCGGGCGAGGCGCTGGCAAAGGTGTCGTACACGCGAAACCCCAGGGCCCGCGCCCGCCCCGTCTCGGCGCCCGCGGTGAACACCAGCCCGCCCCGGGGCGTGTCCACCGCGAAACGAGGCGGCGCGATGAGCGAGCCCGCGGCGTGGGCCTCCAGGGCCTGCTCCATGGTGCTCACGGCCTTGGCCTGGGTCAACAGCCGCGTCAGGTCCAGGTCGGTTAAAATCTGCATAGTCCCTCCCGGACCCATTATACCCCGGCGACGGGCCGCCAGGGGTTGAGGCTGGTTGGAAAAAGGGTGGGATTCGGTTGGAGCGGGCGAGCCAGGGACAGATTCGGAACCGAACGGGGACGGCTCGGTCCCTCGGTTCCGGATCCGTCCTTGCTTTACCCTACCTTGCAGCAGGCCACCAGGTGATCCGGCGCAACCTCGACCAGCCGGGGGTTGCCGGCCAGGCACTCGGCGTCTTTGCGCGGCTCGGGACAGCGGTCATAGTAGGCGCAGCCGGTGGGCAGCTCGCGGCCGTTGCCCGGCGGCTGGGCCTCCACCTCTTCCCACTTCTTGTCCAGGCGCGGGACCGAGGCCATGAGCATCCGGGTGTAGGGGTGCAGCGGCTCGTCGTAGATGCGCCCGGTAACGCCCATCTCGGCCACGCAGCCGCGGTATAGAATCACCGCCCTCTCGCTGATATAATAGCCGAGCGACAGGTCGTGGGTGATAAACAGCACCGACAAACCACTGGCCTTGAGGTCGGCCAGGAGGTTGAGGACGTCGATGCGCGTCGAGGCATCGAGCATGCTGATGATTTCGTCGGCCACCAGGAACTGGACGTCGAGCAGCAGGGCGCGGGCAATCAGCAGCCGCTGGAGCTGCCCGCCGCTGAGCTGGTGGGGGAACTTGTTCAAGCAGTGCTCGGGGTTCAGGCCCACCGAGCGGAGCGCGCTCTCCACGCGGCCCGTCCACTCGGGAGCGGCCACGCCCGGGAAGAACTCCTCGCGGACCATGCGAAAGATCCGGTCCGCCTTGAAGATGGGGTTGTACGAGCTGAACGGGTCCTGGAACACGCCCTGCACACGGCGATAGTACTCCTTCAGGGCCGGCCCCTTGAGGGTGGCAATGTCCACGCCGTCAAAGAGGATCGAGCCTCTGGTGGTCGAGATGAGGCGCAGGATCATCTTGCCGATGGTGCTCTTGCCGCTGCCGCTCTCGCCGATGAGCGACAGGATCTCCCTGTCGCGGACGTCAAAGCTGACGTCGCGCACGGCGTGCAACTCCTGGCTGCCAAAGGTGCCGACCTTGTAGACCTTGGAAATGTTGTCCAGCGTCAGCATGGCTCAAACCTCCTTCCAGCAAGCGACCGAGTGGCCGAGCTCGACGGGGAGGAAGGGTGGCACCTCGTGACATTTCTCAAAGGCCACGGGACAGCGGTCCCGGAACCGGCAGCCCTCGGGGGGATTCAGGAGCAGCGGCGGGTTGCCGGGGATGCCCGCCAGCCGCCGCTCGGCAAACTTGACGCCTACCTTGGGCAGCGACGAGATGAGCAGCCGGGTGTAGGGGTGTCGCGGCGAGTTGATGATGGTCTTGGTCGAGGCCTTTTCCACCAACTGCCCGGCATACATCACCAGGATGCTGTCGGCGATCTGGTACAGGATCGAGATGTCGTGGGTGATGACGATGATGGACTTCACAAACTCCCAGTCGCGGAACCCGACGAGCATCTCGGCCACGGCCTTCTGGCTGGACACGTCCAGGGCCGAGGTGATCTCGTCAGCCAGCAGCATGGAGGGATTCAGCAGCGTGGACAGCACCATTACCATCCTCTGCTTCATCCCGCCCGATAGCTCGATGGGATACAGGTCCAACACGTCGTGCGACAGGTTGACCAGGTCCAGCCGCCGGTGCAGCTCGGGCAGCAGTTCCCCGTAATCCACCTGCCGGGTGCGCATCAGGTCGGCC
>JAAYZQ010000079.1 GCA_012514775.1 Anaerolineaceae bacterium
CCAACCTGGTCGCCTCGCTGTCGGGGCAAGACTCGATTTTTAATCTCACCATGCGCGTCGACGGCATGCAGGGCTATGGCCGGCTCACGCTGGCCATAGCCATCGTCAGCACCATTGCCCTGGTGGTTGATATCTTCTTTTACCACAGGTCGGTGGTGCCGGGCGTGGTCTACCTGCTGTCGGGCCTCGTCGCCGCCGGGGCGGTCGGCTTTGACGTCGTCAACTATCTCCAGCACATGGAAAAGCTGCGCGATTTGACCGTCCTTTTTGGAATCCAGCTCGTAGACGTGGTAGAGTTTATCACCCAGTACATCGAGTTCGATATACGCCTGATGAACGGCGTCTACCTGACCGGCGCAGGACTGATCCTGCTCCTGCTGGCAGGCGCCGGTCGTATCGTCGTCGCCATCCTTCAACGGGAGAGACACGCAGAATGAGCGCCGGAATGAGAGAGCAAGGACTGCTCGGCATCCTGCAAATCCAGACCCCCTCCGGCGGGCAGGACCTGCTGCCCCTATACCGGCCGGCGGTGAGCCTGGGACGCAGCCAGAACAACGACGTGATCCTGGAAGACACCAGGGTATCAGGGCAGCACGCCCAACTGAAGCTGGACCGCGACGGGTGGACCATCGGCGACCTGGGCTCCAGCAACGGGACAGTGGTGGAAGGGCAGCGGCTGGCTCCTCGCCAGCCGGTGACCCTGGGTCCGAACAGCACGGTCCAGATCGGCGGCTTTGTGCTGCGGGTCTGGGTGCCCGGCCCCAACGAGGCGCCGCCACCCCGCCCGGGCGACCGAGTGCGCATCAGCCCCCAGCAGCAGCCGGGGCTGGCGGTCTACCATCAACACGCCGTGGTCAAGTTTCCCCTGGATCGCGACGTGGTAGCCGTGGGGCGCAGGCCGGGCAACGATCTGGTCATCCCTGATAACCTCGTTTCGGGACACCACGCTCGCCTGGAGCGCCAGGGCGGCACCTATCGCATCGTCGACCTGGACAGCACCAACGGACTCACGTACCAGGGCAGGCGGGTGCGGGAGCACGTCCTGTCCGACGGCGACGTGCTGTACGTGGCGCCGTCCATCGCCCTCCAGTACCGGGCGCACGTTGGCTTCCTGCCGGCCGACGGCGAAGCGGGCGGCAGGAGGGTGCAGGCGCCGCAGACGCGCTATCTCGATATGCGCAACCTTCCCGGGGCGGGCGACGGTGCGCGGGCCGGCGGGCGGCGCATCACCATCGGCCGCCACGGCAGCAACGTCCTGGTCATCGAGCACCCACGCGTATCGCGCTACCACGCCGTTATCGAGCAGTTCGGCGCTCGCTTCCGGCTGCGCGACCTGAACAGCGACAACGGCACCTTTGTGAACGGCAAGCGGGTGGAGAAGGAGGCCTGGATCAAGGAGGGTGACGAGATCAAGATCGGCTCTCACCGGCTGGTCTTCCAGGAGGACGGCATCACCCACTTTGACGAAGCCGGGAACATGCGGCTGGATGCGCTGCGCATCGAGAAGTGGTACACCAAGACGGCCAACATCCTCAAGAAGGTGTCCATCTCGATCTATCCCAAGGAGTTTGTGGCCCTGGTGGGTGCCAGCGGCGCGGGCAAGTCGACGCTCATGAATGCCCTGACCGGTTTCAATCCGGCCAACGGCGAGAAGTCCAAGGTCCTGGTCAACGGGCAGGACCTGTACGCCCACATGGACGAGTACCGCAGCGAGATGGGCTACGTGCCGCAGGAAGACATCATCCACCGCGAGCTAACGGTCTATGGCGCCCTCGACTATGCCGCTCAACTGCGCATGCCGGCCGACACGACCAAGCAGGAGCGGCACGAGCGGGTGATGGAGGTCATCGAGGAGCTGGGGCTCACCCGGCAGAAGAACAACCTGCTCACGGCGTTGAGCGGCGGCCAGCGGAAGCGGGTATCCATGGGGGTCGAGCTCCTGACCAAGCCGGGTCTCTTTTTCCTGGACGAAGCCACCTCCGGGCTGGACCCGGGCACCGAGACCGAGATGATGGAGCTGCTGCGGGAGCTGGCAGACGGGGGCCGCACGGTCATCCTCGTCACCCACGCCACCAAGAACGTGATGATGTGCGACCAGGTGGTCTTTTTGGCCAAGGGCGGCTACCTAGCCTATTACGGGCCGCCCAACGAGGCCCTGGACTACTTTGAGGCTTACCGAACGCCGGAAGAGCGCCGCTACAAGGACAAGGTCGAGTTCGACGACATCTACCAGCTCCTGGAAAAGCGGGGCACCCCCGAGGAGTGGGGCGAGCGCTTCCGAAAGGCGCCCCAGTTCCAGGAGTATGTCGTCAAACGGCTCCAGGGGCTGCGGGAACAACAGAAGACGCCGGCCCCGGAGCGCATTGCCAGGCCAAAGCGCAAGCGCCAGATCTCCAGCTTTCGCCAGTTCCTGATCCTCTCGGCCCGCAATCTACGCATCATGGCGCAGGACAAAGTCGGCCTGGCCCTGATGCTGGCCGTGGCGCCCATGATCGGGCTCATGGACTTTATCTGGGGCCGGGAGCTGTTCGACCTGGAGCGCGGCAACGCCGGGCAGATCATCACCATGCTGTTCATGATGGGCCTCATCGGCATCCTGACCGGCGCCCTCAGCTCTGTGCGCGAGATCGTCAAGGAGGTCGACATCTACCGGCGGGAGCGCACCGTAGTGCTCAGGCTGTTGCCCTACATCATGTCCAAGGTGTGGGTGGGCGTGGTGCTGGCTGCCTACCAGGCGACGGTCTTCTTGATCTCGAAGAAGGTGTTCGTCAACCCGCAGCTCGAGGGCGGTGGGTACCTGTCCATGTACGTGACCATCTTCTTGTGCACCCTGTCGGGCTACATGCTCGGGCTGCTCATCTCGGCGGCGTCGCCCAACCAGAACATTGCCCTCTTTTTGGTGGTCATCGTCTTGGTGCCCCAATTCCTGTTCGCCGGCGCCCTCTTGCCCCGGGACCTCATGCCCGGCGGCGAAGCGCTGAGCGCCGTGACCTCGACCCGTTGGGCCTTTTCGGCGCTGGTGCGGACGACGGGCATCGGCACCGACATCATCAACGACCCATGCTGGCAACTGCCCAAAGACCAGTGGGACGACCTGACGCAGGACGATAAGGACCGCCTGGGCTGCAAGTGCATGGGCATCCAAATGTTCGAGGTGTGTCGCTTCCCGGGCATCCGCTCCACGGACTTTTACGACGAGGCGGCGCGGGAGGCCCTGGCCGCGCAAAAGCCGGTCGAGCCGCCGACGCCGACGCCCCATCCGACCTTTACCCCGTACCCGACGCTGACGCCTCCGCCCAGGCCAAGCGGCATCCTGGCCGACCAGGAGAGCTACGAGCAAAAGCTGCGCCAGCAGGGCAGCGAGTACGAGAACCTGCGCCAGGCACAGGGCGCCGAGTATGAGGAGATGCGCAACCAGCAGGGTGAGGAATACCGCGATCTGTCGCTGGCCTATGGCGAAGAACTGCGCGACTGGGAGGCGGACCGGGCCAAGTCGGTCCGCGGGGCAGAGGGAACCATCGCCAAGATCTACGAGGACTATGGCTGGACCTTTGAGGAGGAGACAAGGACGGGCTGGCTGGCCCTGGGCGTCATCAGCGTCGTCGTCCTGGGGATGACGGTTGTCTTCCAGAAAAGGAAGGACGTGATCTAGCCGCCATGGCGCCTACACTGCTCTTGATCAATCCCGCCATGGCCGTGGATGCCGGGGCGAGCGAGCCTTTGCGCGCTGACGACACCCTGACCCGGGCTGGCTCGCCAGGTGGTACAGGCGCCCGGCAGGGACGCCGCACGCGTCGCCTTACCCACGCGGGCGGCGCCATCAGCATGGAGCCCCTGGCTCTGGCCTACGTGGCCGCGCTAACGCCGCCCCACTGGCAGGTGCGCATCGTCGACGAGGTGGCAGAAGAGCTGCCGGACGACCTGGAGCCCGACCTCGTGGCCTTGACCTCGCTGACCATCACCGTGCCGCGAGCCTACGAGATTGCACGGCGTTTTCACCAGAAGGGGGTGCCCGTGGTGCTGGGCGGGGCGCACGCCACCCTGGTGCCCGACGAAGCCCAGCAGTACGTCGACGTGGTATACCAGGGAGAGGCGGAAAGCAGTTGGCCGGCGCTCATTGCCGACTTTGAGGCCGGCAATCTCAAGCCGCGCTATAACGGGGGAGCCACGTCCTCCGATGGGGGAGCCCCCTCCCCTCGGTCGGGAACAGAGTACCCACTGCAGAACCTGCCCCTGCCCAGGCGCAGCGCCTACAGCCGTTCGTATGTCTTGCAGTTGGTGTCGGCGTCCCGCGGCTGCGTCTATCGCTGCGAGTTTTGTAGCCTGTGGAAGATGGAAGGCGGCCGCTACCGGGCGCGGCCGCCCCTGGACGTGGTGGACGAACTGGCCACAACGACGCGGCGGCCCATCCTGTTCACAGACGAGAACGTGTTTGTCGACCGCGAGTGGGCCCTGAGTCTCTTTCGCGAGATCGCCCGGCGAGGCGTGCGACGCTCGTTTGCCGTGCAGGCCTCCCTGGACGTGGCCCGCGACGACGAGATGCTGGTCGCCCTGAAGGAGAGCGGCTGCATGACCGTGCTCGTGGGGCTCGAATCGTTGAACGAGGAAAGCCTGCGCTTCATGCGCAAGGGTGTCAACCTGAAGATCGGCGTCGACCACTACGCCGAATGCATCCAGCGGATCCACGATCAAGGCCTGGCTATGTCGGGCACCTTTATCTTTGGCTATGACGGCGACGGGCCGGACATATTCCAGCGGACCGTCGACTTTGTCCTGGAAACCGGCCTGGACATTGCCCACTTCGGGCTGCTCACGCCCATCCCGGGCACCGATCTGTACGACCGCCTGGCCCGGCAGGGACGGCTGCTGTACACCCACTTCCCGGAAGACTACAGCCGGTACGACCTGAGCACTGCCGTCTTTGTCCCGTCCAGGATGACGCCCGAGCAGTTGGAGGAAGGGCTGGCCTGGGCAGCGCGAGCCGTTGGCTCCCTGGGGGTGACGATGCGCCGCACGTGGCGCACGTGGCGGGCCACGGGCAGCCTGCTCATGGCCGGTCTCGCCCTCGGCTGGAACCGCACCGGCCTGTACCGGCGCGTCGTAGACGGAACGTCTCACCAATCGACTACTCGAAAACAAGGAGAATGGACAGCATGACAGCACACAACCCTGGCCGTTTCTGGCGGTCTGGCGATGCGGAGCCTGGAGCACTGGCCGGCGAGCGCGTGGCAGTCCTGGGCTATGGCAACCTGGGCCGTGCTTTGGCCCTTAACCTACGTGACGTCGCCGCCCGGGACGGCTCGATTCGCGAGCTCGTCGTCGGCAACGTCGAGGATGAGTACGCCGGACAGGCGAGGCGCGATGGGTTCATCGTCCTGCCCATCGAGGAGGCCGTCACCGGCTCGGACGTCGTGCTCATCCTCCTGCCCGACGAGGTGATCTCCGACCTGTTCTCCGGCAGCATCGCCCCCCACCTGTCGCCCGGGGCCGCCATCCTCATGGCTTCCGGTTACAACCTGGCCTATGGGCTGGTGTCGGCGCCCCCGGGGATGGACGTACTGCTCCTGGCGCCGCGGATGGGGGGTGAGCACGTTCGCAGCAGGTTCCAGAGCGGAGAGGGCTTTTTGGCCTATGGCTCTGTGGAACAGGACGCCAGCGGCAAAGCACTGGCCCGCCTCCTGGGCATTGCCGACGCGGCAGGCGCGCTAAAGGCCGGCGTCCTGGAGCTGGATGCCCGGCGCGAGGCGGACCTCGACCTCTTTGTGGAGCAGACCATCGGCGCCGTCATCGGCGTAACGGTGATGAGCGCCTTTACTCTGGGCGTGGAGGCGGGCATCCCGCCCGAGGCCATGGTGCTCGAGATGTACATGTCGGGCGAGATGGAGACGGTCTTCAGGGCCTTTCGCGAGCGGGGCTTTTTCCCCGCGTCCGAGGTGCACGGCCCCACGGCCATGTACGG